>NZ_JBFUEG010000004.1:0-470969 GCF_056404315.1 Mesorhizobium sp. P2_D6 | reverse complement strand
GGCAACAGGCATGTGCGCGCCGGACGCGCCGGGCCGCGTGGCATCCTCTTCATCGTCGCAGCCATCGTGGCTAAGTTCGATCCACATCTCAAAGCGTTCGCTCAAAGGTTGCAACTGGCGGGAAAGCCCAAAATGCTCATCCGCATCGCGCTTGCCAGAAAACTTCTCGTCATCCTCAATGCAAAAGCACGCGACGCGAGAAGTGAGTTCGCAAATGCAACTTGACCCCCCAGATAGTCGCTCTCCCCCCTCCGGAGGGAGAGGAAGGGCGCCAAAGTGGGCGAACTCACCGCTCAAACCACCTCGAACACAAAAGTCTTCACCAGCGCGTCCGGCTCGGCGATGGCGTAGCAGCGGAACCATGGGCTTTGCTCGACCGGCCGCCATTTCCCGGCCTGCTCCAGTTCGTCGAACACGGCCTGGAAGCCGCCGGTTTCGAACACCTGGTCGCGCACGGTGAAGATGGCGTGGCCGCCCTTTCTGGTGATGCGGACAAGCTCGTGCAGGCCGGACGCCGGCGCATGGCTGATGGTGAACACGCCGGTCGAGAAGAAGGCGCGAAAATGGCCGTCCGGCCAGGGCAGCGGGCCGCCGAGCATCGCCTTTTTCAAATCGCCATAGGCGTTGCGGCTGCCGGCGATCTTCAGCATGTCGTCGGAGAGGTCGAGCCCGGCAATGTCGGCATAGCCCAGCGCCTTGAGCGATGGCCCCGACAGGCCGGTGCCGCAGCCAGCGTCGAGCAGCGGCCCTTCGCCCGCCGGCACATGCCGCGCCACCCAGGCGGTGATCAGGAACGGCAGCAAATAACCGAGCGAGGCGGTTTCGCTGTCATAGGTCGCGGCCCATGCGGCGTAAGCCTCTGCGAGCGCTTCCGGCGTATCGGCGGTATAGACCGATTCCAGCGCCGCATTGGCCTTGTCGACGATCATGGGACTCTCTCCGCAACTGGCCGCATCATCCGTGATGGTAGCCGCGTCTTCGCCCGACTTCTATTCCTGATGCTGGTTGCGTAGCCGCTTCTCCAGCGCGCGCAGCGCCAGCGACAGGCCGACGGTCAGGATGAGGTAGATATAGGCGACGATCGAATAGGTCTCGAAGAAGCGGAACGAGCCGGCGGCGTAGATCTTGCCCATCTGGGTGATGTCGGCGACGCCGAGCACCGAGACCAGCGACGAATCCTTGACCATGGCGACGAAGTCGTTGCCGAGCGGCGGCAATATGGTGCGGATCGCCTGCGGAAACACGATCAGCCGGAAGCGCTGCGTGCGCGACAACCCCAACGCCTTGGCCGCTTCGATCTGGCCCTTCTCGACCGCCTGGATGCCGGCGCGAAAAACCTCGGAGATGAAGGCCGAATAACCGATGGTCAGCGCCATGATGGCCCGCCACAACAGCGAGACGTCGCGCACCAAAAGCTCGCCCATCAGGCCGGCATTCTGCAACGGCGCGGTCAGCGCATTCCAGGCGGCGACGAAGGCCGGCGCACCGGCAAAGGCGATCCAGAACAGCAGCACCAGGATGGGCACGCCACGGATGATCTCGACATAGAAGCGGGCGATTTGCCTGAGCCAGCGCGACCCAGACAACCCCATCAGCGCAATGCCGAGGCCGATGGCCGACGCCAGCGCAAAGGCGACCACGGTGACAAAGACGGTGATGCCGATGCCCTTGGCGACGGTGGCGAAGACCTGGGCATAGAGATCGCTGGTGGCAATGTAGAGCGCGGCGATCACCGCGAGAACGATCGCGGCGGCAAGCCACCAGGGGAAATCGGATTTTTGGGTGGAGACGGGTGGCATCAATGCCCAACGCCGGCAAATAGCTGCCTTCGCAAAAGCCACTGATCTCCCCCCTTGCGGGGGAGATGTCCGGCAGGACAGAGGGGGGTGCTGTCCCTCCAACCTGTCAACCGATCAGTCCTCTGGCCAGGTTCTCTTTGGAGAAGCTCAAAATAAAAGGGAGGTGATCCTGCACACCCCCCTCTGCCCTACCGGGCATCTCCCCCGCAAGGGGGGAGATTGGCATCTTTACCGGCCGTAGCGCCAAGATGGGCTACTGCCCCATCTTGTAATCAAGAAACCACTTCTTGTTGAGCGCCTCGATCGTCCCATCCGCCTTGAGCGCCGCGATCGCCGCATTGACCGGCTTCACCAGATCCGAACCCTTCGGAAAAATGAAGCCGAAATCCTCGGTGCCGAGCGGGCCGCCGATCAGCTTCAGCTTGCCTTCGGAGGCGTCGACATAGCCCTTGCCTGCGGTGCCATCGGTCAGGACGACATCGACGTCACCGGACTTCAGCGCCTGTACGGTGGCGCCGAACGTCTCGAACAGCTTGATGCGCGGGTTCTGCTCATTGCCGTCGAGCACGCTGTAGACGGCGGTGTAGAAGGGCGTCGTGCCGGCCTGCGCGCCGATCAGCCCGTCCTTGAAGGCGCCGAAGGTCTTGGCGTCGGTGAAGCGGCTTTCGTCGCCGCGCACCAGCATGAACTGTTCCGAGCGCATATAGGGGTCGGAGAAATCGACCTTCTCCTTGCGGTCGTCCTTGATGGTGATGCCGGTCATGCCGATGTTGTACTGGTTGTCGGAAACCGCCTGGATCATCGCATCCCAGGAGGTGTTCTGATACTCGACCTTGAAGTTCAGCCGCTTGGCGATCTCGTCCATCGCGTCATATTCCCAGCCGATCTGCTTACCGGTCTTGGGGTCGATGAACTGCAGCGGCGGATAGGCGTTTTCCGTCACCACCACCACCTTCTTGCCGCCGAGGTCGGGCAGCGCATCGGCCGCCCATGCAGCAACGGGCGCGAGGAAACAGGCCAGCAGGCCGGCCAGCAGCAGTTTCGATTTGGTCATGATACACTCCAGGATGAGAAGCCCGCTTGCAGCCGGGCTCACATGAAAATCCAGGCGCGACTTTAGCCGTCCGCAGACGGCTTGCAAGCCGGTCCGGTGCTCAGCGTCCGGTGAAAGTGGATTCCAATGCCTTCAACCGGCGCGGTTTTAGAACGCTTCGCGGTCGGCATTCTTCCGTGACCCGCTATGGCTAACTAGGCCGCTTTCGAGCACAAGGGAAACCGTCAAACGACGGGTCAGGATGGTGACGCCGCGTCACGCAATTTTGCGACAAACCCGGTCAAGGTCCGGTGCAGCGACTTCAGCTCCTCGACTTCCAGCGGCATGGCGCAGGCAAGGCCGGCGGATACATCCTTGATGCGTGCGCGCAGCGCCTGGCCCTTTGCGGTCGGTTCGACCAGCACGCGGCGCTCGTCGGCTGGGTCGCGTCGGCGGGTGACCAGGCCACCCACCTCAAGCCGCTTGAGCAGCGGCGTCAGCGTCGCCGAATCCAGCCCCAGCGCCTCGCCGAGCTCGCCAACCGTGCTCGGCGCATGCTGCCACAGCGCCAGCATCGCCAGATATTGCGGATAGGTGAGGCCGAGCGGGTCGAGCAGGGGTCGGTAGAGTTTGGTCATCAGCCCGCTCGCGGAATAGAGCGCGAAGCAGAGCTGCTGGTCCAGGCGCGGAACAGCGATCGTCCCGGCGGTATCCGCCGGGACTTCTGTGGCTCTGGTTTCGGTCTTCGTCGTCATGCTGCCTTTGCCGGAAGCGCCACTGTCGAAAGCGCCACCTCGACATTGCCCTTGATCGCGTTTGAATAGGGGCAGATCTTGTGCGCTTCCGATACAAGCGCTTCCGCCGCCGCCTGATCAAGGCCCTTCGTCTCGGCGGCGAGCGCGACACCGAGCTTGAACCCTTCGCCGTTGGGAAGCAGGCTGACGGTCGAGGTCACAGACGCATCGGTCAGCGGCAGCTTTTGCTTGCGCGCGACGAAGCGGATGGCGCTTTCGAAGCAGGCGGCATAGCCGACCGCGAACAGCTGCTCGGGATTGGTGGCGCCACCCTGTCCACCGAGTTCCCTAGGCAAAGCGAGGTCGACCTTGAGCAGGCCGTCGCTGGTTTCGCCATGGCCGGCGCGGCCGCCGGTGACGCGAGCCTGTGTGGTGTAGAGTGCCATTTCAGTTCTCCAATTAATTTGTGTACGATTATTTAGTACACAAGATGATAATGCGCGGTCAACAGCCGAGCCCCAATTTCTCGGCCGACAATCGTTCACAGGTCTGGTGAAACGAAAAAAGGCGGCCGAAGCCGCCTTTCCAAAATCCTTGGTCGAGATCTTATTCGGCCGGGGTGGCTTCCGCAGCGGCCTTGGCTGCCGCTTCAGCCTCGTCGGCGGCCTTCTTCTCGGCGGCTTCCTTGGCGGCCGTCTCTGCGGCCAGCGCCTGGGCGGCGGCTACCTTCTCGGCTTCGATGCGGGCCTTCTCGGCGTTCAGCGCATCGCGCTCCTCATCGTTGAGCTTGCGGGCGCGCACGCCGGTGTTTTCCGAAATACGGGCCGACTTGCCGCGACGGTCGCGCAGATAATAGAGCTTGGCGCGGCGCACCTTGCCGCGGCGCACGATCTCGACGCCCTCGACCATCGGCGAGAAGACCGGGAAAACGCGCTCGACGCCTTCGCCGTAGGAGATCTTGCGGACGGTGAAGTTTTCCTGGAAGCCGGCGCCGGCGCGGGCGATGACAACGCCCTCATAGGCCTGAACACGGGTGCGGGTGCCTTCGGTCACGCGGACCTGGACGCGCACGGTGTCGCCGGGCTGGAATTCGGGAAGCTTGCGCTTGGCTTCGATCTTGGCGGCCTGTTCGGCCTCGAGCTGACGGATGATATCCATCTCAATAGTCCACTTCTTGTTCTTCCGACAGTCAGAGCGTCCGGCACTCGCCTTGCAGTTCCATTGACCGCTCGGCTATGCCCTTTGTCTCCGAGACATCTGTCTTCTGGACATCGGGCAGGGGCGACTACACCGTCATTGTTGACGGGTCTGGGAGATTTTCTCGCCAGTACGGGCGGGCACATACAGCTATTTCACTCACTTGTCACGCCTTGGCCCTGTCTTTTTTGGTCGCATGCCACCACGCAATCGTCCAGTGCAGGGTTGCGCCTGCCCTCCAAGCTTCCTAAGCCGGACGACGCATACTTGTCCGGCGCCACTCTCATGACGATTTTCGACATGTCCGTTCTCGACGCGGCGCTGCTGTTTGCGGCAGGCTTTCTGTCGGGCGCATGCAACGCGGTCGCCGGCGGCGGCACGTTCATCACCTTCGGCGCCATGTCGCTGGTCGGCGTACCGCCGATCGTCGCCAACGCCACGTCCTCGGTGACGCAGTTTCCGGGCTACATCACCTCGACGCTCGCCTACCGGACCGACATCGAGCATTTCTGGCGCGGCGCACTGCTGCTCTGCCTGATCTCGGCCGCCGGCGCGCTGGCCGGCGCCTTCATCCTTCTGGCGCTGTCCAACCCGTCCTTCCGCGTCATGGTGCCGTGGCTGTTGCTGGCCGCTACCGCGCTGTTCGCAGCCGGACCGTGGCTGAAGCCGGCGCCCAAGCCGGGACACGAGGCCGCGGTCGGCTCGCTCGTCGGGTCGCTGGCGCAGTTCTTCACCGCGGTCTATGGCGGCTTCTTCGGCGCCGGCATGGGCGTGATGATGCTGGCGACGCTCGGCCTGACACAGGCCGGCGACTATCACCGGCTGAATGCGCTGAAGAACATGCTGGCCGTGGTTATCGCGGCGGTAGCGATCATCGTCTTCGTCTCCGGCGGCGTCGTCGCCTGGCCGCAAGCGATCGTCATGATCCCCGGCGGCGCGCTCGGCGGCTATGCCGGTGTCTGGATCGCCAAGCGCGTGCCGCAAAACGCAGTACGCGGCTTCGTCATCGCCGTCGGCCTGTTTCTGGCGTTTTATTATTTTGCCAAGGGCTGAGCGGCGAGCAAATCCGGTCGCCGATCCCTGGTCAGCTTCTCGGACTCCGCGCGGCGCCAGGCGGCGATCTTCTTGTGATTGCCTGACGTCAGCACGTCGGGGATCGGCCTGCCCTCGAATTCCTGTGGCCGCGTATAGTGCGGATGTTCGAGCAGGCCGTTCTCAAAGCTTTCCTCTTCGCCTGACACCGCATTGCCCATCACGCCGGGCAACAGCCGCACCACGGCGTCGAGCAGCACAAGTGCGGCCGGCTCGCCGCCGGAGAGGATGAAGTCGCCGATGGAGACCTCCTCCAGGTTCCGCGCCTCGATCAGCCGCTGGTCGACGCCTTCGAAGCGGCCGCAGACGATGACGGCGCCCGGCCCGGCCGCAAGCTCGCGCACGCGCGCCTGCGTCAGCGGTTTGCCGCGCGGGCTCATCAGCAGTTTTGGCCGCGGATCGCCCTCTGGCGCCGTGCGGTCGATCGCCTTGGCCAGCACATCGGCGCGCATCACCATACCGGCGCCGCCGCCGGCCGGTGTGTCGTCCACCGTGTGGTGGCGGTCCTCAGCAAAGTCGCGGATCTGGACCGCTTCCAGTGACCAAGTACCTGCCTCCAGCGCCCGCCCGGCCAGCGACAGGCCGAGCGGACCCGGAAACATCTCGGGATAGAGCGTCAGCACCGATGCCTTGAACGTCACCGGTTGCCTCCGGCGTCCTTAGGCCCGCGCGGCCGGCCCTTCGCGTCGAAATTGTCTTCTCGCGGTGTCTCGCCATCCTCGTCGTCGATCATACCGGCGGCGGCCGGATCGACGCGGACAAACCCCTCGGCAACCGCCACCTGCGGCACGGCGGCCTGGGTGAACGGGATCAGCACGCCTTTGCGCCCGCCGAGTGTGACGTCGAGAATGTCGCCGCCGCCGAAATTGTGCACGGCGACCACCTTGCCGATGACCGCGTCCTTATCGTCGCGGACCTCGAGCCCGACGAGATCGGCGTGGTAGAACTCGTCCTCCTCGCCATCGTCGGGCAGCATCGAGCGGTCGACGAACAGCTCCGTGCCAGCCAGCGCCTCGGCGGCGTTGCGGTCAGCAATGCCCTTGAAGCGCACCACGACGACGGTGTTGGCGGGCCGAATGTCGATGATCTGGAAGGCGCGGCCGTCCTTGGCATAGAGCGGCCCATAATCAGCCAGCGCCAGCGGCTCGCCGGTGAAGGTTTTGACCCTGAGCTCGCCCTTGATGCCATGGGCGGCGCCGATCACGGCCATCTGGACAGGGTTTTGGGGCTTGCTCATGGCTGATGTCCTTTGCCCTGCTCTAACGCCCTCCCGTGGCCATTTCAATGACAGCTTCTTCACTGCTTCCTAACCCGGCTGCCTGACAATGGCCGTATGCAGGAATTTCTCATCCCGGCAAAACCCGACCTCCAGGCAGCGCGCGAGAGCTGGCTGAAGATGCTGGCGCGCGAACGCCGGCTGTCGCCGGCGACAGTCGAAGCCTATGAGCGGGATACGCGCCAGTTCTTGCATTTCCTGACCGGACATTGCGGCGGCTCGCCCGGCATTTCCGACATCGCCACTTTGCGTCCGGCCGATCTGCGCGGCTTTCTTGCCGCGCGGCGCAACGCCGGCGCCGGCGCCCGTACGCTCGGCCGGGGTCTTGCCGGCATCCGTTCGCTGCTGCGTTTCCTCGAGCGGCGTGGCCTCGCCAACGCAGCGGGAGCGGCAGCGCTGCGCGCCCCGCGCCAACCGAAATCGCTGCCCAAGCCACTCACCGCCAGCGACGCCAAACATGTCGTCTCGGTGGAAGGCCAATTGGCGGAGGAGCCCTGGATTGCCGCCCGCAACGCCGCCGTGCTGACGCTGCTCTACGGTTCGGGCCTGCGAATTTCCGAAGCGCTTGGCCTCAGTGCCGCCGACCTGGCCTCGGAAGCCGACACCGTGCTGCGCGTCACAGGCAAGGGCGGCAAGACGCGGCTGGTGCCGGTGCTGCCGGTGGCGCTGCGCGCCATCGCCGAATACCGCAAACTGTGCCCCTACCATCTCGACCCCAAGGGCCTGCTGTTTCGTGGCGCCCGCGGCGGACCGCTCAATCCGGCCATCGTCCAGCGCGACATGTCCAAACTGCGCTCGGCGCTCAACCTGCCGGATACCGCCACCCCGCACGCCTTGCGCCACTCGTTCGCCACCCATCTGCTTGGCCGCGGCGGTGACTTGCGCACCATCCAGGAGCTTCTCGGCCATGCCAGCCTGTCGACGACGCAGGTCTACACCGGCGTCGACACCGCAAGGCTGCTTGAAATCTATGAGTCCGCCCACCCAAGGGCGTGAACTCTTCAAATTTGCGGCGCCGATTAACCGTTTCGCCGCTTTTCGGTCCTAGAAAAGCGATCATGAAACGCGTCATCGCCATCGCCGACCGCGCGGCCCTTGCGTCGCTGAAGCTGCTTGTCGCGCTCAACGCGCTGTTTTTCCTGTCTTTCCTCATCGTGCTGCTGCTCGCCGCCGGTAAGGCGCATGCCGACGTCCCGGTCTGCACCGGCGCTGATCTGCTGTCGGCCCTGCAGAAGGACGACCCCGCCACCTATGCCAGGATCGAGGCGCAAGCGGCGGCGACGCTGAACGGCAAGGGCCTATTGTGGAAGTTGGAAAAATCAGGCGAAAAGCCGTCCTTCCTATTCGGCACCATGCACATGACCGACCCACGCGTGACCGCGCTGCCGCCGGCCGCCAAGCGGGCCTACGACGCCGCCGGTACTATCATCATCGAAACCACCGACGTGCTCGACAAGCAGAAGATGATGGAGGCCATGCTCAAGGAGCCCGAGCTGATGATGTTCACCGACAGCACGACGCTGTCGTCGCTGTTGTCGCCGGAGGATGCGGCCGCGGTGAACAAGGGGCTCGATGCGCGCGGCATTCCGCCGGCGAGCGTCTCCAAGATGAAGCCGTGGCTGCTGTCGGCCATGGTCGCGCTGCCGGTCTGCGAGGTCGCCCGCCAGGCAGGCGGCGCGCCGGTTCTCGACGTCAAGCTGGCTGAGGACGCCAAGGCCAATGGAAAGCCGGTGGAAGGCCTGGAAACCGCCGCCGGCCAGCTCCGCGCCATGGCTTCGCTGCCGATCGCCTTTCACATCAAAGGGCTGGTTGAAACCTTGAAGCTCGGCGACAAGATAAACGACATCAACGAGACCATGATCGTGCTCTACCAGCGCGGCGACACCGGCACGTTCTGGCCGCTCCTGCGGTCAATGTCCCCAGGCGAAGAGGACGACGCTGCAGGGTACGCCGCCTTCGAGCAGGCCATGATCACCGACCGCAACAAGGTGATGGTCGACCATGCCCAGCCCATCCTGGCCAAGGGCAACGCCTTCATGGCGGTCGGCGCCCTGCATCTTCCCGGCCCCGAAGGCCTGGTGGAGGATTTTCGCAAAGCCGGTTATACTGTCACTGCCGTCGACTGATCTGCGCGGCTCCTTGCCTGCCGAATCACGCAAGGCACGGTTGTGTCTGGGTCCGCAGCTGATTCGCGGTCCGAAGACCAGTTGGCCCTATTCTTGGCGAAAAAGTACAGGTAAGCTCATTTCTGCTCACTCGCGATTGATTTTGCGGGGGAAATACAGGCCATCGAGCGGTTGCAAATCAGAATTTTCCTGCGTTCGGCGATTTCCAGGCCTAGTATGAAACCCGTTCAACGGTTGCGCGTTGATGGGTGTTGTTTGATGCTTTTCATCCACGGAGGACACTTTTATGTCGAACCCTAACGACCCGGGCCCGGCGCCCAAATCGGGCGGTGGCAGCGGCTGGCTGATTGCGCTGGTCGTCGTCATCCTTGCGATTGTCGCGTACTATGTTTTTGGAAGAAGCGGCGAGCATCCGGCACCCGCCGAGCCGCCGGCAGCCAGCACACCGGCACCTGCGCCTGCACCGGCTGAGCCGATGAAGCCCGCCGAACCGGCTCCCGCGCCAGCCCCGGCGCCCGCACCTGCGCCTGAGCCCGCTCCGGCACCAGCCCCGGCTCCCGCGCCTGCTCCGGCTCCCGCACCGGCCCAGTAATCAGGCCACTGAATTTAATAACGAACGGCCCGCTGCGAAGCGGGCCGTTTTGTTTTTGGGCCTGTTATTGGCGAGGGTAGCGATCCTTCACCGCCGACGTGCCGCAAACTTCCCTGTCGAAATCAGATATGGATCGGCTTGAAGAACGTGGCCAGTGCCGCTTCCTTGACCGCTTCCGACATTGTCGGGTGCGCGTGGCAGGTGCGGGCGAGGTCTTCGGACGAGCCGCCGAACTCCATCAGTACCGCAGCCTCATGGATCATCTCGCCAGCGCCGAAGCCGACAATGTGGACGCCGAGCACGCGGTCGCTGACCTTGTCAGCGAGGATCTTCACGAAGCCGTCGGTGTGCAGCATGGCGCGTGCGCGGCCGTTGGCGGTGAACGGGAATTTGCCGATCTTGTAATCAATGCCGGCCTTCTTCAGCTCCTCCTCGGTCTTGCCGACCGAAGCGATTTCCGGGCTGGTGTAGACGACGCTCGGGATGACGTCGTAGTTCACATGGCCTGCCTGGCCGGCAATGGTCTCGGCAACCGCCACGCCTTCATCCTCTGCCTTGTGCGCCAGCATCGGTCCAGCGATGACATCGCCGATGGCGTAGATGCCGGCCACATTGGTCCGCAGATGCCCGTCGGTCTTGACCCGGCCGCGCTCATCGACCTCGACGCCGGCCTCCTTCAGCCCGAGACTGTCGGAATAGGCCCGGCGCCCGGTCGAGATCAGCACCGCGTCGGCCTCGATGGTCTCGGCCGCCCCGCCCTTGACCGGCTCGAAGGTAACCGTCGCGCCCTTCTTGGCCTTGGTGACCCCGGTCACCTTGGCGCCGAGCTTGAACTCGAAGCCCTGCTTGGAGAGCAGGCGCTGGAACTGTTTGGAAACCTCGCCGTCCATGCCGCCCAGGATCGTATCGAGGAACTCGACCACGGTGACCTTGGCGCCGAGTCTTGCCCAGACCGAGCCGAGCTCCAGCCCGATGACGCCGCCGCCGACCACCACCAGATGGCCCGGCACTTTCTCCAGCGACAGGGCGCCGGTCGACGACAGGATCACCTTCTCGTCGATGTCGACCTTGACGCCGGGAATGCCGGCGACATCCGAGCCAGTGGCAATGACGATGTTTTTCGTCTCGATCTCCTCGACCTTGCCGTCCTCAGCCGTCACCGAGACCTTGCTAGCGGCGACCACCTTCCCGGTGCCGCGGAACGAGTCGATCTTGTTCTTCTTGAACAGGAAGGCGACGCCGTTGACGTTGGCCGAGACGGTCGCGTCCTTATGCGCCATCATCTTCTTCAGATTGAGTTTCGGCGCCGGTATCTCGACGCCCAGCGTATCGAAGGAATGGCCGGCCTCCGCGAACATCTCGGAGGCGTAAAGCAGCGCCTTGGACGGGATGCAGCCGATGTTGAGGCAGGTGCCGCCGAAAGTGGCGTTCTTCTCGACCACCGCGACCTTCAGCCCGAGTTGCGCCGCCTTGATGGCGCAGACATAGCCGCCCGGTCCCGATCCGATGATAACGACGTCATAAGCCATGATGGGTGTCCTTCTTGCCTAGAGCGTGATGCCGAAAAGTGTGAAGCGGTTTTCGGAGACCATCATGCTCTATCCCTTTGATTTGTGGCCTTCAGCGGCCGCCGCTAACATTCAGGATCGCGCCCGTCGTATAGGACGCTTCATCCGACAAAAGATAGAGAATGGCATGCGCGACTTCATCCGCCGTGCCGGCGCGTTTCATCGGCAGCATGTCACGGAACCGCTCGACCCGGTCTGGCTGGCCGCCGGAGGCGTGGATCTCGGTGTCGATTATGCCTGGCCGTATCGCATTGACACGCACGCCTTCAGTCGCGACTTCGCGTGCCAGCCCGAGCGTGAAGGTGTCGATCGCCGCCTTGGACGCGGCATAGTCGACATATTCGCCGGGCGAGCCGTGTATCGACGCCGCCGACGAAATGTTGACGATGGCGCCGCCCTGGCCGCCATTCTTGCTCGACATGCGCCTGACCGCTTCGCGGGCGCACAGAAACGAGCCGATGACATTGATGCGCATCATGCGCTCCAGCCGCGCCAGGCTCATCTCGTCGACACGCGCCTTGACGTCGACGACGCCGGCATTGTTGACGAGGCCATCGAGCCTGCCGAAGCGGTGGTCGACCGCCTCGAACATTGCCACGATGTCGCCTTCGTTGCCGACGTCACCCTTGACGGCAAAAGCCTCGCCCCCCGCCGCCTCGATCTCGGCGACCAGCGCCCTGGCGGCCGCCTCGTTCGCGGCATAGTTGACCGCGACGCGGTAGCCGGCCTTCGCCGCAAGCCGGCAGGTGGCCGCGCCAATGCCGCGGCTGCCGCCGGTGACCAGAAGAACCTTCTTGGCCGCGCTCATTCCTGGCACCCTTTCAGCAGAAACACGTCCCATGGCAGTTTCGAGAAACCGTTGGCGACGAAGGCCGACGACATCTGCAGCGACGGCCCGAGATCGGGGAAGATCAGGCTCTGCGGTGCGTCCGTGCCTTCAGCCGCCAACAGGGCGATGTTGCCCTTGTCGTCGGCGCTGTAGACGACACCTTGCCAGACCGTGCAGGCGGCAAGCTCATCGCCGGTGACGTCGCCGGTCGGGCATTTGTACATCAGCGAGCCGTGCGGCCGCGAAACGCCTGATGTCCACATGACGATGCCGTCGAGCACGCCGCCCTTGTCGAGCACCATCTTGAAGGCGTTGGTGACGGTGACCGCATCCGTCGTCGGCCGGAAATCGATGCCGGCCTCGCTCTCGGCATCGCCATAGACGGCGAGCGCCAGCGGGCAGGCGGCGTGGGCTGTAGACACAGCTTGCGTGACGCCGACCGCACACACTGCCGTGAAAACCATTCCGGACCGGAAGCGCGAGGAACGGGTCGTCATGCGGCGGCGCAGTCCTTTCCCCGGCTCAAAACCGACCAGCCTCTAGAGGTCGAGCACCAGCCGTTCCGGATCTTCCAGACTGTCCTTGACGCGCACCAGGAAGGTCACTGCTTCCTTGCCGTCGACGATGCGATGATCGTAGGAGAGCGCCAGGTACATCATCGGCCGGATCACGATCTGGCCGCCGACCACGACGGGCCGATCCTGAATCTTGTGCATGCCGAGGATGCCCGACTGCGGCGCATTCAGGATCGGCGTCGACATCAGCGAGCCGTAAACGCCACCGTTGGAGATGGTGAACGTGCCGCCCTGCATGTCGGCGACCGACAACTTGCCGTCACGCGCGGCAATGCCCAGCCGGCCGATGTCCTTTTCGATCTCGGCGATCGACATCTGATCGGCATCGCGCACCACCGGCACTACGAGGCCCTTTTCGGTGCCGACGGCAACGCCGATATGGGCATAGTTCTTGAAGATGATGTCGGTGCCGTCGATCTCGGCATTGACTGAGGGGATCTCCTTCAAGGCGTGGGTGACGGCCTTGGTGAAGAAGCCCATGAAGCCAAGCTTCACGCCGTGCTTCTTCTCGAAGATGTCCTTGTACTTGGTCCTGAGCGCCATCACCGCTGACATGTCGACCTCGTTGAAGGTGGTCAGCATGGCGGCGGTCGACTGCGCTTCCTTCAGCCGGCGCGCGATGGTCTGGCGCAGCTTGGTCATGCGCACGCGTTCTTCACGCGAGGCATCGTCACCGGAGGACGGCGCGCGCACCGCGACGGGCGCCGGTGCGGCTCTCGGCGTTTCAGCCGGCTGCGACGGTGCGCCCTTGGAAATTGCGTCGAGCACATCGCCCTTCAGCACCTGGCCGCGCTTGCCCGAGCCGGACACCTGGTCGACGGACAGATTGGCCTCGGCGATCAGCTTTGCGGCAGCCGGCGCCGGCGGCATAGAGCGTGGCTCGACCGCGCCGGCATCACCGGCGATCTTGGCGGTCTCGGCCGCGGCCTGCTTGGTCGTATGGGCCGCGTCGGGGCTCGACGCTTGCGAGACGGCTTGCGGCTTGGCCTCCTGCTTGTTTGCAGGTGCGGCGGCGGCTCCGCCGGCCGAGATCGACCCCAGCAGCGCGCCGACGCCGACGGTCTCACCTTCCTTGGCGGTGATCTCGCCCAGCGTGCCGGCAGCAGCGGCGGGCACTTCCACTGTCACCTTGTCGGTTTCGAGCTCGACCAGCGGCTCGTCGACGGCAATGGCATCGCCGACCTTCTTGAACCATTTGCCGATGGTCGCCTCGGTGACGGATTCGCCGAGAGTGGGAACGCGGATTTCGGTAGCCATTGTGCCTGTCCGTTTCTTCTCTGTCTGTTCTGTGGGCCGAATTCTATTCGCCCAATTCTGCTTTACTCACCGAGCGCATCTTCGAGCAGGGCCGCGAGCTGCGCCAGATGCTTCGACATCAACCCGGTCGCCGGCGATGCCGCCGCCGGACGTCCGGTGTAGCGCACCCGCTGGTGCTTGGCGTCGATATGCGCCAGCACCCATTCCAGATACGGATCGATGAAGGACCAGGCGCCCATGTTCTTGGGCTCTTCCTGGCACCACACCATCTCGGCGTTGCGGAAACGCGACAGTTCGGTGATCAGCGCCTTGGCTGGGAACGGATAGAGCTGTTCGACGCGCAGCAGATAGATGTCGTTGATGCCGCGCTTCTCGCGCTCCTCATAGAGGTCGTAATAGACCTTGCCCGAGCACAGGACGACGCGGCGGATCTTGGAATCCTTGACCAGCTTGATCGTTTGGTTCTGCAACAGCTGGGCATCGTCCCACAGCAGCCGGTGGAACGAGCTTTCGCCCGAAATCTCCGGCAGCGTCGATACTGCCCGCTTGTGGCGCAGCAGCGACTTCGGCGTCATCAGGATCAGCGGCTTGCGGAAGTCGCGCTTCAGCTGCCGGCGCAATATGTGGAAGTAGTTGGCCGGCGTGGTGCAGTTGGCGACTTGCATATTGTCTTCGGCGCAGAGCTGCAGGAAGCGTTCGAGACGCGCCGAGGAATGCTCCGGACCCTGGCCCTCATAGCCATGCGGCAGCAGGCAGACCAGGCCCGACATGCGCAGCCACTTGCGCTCGCCGCTGGAGATGAACTGGTCGAACACCACCTGGGCGCCGTTGGCGAAATCGCCGAATTGCGCTTCCCACAAGGTCAGCGCCTTCGGCTCGGCCAGGCTGTAGCCATATTCGAAGCCGAGCACCGCCTCTTCCGACAGCATCGAGTTGATGACTTCGTAGCCCGCCTGCGCCGCCGACAGATTGTTGAGCGGGATGTAGCGGGTCTCGTCGCGCTGGTCGTAGAGCACGGAATGGCGCTGCGAGAAGGTGCCGCGCTCGGAATCCTGGCCCGACAGACGGATCGGGTTGCCGTCGAGCAGGATGGCGCCGAAAGCCAGCGCCTCGGCCGTCGACCAGTCGATGCCTTCGCCGGATTCGATCGCCTGGCGGCGGTTTTCGAGGAAGCGGATAATGGTCTTGTGCGCCTCGAAACCCTTCGGCACCTCGGTCAGCTTCTTGCCGATCTCCTTCAGCACCTTGACCGGCACGGCGGTCTTGCCGCGGCGCTGTTCGTCCTGGTTGTCGGCGGTGCGCAGGCCTGACCAGGCGCCGTCCAGCCAGTCGGCCTTGTTTGGCTTGTAGTGCTGGCCGACTTCCCATTCGGATTCCAGATGCGCGCGCCAGTCGGCCTTCATCTTGTCGAGTTCGGCCTGGGTGATATGGCCCTCGGCGATCAGCCGGTCGCCATAGATCTGCACTGTCGTCTTATGGTTGCGGATGTTGGCGTACATGATCGGCTGGGTGAAGGCCGGCTCATCGCCCTCATTGTGGCCGAAGCGGCGGTAGCAGAACATGTCCACCACCACCGGCTTGTGGAACTTCATGCGGAATTCGATCGCCACCTTGGCGGCATGGACCGTGGCTTCCGGATCGTCGCCATTGACGTGGAAAATCGGCGCCTCGATCATCTTGGCGACGTCGGACGGATAGGGCGACGAACGCGAGAAGCGCGGATTGGTGGTGAAGCCGATCTGGTTGTTGATGATGAAATGCAGCGTGCCGGCGACGCGATGGCCGCGCAGGCCCGACAGGCCGAGGATTTCGGCAATCACGCCCTGGCCGGCGAAGGCGGCGTCGCCATGCAGAAGCAGCGGCAGCACCTTGGCGCGCTCTTCCAGCGGCACGATCTCCTCGCGGCTGCGGCCGAACAGATAGTCCTGCTTGGCGCGCGCCTTGCCCATCACCACCGGATCGACGATTTCCAGATGCGAAGGGTTGGCGGTCAGCGACAGGTGCACCTTGTTGCCGTCGAACTCGCGGTCCGACGAAGCGCCGAGATGGTACTTGACGTCGCCGGAGCCCTCGACCTCGTCGGGAGCGGCCGAGCCGCCCTTGAACTCGTGGAAGATGGCGCGGTGCGGCTTCGCCATCACCTGGGAAAGCACGTTCAGCCGGCCGCGATGCGCCATGCCGAGCACGATCTCCTTCATGCCGAGCTGGCCGCCGCGCTTGATGATCTGCTCCAGCGCCGGGATCAGCCCTTCACTGCCGTCGAGGCCGAAGCGCTTGGTGCCCTTGTACTTGACGTCGATGAACTGCTCGAAGCCTTCGGCCTCGACTAGCTTCTGCAGGATCGCCTTCTTGCCCGTGGCGGTGAAGGAGATCTCCTTGTCGGTGCCTTCGATGCGGGCCTGGATCCAGGCCTTCTCCTCGGGATCGGAGATGTGCATGAACTCGACGCCGAGCGTCGAGCAATAGGTGCGAGTGAGGATCTCCAGCATCTGCCGGATGGTGCCGAATTCGAGGCCGAGCACATTGTCGAGGAAGATCGGCCGGTCGTAGTCGGCAGCGGTAAAACCGTAATTCTCCGGCGATAGCTCGTTATAGTCCTCGAGCGGCTTGGCGATGCCGAGCGGGTCGAGATTGGCGTGCAGATGGCCGCGCATGCGGTAGGCGCGGATCATCATGATGGCGCGCACCGAATCGCGCGTCGCCTGGTGTACGTCGGCATCCGACAGCACGACGCCGTTGGTGACCGCCTTGTCCTTGACCTTCTTTTCGACCGTCCTCTCGACTAGACCCCAATTGCCGTCGAGCGCCGACACCAGCTCGCCATTGGCCTGCAACGGCCAGGAGGGCCTTGCCCAGGAGGCGCCCTTGGCGTTCTTGCGCACATCGCCGGCGTCGTCCTTCAGCGCCGCGAAGAAGTCCTGCCATTCGGGGTTTACCGACTCCGGATCATCCTCATAGGAGGCGTAGAGCGCGTCGATGTAGTCGGCATTGCCGCCATAGAGGAATGAGGTGAGTGAAAACTGGTCGTTGGCCTGATCTTGTCTTGCCATTTTTTCTGCGGAGCCTGGCTCCGTCTCCTTACGTTTGGAGGCGAGTAGGGCAGTAAGGCAATAGGGCAGTAGGAAAGTGACGTTGCCGCCGCTCGTCCCGTTCTTCCTATTCCCCTACTGCCATACTGCCCTACTCCCTTATTGCCTTAACCCTTGATCGCCTCGACCAGGGTCGTGCCCAGCCGTGCCGGCGACGGCGAAACCTTGATCCCGGCCGATTCCATTGCCGCGATCTTGTCTTCCGCGCCGCCCTTGCCGCCGGAGATGACCGCGCCCGCATGGCCCATGGTGCGGCCGGCCGGCGCGGTGCGCCCGGCAATGAAGCCCGCCATCGGTTTCTTGCGGCCGCGCTTGGCCTCGTCCTTGAGGAACTGCGCGGCGTCTTCCTCGGCCGAACCGCCGATCTCGCCGATCATGATGATCGACTTGGTCTCGTCGTCGGCGAGGAACATCTCCAGCACATCGATGAACTCCGTGCCTTTGACGGGGTCGCCGCCAATGCCGACAGCGGTGGTCTGGCCGAGGCCGACATTGGTGGTCTGGAAGACCGCCTCATAGGTAAGCGTTCCCGAGCGCGAAACAACGCCGACCGAGCCCTTGCGGAAGATGTTTCCGGGCATGATGCCGATCTTGCATTCGTCGGGGGTGAGCACGCCCGGGCAGTTCGGCCCGATCAGCCGCGAGGTCGAGCGGTCGAGCCGCGCCTTGACCCTGACCATGTCCATCACCGGAATGCCCTCGGTGATGCAGACGATCAGCGGGATCTCGGCCTCGATCGCTTCCAGGATGGCTTCGGCGGCACCTGCCGGCGGCACATAGACGACCGAGGCATTGGCGCCGGTCTTGGCCTTGCCCTCGGCAACGCTGGCAAAGATCGGCAGGCTTTCGCCCTTGGCGCCGGTCCAGGTCTCGCCACCCTTCTTGGGGTGGATGCCGCCCACCATCTTGGTGCCGTGATAGGCCAGCGCCTGTTCGGTGTGGAACGTGCCGGTCTTGCCGGTCAGGCCCTGCACCAGCACCTTGGTGTTCTTGTCGATGAGAATGGACATCGGAGCCCTTTTCTAAAAACCGTTGATCGAGGAAGGCGAGACGCGCCGGTAGACGCCGCTCACCATGTCTTGCCAGTTGTCGCTGCCGGCAGGTTTGAAATGCAGTCGCATGCGGTAGGCATCGGCATCATCGAAAAGATACGTCACGCGTGCGGCGCCGCGCGGCGACGACCGCTCGAGGACCAGTTCAGCGCCGTTCCATGTGCCTGTGGCCGGCGATGCCGGCACAAAGCCCATCGAATCGAACTGGTGCATGGTGACGAGGCTGTTTGGCTGGTCGAAGCCGAACACGCTGTGCGAGCCGAACGAGACCGTGCCGTCGCGGCGCTGGCGATAGCGCTGCACCACGAACAGGCCGCCGAACTCAGCCTCTGCCAGCACGTCCGACGTCGCTGCGCCGCCATCGGCCCATTGCGTTTCCGCAACCTCTTCCTCGCCACGCCACGCGCCGACCAGCGCCTGCAGGCGCTGGTGATCGGCCGAGAGCGAGGAGAAGGACGCAGCGTTCATGGTCAGAGCCGCTTCAGGTCGGTGACGGTGAGGGCGCTCTTGGCGTTGCCGGTGTTGAGCGTCGTTGCCGGCTCGAACATCAGCACCACCGGCTCCGTGGTCAGCGACCGCGGCCGGTGCTCGACGCCGCGCGGTACGACGATGAAATCGCCCTCGCCGAGCTCGACCGGACCGTCGCGGAAATCGATGGCAATCCTGCCCCGCAGCACGAGGAAGGCTTCGTCCTCATGTTCATGCGCATGCCAGTCGAAGGTCTCGCCGAACTTGGCAAGCTTCGCCTGGCTGTCATTGACGTCACCGGCAATATGCGGATCGAAGACCTTGGTGATCTTCTGATCAGCCGCCTCGACCAGGTTTATCTTGCGCGGAGGCATCCGCTCAGCCCTTCACCGCTGCCACGATCTTCTTGGCTGCGTCGTCGAGGTCATCGGCCGACACGACATTCAAGCCGCTGTCGTTGATGATCTTCTTGCCGAGCTCGGCATTGGTGCCTTCGAGACGCACCACCAGCGGCACTTGCAGGCCGACTTCCTTGACCGCGGCAATCACGCCCTCGGCAATGATGTCGCACTTCATGATGCCGCCGAAGATGTTGATCAGGATGCCTTTGACGGCCGGGTCCTTGGTGATGATCTTGAACGCCGCCGTCACCTTCTCCTTCGACGCGCCGCCGCCGACATCGAGGAAGTTGGCGGGTTCGGCGCCATAGAGCTTGATGATGTCCATCGTCGCCATGGCAAGGCCGGCGCCATTGACCATGCAGCCGATATTGCCGTCGAGCGCGACATAGGCGAGGTCGTATTTCGACGCCTCGATCTCCTTTTCGTCCTCTTCGGTGGTGTCGCGCAATTCCATCAGCTCGGGGTGGCGGAAGAGAGCGTTGTTGTCGAACGACACTTTGGCGTCGAGCACGCGCAGGCGGCCATTCTTCATCACGATCAGCGGGTTCACCTCGAGCAGGCTCATGTCCTTTTCGACAAAGGCCTTGTAGAGGATCGGGAACAGCGTGGCGGCATCCTTGGCGGCGTCGCCGGTGAGCCCCAGCGCTTCCACCAATATGTCGACGTCGATGGTCGTCACGCCGGCCAGCGGGTCGATGGCGCGGGTGATGATCTTTTCCGGCGTGTCGTGGGCGACGCCCTCAATGTCCATGCCGCCTTCGGTCGAGACGACGAAGGCGATGCGTCCAACCGCGCGGTCGACCAGGATCGACAGATAAAGCTCGCGCTCGATGTCGGCGCCGTCCTCGATATAGAGCCGATTGACCTGCTTGCCGGCCGGTCCCGTCTGCTTGGTCACCAGCGTGTGGCCAAGCATCTCATTGGCGTTGGCGACGACATCGGCCACCGACTTGGCCAGCCGCACACCGCCCTTGGCGTCCGGGCCAAGCTCCTTGAATTTGCCCTTGCCGCGGCCGCCGGCATGGATCTGGCTCTTCACCACATAGAGCGGACCGGGCAGCGCTTGTGCCGCGGCTTCCGCCTCGCTCGCCTTGAACACCGGCACGCCTTCGGCCACCGGCGCGCCAAAGCTCTTCAGCAGCGCCTTGCCTTGATATTCATGGATGTTCATCTGGATGGTCTCCGGGGATCACTTCGAGGCGAGATGCGGGGCGATCTTGACGCAGGCCTCGGTCAGGCCCTGCACCGTCGCCACCGAGGCGTCGAACATCTTCTGCTCGGCCTTGTTGAGGTCGATCTCGATGATGCGCTCGACGCCGCCGGCGCCAATGACCACGGGAACGCCGACATAGGTGCCCTTGACGCCATACTGGCCCGAGAGATGCGCAGCGCAAGGCAGCACGCGCTTCTTGTCCTTGAGATAGGATTCAGCCATCGAGATGGCAGAGGCGGCCGGCGCGTAGAAGGCCGAGCCGGTCTTCAAGAGACCGACGATCTCGGCGCCGCCGTCGCGGGTGCGCTGCACGATCTGGTCGAGCTTTTCCTTCGAAGTCCAGCCCATCTTGATGAGGTCGGGCAGCGGAATGCCCGACACCGTCGAATAGCGGATCATCGGCACCATGGAATCGCCGTGGCCGCCGAGCACGAAGGCGGTGACGTCTTCGACCGAGACCTTGAACTCTTCAGCGAGGAAATAGCGGAAGCGGGCGCTGTCGAGCACGCCGGCCATGCCGACCACATGCGTCTTGGGCAGGCCGGAAAACTTCTGCAGCGCCCAGACCATGGCGTCGAGCGGGTTGGTGATGCAGATGACGAAGGCCTTCGGCGCGTACTTCTTCAGGCCGGCACCGACCTGTTCCATGACCTTGAGATTGATGCCGAGCAGGTCGTCGCGGCTCATGCCCGGCTTGCGCGGCACGCCGGCAGTGACGATGCAGACGTCGGCGCCCTCGATGCCGGCATAGTCATTGACGCCGGTCAGCCTCGAATCGAAGCCGTCGACCGGCGAAGACTGCGCGATATCGAGCCCCTTGCCTTGCGGAATGCCCTCGGCAATATCGAACAGCACCACGTCGCCGAGGTCCTTGAGGCCGATCATGTGAGCGAGAGTGCCGCCGATCATGCCGGAGCCGATAAGCGCTATCTTGTTGCGTGCCATGTGAGGAAATTTTCCCTTTGTCTGTGACGACGCCCAAATCTGTGGCGATCTGGTTGACGGCGTCGAGGAAGAGGCCGGAAGGCTGCGGGATCCGCGAGATTTCGCCGCATCCAGTAGCCCTGGTGGAAAATATATTCAACCGATTATTTTCGAGTGAATAATTTCAATCGGTTAGAAACATCGGGATTTACGTAAACGTCAAAGTTTGTAAGCCGACTTGAGAGGTTTTACACAATGAACGTGGAAATCAGAAGACTATATGCCGGCGATGACGCCCTTGTGAAGCGGATCGCCGAAGACGTGTTCGACGAGCCGGTGCGCGCCGACAGGCTCGCCGCCTATCTCGCCGCACCAGGCCATTTCATGATCGTGGCACTGTCCGAAAATGTCGTCGTCGGCCAGTGCGCCGCCATCATCCACCGCCACCCCGACAAGGTCAGCGAACTCTACATCGACGAGGTCGGGGTGTCCCCGGCCTTCCAGCGCCAGGGCATCGCCCGAAAGATGCTGGATGCGATGTTCATGATCGGGCGCGAACAGGGCTGTGAAGAGGCATGGGTCGGCACCGAGCCGGACAATGTCGCGGCGCGCTCGCTTTATGAGTCGCGCGGTGCAGTAGCCGAGCCATTCGTGATGTATGTCTACAGGCTCTAGAATGCCGCCACGACAACAGGGAGGTTAGCCATGACTGAGACAGAACCGCTCATTCTGCGTCGCTGGTCGTCCGTCATCCGTACACAGGATCGCGTTGCCTATGCCGCCTATGTCGAGAGGACGGGAGGCCTCGACTACGCGGCTACGGCCGGCAATCGCGGTTTCCAGATGCTTATGCGCGATCGCGATGATGACTCGACGGAGATCGTCACATTGAGCTGGTGGTCATCAATGGACGCCGTGCGAAGCTTTGCCGGGGATGCACCCGAACTGGCCCGCTACTATCCCGAAGACGATCGCTACCTTCTGGAAAAGCCCGAATTCGTCGACCACTACACGGTTGTTGCCGGAACCTTGCCGCCCATTTGAAGGCTTAGGCCATCGCGACCGGGGGCTCGCTATGCCTGCCTTCGGGCTTCTGCGCCTTCTGCCGTTCCGCCCAGTCTTCCAGCCAGTCGCGGCTTTGCATCTCGATCAGCCGTGAGGCGGTGCGTTCGAATTCGAACACCTCGACGCCGCGCTTGGCCGTATAAAGCTCAGACGGCGCGGCCTCGGCGCTCACCACCAGCCGCGTGTGGTGATCGTAGAGCGTGTCGATCAGGAGGATGAAGCGTTTGGCCTCGTTGCGCCTGCCTTCGCCGAGCACCGGCACGCGATCGATGAAGATGGTTGAGAAACGGCCGGCAATGGCCAGGAAATCGCGGGCGCCAAGCGGCTTTTCGCAGAGATCGGCGAAGGAAAACCGCGCCGTGTCGCCCGCAGCGGCCGGCACCACCACCTGCCTGCCCTTCACCGCCAGGGTGGTCTCGACGACGGGCGCGCCGCGTGTCATCGCCTGCCAGGCCTCGTCCAGCATACGGTCGGCCTCGGCATCCGCCGGGGTGACATAGACAGGCGTGCGCGCCAGTTTTTCCAGCCGGTAGTCCTTGTCGGCATCGAGTGTCAGCACCTGGGCGTGACGCTCGAGAATGCTGATGAAGGGCAGGAAGAGCTGGCGGTTCAGCCCGTCGCGATAGAGGTTTTCGGGCGCGACATTGGAGGTGGCGACCAGCACCACGCCATTGGCAAACAGCGCCGAAAACAGCCGCGACAGGATCATCGCATCGGCAATGTCGGTGACCGAAAACTCGTCGAAGCACAGCACCCAGGCCTGTTCGGCAAGCTGGAGTGCTACCGGCGGGATCGGATCGTCCTCCTTGGCGTCGCCATTCTTGCGCGCCTGCCGGTGCTTCTGGATGCGATCCTGCACATCGGCCATGAAGTCGTTGAAATGGACACGGCGCTTGCGGCGGACCGGCAGCAGTTCGAAGAACATGTCCATCAGCATGGTCTTGCCGCGGCCGACGCCACCATGGATGTAGAGGCCTTTGACGACCTCGCGCGTCTCGCGCTTGCGGGCAAACAGCCAGCCGAGCGCACTCGATTTGTGCGCCAGCCGCTTGACCGAGATCTCATCGGTCAGCCGGTCGAGTGCGGCTGCGATGCGCTCCTGCGCCGGATCGCGTTCGACAGCGCCGGTGTCGACCAGATGGTCGTAGCGCTGCCTGACGGTGGCATGGGTCTGGAGGCCGTCACGCAGATGCATCGGTCACGTCGCTGTCTAGGGATAGGCAGCTTATCTTGTAAGCGAAATCGGCAAGCCGGTGGAAGTCTGGCCGTCGAATTTCGAACCGCCCGACGAATAGAGCCGCGCCAGGGTGCCTCCATTCTCGTCATAGAGCGTCAGCTGCTTGCCGGCGACGTTCCACGACTTG
This sequence comes from Mesorhizobium sp. P2_D6, assembly GCF_056404315.1. Lineage (NCBI taxonomy): Bacteria > Pseudomonadati > Pseudomonadota > Alphaproteobacteria > Hyphomicrobiales > Phyllobacteriaceae > Mesorhizobium > Mesorhizobium sp. P2_D6. The sequence goes on along the minus strand of NZ_JBFUEG010000004.1, from coordinate 447,315 downwards.
ATGCCGTCGATGGGTGCCGGGCAATGCAACGGTCCGGCGCGATAGCCGGCGCCGAATTTGGTCTGTGGCGTCGCCACCTTGCAGCTCTGTCCGGACACGCTGGCGTTCCAGACACCGGCGACGCTGGCCGCGGTGAGGTCGGTGGCGCCGGCAGGCGCCGATCCATCCGGCGGCAGCGAGGCGACCTGAGTGCCGGCCGGCGCCGTCGGGAATTGCGACGGGTCGGTTGTGCCCGGCGCTGCCGGCGGCGGCAGCTGGCTTCCGCTCACCGTACCGGCGGGCGCGGGCTGCAGTGGCGCCGGCTGCTGGTCATCCATCGATGAAAAACGCGAGGTCGAACAGCCGCTCGCAAACAGCGCGGCCAGCGATACGGCCACCAGGCCGCTTCTCGAAAAAGTCATTTCAACCTCCGTCGGATCCGGCTGGGGGAGCCGTCCGCACACTCTCACCCTCACCAAGATGGAGAAGGTGGCGAAATTTCAACCCGATATGGTTAAAATAGGGTTTGCGGCAAGAATTGTTGCAAATTTGTCGCAAAATTCCGGGCGGACGAGGGCGTGCCTTGGCTCTAGCGCGGTTCGAACCGGTAGATTGCTTGCGACAGCGGCACCTGCTTGCGCCGGAGGCCCTCGTCCCTATCTAGCAAGGACCAGAAACCTGCCGGAGCCGAAACCTTGGCCGCGAGAAAGAGACCCGCCAACCGCTATTACAGCGGCCCGCCCAGCGACCATTTCGACGGTACTCTGTTTTTCAATCCCGACGGCCAGATGCCAGGCCGCTTCACAGATCTGCTCAAATGGCAGCTAAGCGGCGAGCGTTCGAAATGGCCGGCAGCCAATCCGAGTCCGTTTGAACCAACGGAGCCGGCGGCGCGCATCAACAGCGACGGGCTGCGCCTGACTATGGTCGGTCATGCGACGCTGCTGATCCAGACCGCCGGCCTCAACATCCTGACCGACCCGGTGTGGTCGCCGCGCGTCTCGCCGCTCTCCTTTGCCGGGCCCAGGCGCGTCAATGCGCCAGGCATCGCGTTTTCCCAGCTGCCGCCGATCGACCTGGTGCTGGTCAGCCACAACCATTACGACCATCTCGACCTTGCCACGCTCAAGCGGCTGAAGGCGAAGCACGATCCGCTTGTGCTGACGCCGCTCGGCAACGACGCCATCATCGATAGCGCCGTGCCGGGCATGCGAACGACGGCGCATGACTGGGGTGAGCGTGTCGAGATTACCAAGGACATCGCCGTCCATGTCGAGCCGGTGCATCATTGGTCGGCGCGTGGCGCGCGCGACCGCCGCATGGCGCTGTGGGCTGGCTTCGTCGTCGAAACCCCCGCCGGAAAGATCTATTTCGCTGGTGACACCGGTTTCCATGGCGGCGCCAATTACCGGCTGATGGCTGAGAAACATGGCGGCTTTCGCCTCGCCATCCTGCCGATCGGTGCCTACGAGCCGCGCTGGTTCATGGCGCCGCAGCATCAGAACCCGGAAGAAGCGGTGCAAGGCATGCAGCTGTGCAACGCGGCTCACGCCGCAGGTTGCCACTGGGGCACGTTCCATCTCACCGACGAACCGATCGACGAGCCGGTCCAAAAACTGGCCGAAGCGCTGAAGGCGAAGGGCGTGCCGCAGGAGCGGTTCCGCGCCCTGCGGCCGGGTGAAATCTGGGACGTGCCGGAGGTCTAGGGAAGGAACCCAACGGGCCAAAACGCGTTGTCTTGCGCGACGCAATTTGGCCGGGAGCCTTTCCATGATCAAATGGATCATCATTCTTCTGATTGTCGCCGCCGCCGCGAGCCTGCTCGGCATGCCGGCGCTGGCCGGCGCGGCCGCTACCGGCGCACGCATCCTCATCGGGATCGTGCTGATCATCTTTCTGCTGATCGTGCTCGGCGTCTTCGCTGTAACCTAGTGAATATCGGCCTGGCACAAGAGTCCGGCTCAAGATTCCTTGGCGAAAGCGCATGCGCCGCACTCGCATGCGCTCTCGCCAAGGGCGGCGTCGATACTGAGCCGAGAACTTGCTTGCCTAGACGTGGCTCCCGGACCTAATCTGGACGGTTTTGGCGAGCCCAACCCGGCACGGGCCGGAATGGGTAGCCCGCCGAGACGGGAGGCTACCATGAAAGTTGCATCGCTACTTGCAGTCGGCTGGATCGTATCCTGCGCAATCGCCTCCGCTGCTTCGGCAGAGGACGCGCATACCGTGATCACTCCCAACGAGGTCAAGTGGGGCCCGGGCCCCAAAGCGCTCCCTGCCGGAGCAAAGTTGGCAATCCTGTACGGCGATCCGACCAAGGAAGGTCCGTTTGCCCTTCGGCTCAAATTGCCGGCTGGGTACGCGATCGCGCCGCACACACATCCAGGGCTTGAAGTTGACACAGTAATTTCGGGAACCGTTAATCTTGGCATGGGAGAGACCGCCGACCGGAGTACAGCCAGAGCAATTCCTGCGGGTAGCTACTTCGCTTTGCCGCCAGGCATGGCGCATTTTGCTTATTTCGATGAAGAGACGGTGCTCCAGCTCACCACAAATGGCCCGTGGGGCATCAAGTACATCAATCCGGCGGACGATCCTCGAAAGACGCAATAGCTGCGGCGGATCAAATGCAAACTGCCCCGCCGCGCTCGGCGGCGGGGTGCCAATACCGAGACAGGCTGAAGTGGATACCCAAGCGGGACTCAGGCCGTGGGTACCAGGCGTTGGATTTTATCCGTTAGGGGCGGCATCTTGCCGTCGCTAGGCGGCGCCCCCTTGGTCGTCGCCCAAGCGCGACCACTTGGTCGTCGCGCAGCCGCGCCGGACTGGTAATTCCCGCCCGTTTCCGCCATATAGCGCCAAACGGACACGGAAATGATGGGATCGATGGCAGGCACCGCCCCCTTCGCCAAGATGAACGGCATCGGCAACGAGATCATCGTTGCCGACATGCGCGGCCGTGCCGATCGAGTGACGGCAGCGTCGGCTGTCGCGCTCAACGCCGATGCGGCGACCAGGTTCGACCAGATCATGGCCATCCATGACGCCCGCACGCCCGGCACCGCCTACTACATCGACATATTGAATTCCGACGGCTCGGGCGCACAGGCCTGCGGCAATGGCATGCGCTGCGTCGTCCAGGCGCTGGCCGCCGAAACCGGCCAGAAGAACTTCACCTTCGAGACCCGCGCCGGCATCCTCAACGCCCTCGAGCACGCTGACGGCACCATCTCGGTCGACATGGGCACGCCGCGCTTCGGCTGGCAGGATATTCCGCTGGCGGAAGAGTTTCGCGACACCCGCATGATCGAATTGCAGATCGGCCCGATCGACGCGCCGGTGCTGCATTCGCCTTCGGCTCTCTCGATGGGCAACCCGCACGCCATCTTCTGGGTCGATCGCGATGTCTGGTCCTACGAGCTCGAGCGTTTCGGGCCGCTGCTCGAAAACCATCCGATCTTCCCCGAGCGCGCCAACATCACAATCGCACAGGTGACGTCGCCGGAGACGATGATCATCCGCACCTGGGAGCGCGGCGCCGGCCTGACCAAGGCCTGCGGCTCGGCCGCTTGCGCAGCGGTAGTCGCCGCAGCCCGCACCCGGCGCACCGGCCGCAACGTCACGCTGATGACGCCAGGCGGCGGCTCGCTGCATGTCGAATGGCGCGACGACGACCACGTTATCCTGACCGGCGCTGCCGAATGGGAGTTTTCCGGCAGTTTCGATCCGTCGACCGGAAGCTGGGCTCGCGACACTGAAAGCGCGGCCTGATGTCCGGTCTTGCCAACGCGAAAGGCATCGACGTCGTCACCTTCGGCTGCCGCCTCAACACCTATGAGTCCGAGGTGATGCGACGTGAGGCGGAAAGTGCCGGCCTCGGCGCGCTCGCAGGCGGCGCCATCATCTTCAACACCTGCGCCGTCACCTCGGAAGCGGTGCGTCAGGCCAAGCAGTCGATCCGCAAGGCCCGCCGCGAAAACCCGCAGACGCGCATCATCGTCACCGGCTGCGCAGCGCAGACCGAACCGCAGAATTTTGCCGCCATGGACGAGGTCGATCTCGTGCTCGGCAATGAGGAGAAGTTGAAGGCGAACTCCTACCGCGCGCTGCCGGATTTCGGCGTCAACGACACCGAGAAGGCGCGCGTCAACGACATTTTCTCGGTGCGCGAGACCGCTGGTCACATGGTCGACGCCATCGAGGGCCGGGCGCGTGCCTTCGTCCAGGTGCAGAATGGCTGTGACCATCGCTGCACTTTCTGCATCATCCCCTATGGCCGCGGCAATTCACGCTCGGTGCCAATGGGCGCCGTGGTCGAGCAGGTCAAAAGGCTCGCCGGCAATGGCTATGCCGAAATCGTGCTGACCGGCGTCGACATGACCAGCTTCGGCGCCGATCTGCCGGGTGCGCCGAAACTCGGCAAGCTGGTGAAGACCATCCTGAAGCAAGTTCCTGATGTGAAGCGGTTGCGGCTGTCCTCCATCGATTCGATCGAGGCCGATGACGAATTGCTCGACGCCATCGCCACCGAGCCCAGGCTGATGCCGCATCTGCACCTGTCGCTGCAGTCGGGCGACGACATGATTTTGAAGCGCATGAAGCGCCGCCATTTGCGCGACCAGTCGATCCGCTTCTGCGAGGATGTGCGCAAGCTGCGCCCCGAAATCGTCTTCGGCGCCGACATCATCGCCGGCTTCCCGACCGAGACCGAGGACATGTTCGAGAATTCGATAAAGATCGTCGAGGAATGCGGGTTGACGCATCTGCATGTCTTCCCGTTCTCGCCCCGCGAAGGCACGCCCGCCGCGCGGATGCCGCAGGTCCGCCGCGAACTGGTGAAGCAGCGCGCCGCAAGGCTGCGCGCCGCCGGCGAGGCCGCGTATATCAGTCATTTGTCGGCACTCCCGGGAACGCGTCAGTCGATCCTGGTCGAGCGCGACGGCCTCGGCCGCACCGAAGGATTTACGCTGGCCGCCATCGCCGCCGGTGCGCCGGGCGAGATCGTCGATGCCACCATTACCGGCCATGACGGCGCGCGCCTGCTTGCGGCGCCGCTCGCTGCCCGCGCCGCCTGAGACGATTGAAGCATGGCCGGTTTTTTCAAGAAGATATTTTCGTTCGGCAAGAAGGAAGTCGTCGAGGAACGCATCGACGAAACCACTCCCCTGCCGCCGATCAAATGGGATGCGCTGGAAGCGCTGAAGCCTGCCGCCGAGCAAGTCGTTCCGGAGTTTTTGAAGCGTGACGAGGCGCCAGCGCCCCACCCTCCTCTCGATGGGGAGGGTCGCCACGAAGTGGCGGGGAGGGGTGACAGCGCCGACGCCGATCATCCCCACCCCCAAGCTTCGCTTGGGACCTCCCCCATCGAGGGGGAGGTAAAGGCAGCGCCGGAGCCGGCGCCCGAGGAGCTGAAGCCCGAACCAGCGCCGACCATTCCGCCGGCACCGGAGCCGGTCGTCCCCTCTGAGCCGGAACCGCTGCCGGAGCCTGTGCCGGAGCCTGTGCCGGAGGAAGAGCCGCAACCGGAACCTGAGCCCGAGCCGCTGGAACCTGAGGAGGTTCCTACGCCGCCCACCGTTCCGGAGCCGCAGCCGCAAGAGGTGCCGCCGGCACCAGCCGAGCCGGAGATCGAGCCGTCGCGCCCGGAAAGGCAGCCTGAGCCAGCGCCTGTCGAAGTGCCGCCACCGGCCGATGCACCGGTAGAGACGCCACCCCCAATCGAGGTGCCGCCACCGGCGCCGTCTCCCGCGCAGCCAACCTCAAAGGCCGGCGCCGCCCCTCATCCGCCTGCCGGCACCTTCTCCCCGTATAGTGACGGGGAGAAGGAAGAAGCGCCGACGCCTTACCCTCCCCTCGATGGGGAGGGTCGACGCGAAGCGGCGGGGTGGGGTGACAGCGTCGACGCCAGTCACCCCCACCCCCGAGCTGCGCTCGGAACCTCCCCCATCGAGGGAGAGGTAAAGTCCGCGCCGCCCGAAGCTACACCCACGCCGGTCGAAGCACGGTCCATCGTTGCCGAGATCGCGCCCAAGCCGCAGCCAGCCCCGCAACCTTCGCCAGAGCCAAAACCCGCTCCCGGCAAAGTCACTGTCACGAAGAGGGTCGAGCAGAAGGCCGAGCCGGTCAAAGCACCCGAACCGGCACCGCGGCGCTCCTGGTTCCAGCGCATGCGCGACGGGCTCGCGCGCTCCTCGAAGGAACTCACCGGCAACATCGCCGGCGTCTTCACCAAGCGAAAGCTCGACGAGGACACGCTGCAGGACCTGGAGGACGTGCTGATCCGCGCCGATCTCGGCCTGGAAACCGCGCTGCGCGTAACCGATGCGCTGGCCTCCAGCCGCTACGGCAAGGATGTCTCCGACGCGGAAGTGCGCGCCGTGATGGCAGCCGAGGTGGAGAAGGTGCTGACCAATGTCGCCATGCCGCTGGAGCTCGACCTCTCGCACAAGCCGCATGTCATCCTCGTCGTCGGCGTCAACGGCACCGGCAAGACCACGACCATCGGCAAGCTGGCGGCAAAACTGACCGATGGCGGCCTCTCGGTGATGCTCGCCGCCGGCGACACCTTTCGCGCTGCAGCCATCGAGCAATTGAAGATCTGGGGTGAGCGGACGAAATCGCCGGTCATCGCCTCCAAGATCGGCGCCGATGCCGCCGGCCTTGCCTACGACGCCTTCGAGAAGGCCAAAGAGGCTGGCTCCGACGTGCTGATCATCGACACCGCCGGCCGGCTCCAGAACAAGACCGAGTTGATGGCCGAGCTGGAAAAGATCGTGCGCGTGCTGGGCAAGCTCGATCCGGAAGCGCCGCACACCGTGCTGCAGACGGTCGACGCCACCACCGGCCAGAATGCGCTCAACCAGGTCGAGATCTTCCGCAATGTCGCCGGCGTCAACGGCCTGGTGATGACCAAGCTGGACGGCACGGCGCGCGGCGGTATTCTGGTGGCGATCGCGGCAAAGCATAAACTGCCGGTCTATTTCATCGGCGTCGGCGAACAGGTCGACGACCTCGAACCTTTCTCAGCCAGTGAATTCGCCAGGGCGATCGCGGGCGTAGCGTAACAGGCAATGATCTCGAAGAGCTGACGGCTTTTTGGACAAGATCATGCGTCAGAAGGAAGTCATGAACCCTCCCATCCTCGAACGCGACCCGTCCGACCCGCAAAAGAAGAAGGAAAGCGTCAATCCGCTGCTCAAGCTGGTGCTGGAACTCGGGCCGCTGATGGTGTTCTTCTTCGCCAATGCGCGCGGCGCCTGGCTGGTCGAGAAATTTCCGGTGCTGGCCGAATTCGGCGGGCCGATCTTCGTCGCCACCGGCCTGTTCATGGCCGCGACCGCAATTGCGCTGATCGCCTCCTGGCTGCTGATGCGCACCTTGCCGATCATGCCGATGGTCTCGGGCGTCGTCGTCTTCATCTTCGGCGCGCTGACGCTCTATCTGCAGGACGACGTCTTCATCAAGATGAAGCCGACCATCGTCAACACGCTGTTCGGCGGCGTGCTGCTTGGCGGCCTGTATTTCGGCCGCTCGCTGCTCGGCTATGTCTTCGATTCGGCCTTTCGCCTCGATGCCGAAGGCTGGCGCAAGCTGACCTTCCGCTGGGGCCTGTTCTTCCTGTTCCTGGCTCTTGCCAATGAAGTGGTGTGGCGGAATTTTTCGACCGACTTCTGGGTTACCTTCAAGGTCTGGGGCATCATGCCGATCACGCTGCTGTTCACCTTCAGCCAGATGCCGCTGATCCTGCGCCATTCGATCGAGGATAAGACCGAGAAGGTGGAAGAAGCAGGCAAGTAGAGCAATTCCAGGAAGAGTGTGTAGCGGTTTTCCCAAGGATTGCGCTGGAATTGGAGGAGAGGGGCCATGGAATTCGTCACCACGAGCGACGAGTTGAGGACAATCTACAAGACGCCGCGGCCGACCGACGCCTCGATGCGCAAGGAGCTCAGGGCGCTCGACGGCCACTGCCGCGCCTTCATCGGCAAGAGCCCCTTCGTGCTGATCGGTTCTTCCGATAACGCCGGCAATGCCGACGTGACGCCGAAGGGCGACAGGCCCGGCTTCGCCCTTGTCCTCGACGACAAGACCATCGCCATCCCCGACCGGCCCGGCAACAACCGGCTCGACACGCTGGAAAACATCCTGCTCAACCCTTCGGTCGGGCTGCTGTTCCTCATCCCCGGCATGAACGAAACGCTGCGCATCAATGGCGACGCCCGCATCACCGTCGATGCGGATTTGCGTGAGCGCCTCACCGTCGACGGCAAGCAACCGCAAAGCGTCGTCGTGGTGAGCGTCAAGGCCGCCTACATGCACTGCGCCAAGGCGTTCATGCGTTCCGAGTTGTGGAAGCCGGACAGCTGGTACGACCGCGCGACGCTGCCGACGCTCGGCCAGATCCTGTCCGATCAGATGGCGCATGCCGAAACGCCCGATGATTTCGACCGCTCACTGGACGAGGCCTACAGCAAGACCCTGTGGTAGATTTTTGGCGACGATTCGCCATTCCGGCCCCTTGCCCGGTTCCCCTTTGCCCGGTTTTCCCGTGATCGAACTCCTCGCCATCTCCGGCAGTCTGCGCGCTGCCTCGACCAATTCGGCGCTGCTCGCGGCGCTGGCCGCGAACGCGCCTTCGGATTGCCGCGTAGCCGTTTATGACGGGCTGGGCCTGCTGCCGATCTTCAATCCCGACGACGAAGGCGAGCGCACGCCACGCGAAGCCGCACGGCTGATCGGGGCCGTCACCAGCGCCGACGGCATTATCGTTTCCTGCCCCGAATATGCGCATGGCGTGCCGGGCGGCATGAAGAACGCGCTCGACTGGCTGGTCTCGCGCGACGCCGCCGTCGACAAGCCGGCCATGCTGGTGCACGCCTCCGCGCGCTCGCTCTACGCCCGCGCCGCACTGGCCGAGATCATGCGGACGATGTCCTTCGCGCTTTGTGAGGACGCGGCGCTGGAGATTGGCTTGCTCGGCAAGAAACCGCCAGAGATTGCGAACATTCTGGCGGAGCCAACGAATGTGCTGGCGATGCGGGAAGCGGTTTCAGCCTTCGAGGAGTTCATCCGGGCGCGGTGAGCGATGGCAATCATCATCGCTTGCGATCCTTCGCACCCCCCTCTGCCCTGCCGGGCATCTCCCCCTCAAGGGGGGAGATTGGCAGCTTTGCGGTCTTCGCCTTCCTTCAACGCTGGTGGTTGGCGAAAGCAGAGGCGACATCCGATCTCCCCCCTTGAGGGGGAGATGGCCGGCAGGCCAGAGGGGGGTGCTGTCCCGCCAGCTTACCAAGGCTGCACCCCTGCCTACCCCTTCCGCAGCGTCTCGACATCGGTCTTGCCGACATACCAGTCGCGCGCATTGACCTCTTCGAACACCACCCAGACATCGTCGTTGCCGAGCCCGGTGGCGTCCATGATGGCCGCCGTTACCTTTCTAGCGATGTCAGCCTTCTTGCCCGCCGGATCAGCGGCGATCACTTCCTTGACGATGCGGATGTTGACGAATGGCATGATGTCCTCCCCTTAAATTGTGCCTGATATCGCCACTGGCAGACGGCTTCGAAATCCGCTCCGGCGAACCGCTTGGCGGCGGTTCCGGCAGCCGCAGCGCAACCGGCGTCGCGGGCATGCGTAGGAGCGCCATCAAGGGCCGCCAGAGAAGTGTTTCCAGCAGCCTCAATAGGTCTTGGCCCCGTTCACCATCAGCCGCACCATGTAAAGCGACGTCGTGCCGGCGATGTAGAGGCAGTTCAGCTTGTTGCCGCCGAACACGCAATTGGCGGTGACTTCCGGCACCTTGACCTTGCCGATCAGCGTGCCGTCGGGATCGTAGCAGTGGATGCCGTCGGCGGCGCTGGTCCAGATGCGGCCGGCCTCGTCGAGCCGGAAGCCGTCGAACAGGCCGGCCGTGCAGTCGGCGAACACCTTGCCGCCCGACACTTTCTTGCCGCCCTTGCCGATGTTGAAGACCCGCATATGCGCCGGGTTTTGTGAGCCATGGGTGCGGCCGGTGTCGACGACATAGAGCTGGCTTTCATCGAGCGAGAAGGCAAGCCCGTTCGGCCGGACCATGTCGGTGATGACAGCCTCGACCTCGCCGCTGTCGGGATCGACCCGGTAGACGTAGCAGGCGCCGATTTCGCTCTCGGCCTTGTCGCCCTCATAGTCAGTGTCGATGCCGTAGCTCGGATCGGTGAACCAGATCGAGCCGTCGGAGCGCACCACGACGTCATTTGGCGAATTCAGCCGCTTGCCTTTCCATTTGGCCGCGATGGTGGTGATCGAGCCGTCATACTCGGTGCGGCTGACGCGGCGGCCCGAATGCTCGCACGTCACCAGCCGGCCCTGGCGGTCGACGGTGTTGCCATTGGAATTGGCGGAGGGCTGACGGAACACGCTGACATTGCCGTCGGTCTCGTCATAGCGCAGCATGCGATTGTTGGGGATGTCGGACCAGACGACATAGCGGCCGGCGGCGAACCAGGCCGGCCCTTCCGCCCACTGACATCCGGTGAACAGTTTTTCCACCTGCGCGTTGCCATTGAACAGCCGCGCGAAACGCGGATCGAGAATTTCGTAATAGTCTGCGGCCGCCATGCTTTTCCTCCGGGCATCACGTGACGCGCGGATCAAGCCAGCCTGCGGGCGAGAAGGCAAGATGGCGCATGCGCAATTTGTAAGACAAAAGGCATGCGGCCCGGCATTGGCTCGCCAGCCTGCCCGGCCGGGTACGGTGCTGTTAGCGCTGCATTAACCGGCTATGCGCTCTGTGCAATGGTGCATTGCAACATCTTCTTTTTGCATCGCACCATTCCTATGTCATGCTGCGTACAGTCAAGGGAGGAACAAATTCGCCGCTGATATGCGGCACGAAAGGACCCTTGCTATGATCTTCGACAGTCTCATGACCCGCGCTCGCACCTCGATTGCCAAGCGCAAGCACTACAACCGCCTCGTCGCCGAAATCGAGAACCTTTCCGGCCGCGACCTCGCCGACCTGCGCGCCGATCGCTCGGAAATGCTCTACCAGGTCCGCAAGCAGATCTACGGCTGAGCTTAATGTCCTGACGGCCCCGCGTTCGAAGCGAGGCGGCCGTCAGCCCGGTGCCGCGAGCGCCTTCTCAATTTCGGGCATCAGCACCGTCTGCGAGGCCTCGCCCGTCAGCGGCCCGACATGCTTGTAGGCGATCTTGCCATCCTTGCCGATGACGAAGGTTTCCGGCACGCCGTAGACACCCCAGTCGATGGCCGTGCGGCCGGTTTCGTCGACGCCGATGGCCTGGAACGGATTGCCGAGATCGCCGAGGAACCGGCGCGCGTTTTGCGGCTCGTCCTTGTAGTTCAGCGCTGCCATGACGAAGCGCTTGTCTTGCGACAGCGCCAGGAGCACCGGATGTTCTTCCCGGCACGGCGCGCACCACGATGCAAAGACATTGACCAGCGTCACCTTGCCGGCGAAGGTTTTTGAATCGAGGCCGGGCAGGTTTGACGCTTCCAGCGCCGGCAAATTGGTCTGCGGCGCCGGCAGGCCAATCAGCGCCGACGGCACTTCCGCCTCGTCGCGCCCCGACAAAAGCTGCAACAGGAACAGCCCCGCAAGGCCGAGGAAAACCAGCAGCGGCAACAGCACAATCAGGCGGCGGCGCGGCGGCGCCGGCGTATCGCTTTCCGTGCTCATGGTTTGTTGGCCCCAGTGCTAGCCTCAGTGCTGGCCTTGTCCGAACGCCGCCGTACGCCTGCTGCCTCTAGTTCTGCCAGTTCGCGTTTGCGCCCACGCTGGTCGAGCAGGATCCAGCCGATCAGCCCGGCCAGCACGATCGCCGTGATGCAATAGGCGGCGGTGACATAAAGGGCGTGTGCGCTCATGCAGCCCGCTTCCCTTCCGCTGTCGCTTCGCCGTGCTCGATCATGGCCTTCCCATAGCTTTGCAGCTTCGGCTTCGCAATTGGCCGCTGCGCCGCAGCCGCCACGTCAATCCGTTCCATGCCGCAGCGCCAGCGCTGCCGCCACCGGCCCCAGCACGGCAAGAAACAGCGTCAGCGCGGCAAGAATGAGGAAGGGCTGCGCGAACGGGTCGGGATCGGCCACCGCGCCGTAGCTGGCCGACACGCCGAAGATCAGCACCGGAATGGTCAGCGGCAGCACCAGCACCGAGATCAACAGCCCGCCGCGCGGCAGCGCCACCGCCACCGCCGCGCCCACCGCACCGATGAAGGTGATTGCCGGCGTGCCGACCAGAAGGGTCAGCGCCGTCGCGCCGATGCTGAGTGGCTCCATGTTCATGAATAGGCCGAGCAGAGGGGCGGCGACCACCAGCGGCAGAACGCTGCCCGCCCAATGTGCCAGGCACTTCACCAGCACCGTCAGCGCCAGCATATGGCGGTCATTGGCCAGCACCAGAAGATCGAGCGAGCCGTCCTCGCGATCGGCCTGGAACAACCGGTCGAGGCCGAGCAGGCAGGCGAGAAGCGCGCCGATCCACAGGATCGCCGGGCCGATGCGGGCGAGCAGCTTCAGGTCGGGGCCGACGCCGAAGGGGATGGTGGCAATGACGGCGAGGAAGAAGATGACGCCAGTCAACGCTCCGCCGCCGGCACGGATGGAGAGGCGGATGTCGCGGAGGAAGAGGGCTAGCATGGGCAAGCCGCCGCTGCGGTTCGACTGCATTCTCTGCTAAGACCGCGTTCCTTCACACCCCCCTCTGGCCTGCCGGCCATCTCCCCCGCAAGGGGGGAGATTAGCAGCTTCGTTGAAGGCGCTTCTCCTTCAACCTTGGTGATTGGCGAAAACCGACGCGACATCCGATCTCCCCCCTTGCGGGGGAGATGCCCGGCAGGGCAGAGGGGGGTGTGACGTAGTGCCGACATCACTGCCCCATCACCAACGCCTGCGCCCCATCAATCCCCAGCGGCAGATGCGTCGCCGCCACGACAATCCCACCGTCCGCGCAGTGCTTCGCCATCAACCCCGCAAACCGCGCCTCCGAAGCCTTGTCCAGCCCCGCCGTCGGCTCATCGAGCAGCCACAAGGGCCTGTGGCTGACCAGCAATTTCGCTATTGCCGCGCGCCTTCTTTGCCCGGTCGACAGGTACCCGAATGGCAGATAGCCGATGCCGCCGAGACCGACCGTCTCCAGTGCCTCTTCGACACCCAACTGGCCATCGCCACTGAAATCGCGCCAGAAGCGCAGATTCTCCGCCACGCTGAGCGCCGTCTTCATCGCATTGAGATGGCCGAGATAATGGACGGCCGAAGCGATCGTCGGAAACGTCTCGCCGCCGCCCTCGATTCGCACATCGCCTTCAGCCCTCGGCAGCAGCCCGGCGATGACCCTGAGCAGGGTCGATTTGCCTGATCCGTTCGGTCCGGTGACGACCAGCGCCTGGCCTTTCTCGAGCGCAAAGCCGATGCCGGAAAAGACCATCTCGCCGCCGCGTTCGCCGCCCAGATTTTCGGCGATCAGCCGCATCCTTGCCCGTCCCGAAAACTTTACCGTGCGACAGCTGCCGCATCGCACAAAATTGCCTGTCGCCTGTCTAGAACTATTCCAGAAAATTCTCTATATGCGGGACATCCGTGCCAGCGGTCGGCACGGGAAGAGAATTTGCGCCGAACCAGCGCACGCGCCGCCTTGAACGGCTCGGGTTGCTTGGGAGCGGACAGCGGAAATGGCCGTACCCGCACCTTTGCGCGTGATTGCATGCCCATCGGCGTCCGTTCCCTTTCAGGCTGAACAGACAAGGACGGACCGCACGTGTCAAAATCCCTCGACAGTTTCAATTGCCGCCGCACCCTCACCGTGGGTGGCGCGGACTATGTCTATTACAATCTGGTCGAGGCCGAGAAGAACGGCCTCACCGGCATCGCCCAGTTGCCTTATTCGATGAAGGTGCTGCTGGAGAACCTTTTGCGCAACGAAGACGGCCGCTCCGTCACCAAGGAATCGATCCAGGCGGTTGCCGGCTGGCTGACCGACAAGGGCACTGCAGGCGTCGAGATCGCCTATCGCCCGGCCCGCGTCCTGATGCAGGATTTCACCGGCGTTCCAGCGGTGGTCGATCTCGCTGCGATGCGCGACGGCCTCAAGGCGCTCGGCGGCGATCCGCAGAAGATCAACCCGCTGGTGCCGGTCGACCTCGTCATCGACCATTCGGTCATCGTCGACGAATTCGGCACGCCGATGGCCTTCGCCCGCAATGTCGAGCTCGAATATGAGCGCAACGAGGAGCGCTACAAGTTCCTGAAATGGGGCCAGCAAGCATTCCGAAACTTCCGCGTCGTGCCGCCCGGCACCGGCATCTGCCACCAGGTCAACCTCGAATATCTCGGACAGGTCGTCTGGACCAACACCGAGGACGGCGAAACCACCGCCTATCCCGACACCTGCGTCGGTACCGATTCGCATACCACCATGATCAACGGCCTTGGCGTGCTCGGTTGGGGCGTCGGTGGTATCGAGGCAGAGGCCGCCATGCTCGGTCAGCCGGTCTCCATGCTGTTGCCGGAAGTGATCGGCTTCCGCCTCACCGGCAAGCTGAAAGAAGGCGTCACCGCCACCGACCTCGTGCTCACCGTCACCCAGATGCTGCGCAAGAAGGGCGTCGTCGGCAAGTTCGTTGAGTTCTTCGGCCCCGGCCTCTCCAACATGACGCTGGCCGACCGCGCCACCATCGGCAACATGGCACCCGAATATGGCGCCACCTGCGGCTTCTTCCCGGTCGACGGCGAAACCATCCGCTACCTGACAATGTCGGGCCGTGAGGAAAGCCGCATCGCTCTGGTCGAAGCCTATTCCAAGGCGCAAGGCATGTGGCGTGACACCGGCTCGGCCGATCCGGTCTTCACCGATTTGCTCGAGCTTGAACTCAGCGAGGTCGTGCCGTCGATGGCCGGCCCCAAGCGCCCCGAAGGCCGCGTTGCGCTGGAAGGCATTCCGGCCGGCTTCGCCAAGGCGATGGAGACCGAGTACAAGAAGGCCGCCGAAATCCACAAGCGCTACGCCGTCGAAGGCACCGACCATGATCTCGGCCATGGCGACGTCGTCATCGCCGCCATCACCTCCTGCACCAACACCTCCAACCCGAGCGTGCTGATCGGCGCCGGCCTGTTGGCGCGCAACGCCAACCGGCTCGGCCTCAAGCAAAAGCCGTGGGTGAAGACCTCGCTTGCCCCCGGCAGCCAGGTGGTGGCTGAGTATCTGGAGAAATCCGGCCTGCAGAAGGAACTCGACCAGATCGGCTTCAACCTGGTCGGCTTCGGCTGCACCACCTGCATCGGCAATTCCGGCCCGCTGCCGGCGCCGATCTCCAAGACCATCAACGACAAGGGCCTGATCGCTGCCGCGGTGCTCTCCGGCAACCGCAATTTCGAAGGCCGCGTCTCGCCCGACGTGCAGGCGAACTACCTGGCGTCGCCGCCGCTGGTCGTCGCGCATGCGCTGGCCGGCACGGTCACCAAGGACCTCACCACCGAACCGCTTGGCGAAGGCCGCGACGGCAAGCCGGTCTACCTCAAGGATATCTGGCCGAGCTCGGCCGAGATCCAGGAGTTCATCGAGAAGAACGTCACCCGCGAGCTGTTCGCCCGCAAATATGCCGACGTCTTCAAGGGCGATGAGTACTGGCAGAACGTCAAGGCGCCGGAAGGCCAGACCTATGCCTGGGACGACAATTCGACCTATGTGCAGAACCCGCCCTATTTCGCTGGGATGACCGCCGGGTTCGGCAAGATCGGCGACATCAAGGGCGCGCGCGTGCTGGGTCTCTTCGGCGACAAGATCACCACCGACCACATCTCGCCGGCGGGTTCGATCAAGGCGGCGTCGCCGGCCGGCAAATACCTCACCGACCATGGCGTCGGCGTTGCCGACTTCAACCAGTACGGCACGCGGCGCGGCAATCACGAGGTGATGATGCGCGGCACCTTTGCCAACATCCGCATCCGCAACCACATGCTGGGCGAGAACGGCCGCGAGGGCGGCTACACCATCCACTACCCGTCGAAGGAAGAGGAATCGATCTACGACGCGGCGATGGAGTACAAAAGGGAGGGCGTGCCGCTGGTCATCTTCGCCGGTGTCGAATACGGCAACGGCTCGTCGCGCGACTGGGCGGCCAAGGGCACCAACCTGCTCGGTGTCCGCGCCGTCATCGCCCAGTCCTTCGAGCGCATCCATCGCTCGAACCTGGTCGGCATGGGCGTCATCCCCTTCGTCTTCGAGGAAGGCACCTCCTGGGCCTCGCTCAACCTCAAGGGCGACGAGATGGTCGAGATCGACGGCCTGAGCGCCATCAAGCCGCGCCAGACGATGATCGCCAAGGTCACCTATGGCGACGGCACGGTGAAGAACGTGCCGATCATCTGCCGCATCGATACGCTGGACGAACTCGACTACTTCAAGAACGGCGGCATCCTGCAATACGTGCTGCGCGATCTGGCCGCGTAGGGAATAGGGCGTAGGCAGTAGGCAGTAGGGAATAAGGCCTCCTACTGCCTACCGCCCAGTCTTTCCAAAGCATTGGCCGGGCGGACGGAAGTTCCGCCCTGTTTGCTTGCAGTAAAAACCGGCTGGGCTCAGGAAGATCTGCCGCAAGCTCCTGATGCCGTGCTCCCGATCGAACCGGGCGGTGAAGTGCACCGTCCTGTAGCGGCCATACCCGCGGTTGCGGCAGCAAAAATTTCACCGCAACGTGACTTCCCGTTGACTGTCGCTTCTGCCACAAATCTGGGCAACCAGAACAAGGCCGGCGTCACCGGCGGGAATCGGAACGGCCATGGCACCTCGACAACCTCTACGGCTTGCGGCTTTCGCGCTGGCCTTCTCGGCGCTTGCCGGGACCGGGCTTGCCGAGGAGTCCGGCACCATTCAGACAAACAAGCCGCAGACCGACAAACCCTTGGGCGTCGTCGAGCTTTTCACCAGCCAGGGCTGCAATTCCTGTCCGCCGGCCGACGCTTTCTTTGCCGAGCTGGCAGCCAAGGACAACGTCGTCGCGCTCGCCTACCACGTCAATTACTGGGACTATCTCGGTTGGCAGGACACGCTGAGCAACAAGGACAACACCGACCGGCAATATGACTATATGCGCGCCTTCGGCACCCGCTCGGTGTACACGCCGCAAGCCGTCATCAATGGTCGCAGCCATGTCAACGGCGCCAGCCGCAGGGAGGTCGACGGTGCGCTTGCCCGCATGGAGAAGTCGGGCGAAGGCATGCGGGTCAGCATCAAGGTCAGCCGCACCAGCGACCGCGTCATGATCGATACCGGCGACGCCGGCAGCGGCCCGAGCGACGCCCATGTCGTCATCGTCTATTTCGAACCGCCGCAGACGGTTACCATCGCCAAGGGCGAGAACACCGGCCGCAGCATGACCTACTGGAACGCCGTCACCGGCATCCAGACCGCCGGCATGTGGCACGGCAAGGCGCAGCGCTACGAATTGCCGATGACCGAGATCGCCAAGAAAGGCGGCTGCGCCGTGCTGCTGCAATCGGTCGGTAAGGACGGCCTGCCCGGCCCGATTTTGGGCGCCGCGTTTATTCACAAGCCGTAGCGCCACCTCTTCCTTCTCCCACAGGGGGAGAAGGGAAGCGCTCCGCCCAACAAAAAACCGACGTCAGCTTGCTTCTGACGTCGGTCATTTAGGTTTTGGGATCGTCGCACCCGGTCTCTCCCTAAGGAAAGTCCGAGGTTGGTTCGATCCGACGCAGACCCGTGGGCGGGGGGCTTGGGGTTTACGAGCCGGTGCCGGACCGAACCGTCTCAGGCAACGCCGGTAAATTCGTCGGACATTGGGGCATGAGCGCGGATAAAATAAGGCAGGAATGTGGCGGAGCATCACCAATTCAAACACCGCGTTTTATAAAAGTGACTGGACGTTGCGAAAACAGCGCAGCCCCGGGATGGTTAGCCGGGTCTTGCAATTCCACCGCGAACACGCCAACTTCTGCAAGCGAGATTCATTTTTAAAAGGGATCGCGGTATGACCGATCGCAGCAGCGGTGGAGCGGAGGATGGGGACTCATCCGCAATATTGATCCCGCTGCAGGAGGCGCGACGCGAACGCCTCGATCAGCCGGTTCGCTTCGACCGGCGCGAGCTCGATGAGATCCTGAGACTCTACGGACGTATGGTCGCCGCCAACGAATGGCGCGACTACGCCATCGATCATCTCGCTGATCGCGCTGTGTTTTCGGTCTTCCGCCGAGCCAGCGAAGTGCCGCTGTTCCAGATCGTCAAGGATCCGAAACTGGCGCGCCGGCAAGGCGCGTTCGCCGTCATCGCTGCCGGCGGCCGCATCCTCAAGCGCGGCCAGGAACTCGGCCGCGTGCTCGGCGTGTTCGATCCCAAGCTGAAAGTTGTCGAGGCCTGAGTTGGGGAATTGAAGACATAGAGAGCTGAGGAATTGAGAAGACGGGATTACGCCAGGACTGAGTCCCTTTTCTCAAATTCTTCAGTCCATCAATTCTCCAGTTCCTAAGTTCGTCAACCCCCACTCACTTCCCGCCAAGACTCTTGCGAAATTTCCGCTCCGGCAGCGAATCCGGATCGGGCGGAGCCGTTGCCCCGCCATTCAGCGGCAGCTGCATGAACACCGTGTCCAGCCAGCGCCCATGCTTGTAGCCGGAACCTTCCAGACGGCCGGAATGGCGAAAGCCAAGCTTTTCATGCAACCGAACCGACGCGCTGTCGGCGTGACCGTCGCCGATCACAGCGATGATCTGGCGAAAACCCGCGACCCGGCACGCCTCGATCAGCGCCTGCATCAGCAGCAGCCCGACGCCCTGGCCCTTGGCGTCAGGCGCGACATAGACCGAATCCTCGACGATGAAGCGGTAGGCTGGGCGCGGGCGGAACGCGCCAGCATAGGCGTAGCCAAGCAGCCCGCCGTCTTTTTCCGCCACCAGATAGGGAAAGCCGCCAGTTGTCAGGCTGTCGAAGCGCGCGCCCATCTCGGCACGGCTCGGCGGCTCCAGTTCATAGCTCGCCGTGCCATGCCTCACCGCATCGGCGTAGATCTCGGTGATTCGGTCGAGGTCGCCCTCCAGCGCCGCTCGTATGGTAATAATGCTCATAATTTGTGCAAACGATTCATTTGCCTGGCATCACAGCAAAGGCCGGCACAAAAGAAAAGGGCGGCCGTTATGCCGCCCTTTCGATATCAGCTGGTCCAGTTGCCTGGATGGAGACCGTTTAGCGGCGATCGCCCATGAACTGCAGCAGGAACATGAACAGGTTGATGAAGTCGAGATAGAGCCTCAACGCGCCCATGATCGCCTTGCGACCGGCGACGTCGGCCTGGTCGCCTTCGTAGTACATTTCCTTGATGGTCTGCGTGTCATAGGCGGTGAGGCCGGCGAAGATCAGCACGCCGATCGCCGAGATGGCGAAGCCGAGCGCCGACGACTGCAGGAAGATGTTGATCAGCATGGCGATCACCAGGCCGACGACGCCCATGACCAGGAACGAGCCGAACGCCGAAAGATCACGCTTGGTCGTGTAGCCATAGAGCGACAGTCCGCCGAAGGCGGCCGCCGTGGCGAAGAAGGTCTGGGTGATCGAGGCGCCGGTGTAGACCAGGAAGATGGTCGACAGCGACAGGCCGACCAGGCCCGAATAGACCCAGAAGGTTGTCTGCGCCGCGGCCACGCTCATCGACTGGATCCTGAACGACAGGAAGAAGACTGCGGCGAGCGGGGCCAGGATGACCACCCAGCGGAAGGCGCTGGCGTAGATCAGCGTGCCAAAAGCGGTCAGCTGTCCGTCGCCGGTGACGGCGAGCTGGAAAGCGCCCCAGGCGGCGATGCCGGTGATGAGGAGACCAAGCCCCATCAAATTGTAGACCTTCAGCATGTAGCTGCGCAGGCCCTGGTCAATGTCGGCGCGTGCGCCCGGCACGGCCGAAGTCTGGTAATTGCGAATGGGCTCAGCCATTGGAATCCTCTGTTGCTTCTGCCCCGTACGGTGTCAGGTCTTTCCGGACCTGGGCGCCGCTGGCGGGGCTCCAGCATGCCTGTGGCGAAATATGATGGTTCTTGACGTCAAGAACAAGACCGTAACGGGCCGCAACGCTTGGTGAATCGCCGGAAGCCGGTTTTCCAGGCCGCTGCATTACCAAGATTTAATCGGAAACGGCCGGATTCGGCCGGCTTTGCCGCTTGAGACCTAGAGGTCGCGCAGCACCGGCGCCGCCTTGTGGCCGAGCACCCGCCAGGTGCCGGCAAGGCCGATGCCGACGGTGATGGCCAGCGCAAACACCAACGTCGCCACCGCCACCTCCGGCATGAAATGCGATGGCAGCGTCATGATGCGGGCGACGATGTACCAGGCCGCGATGCCGCCGGCGGCAAGTGCGAACACCGCGGTGGCCAACCCGATCAGCATATATTCGAGCGAAAACGCCGTGATCAGCGTCCGCCTCGTGGCCCCCAGCGTCTTCAGCACCACGGCATCGTGGATGCGGGCGCGGTTGCCGGCGGCGAGCGCGCCGGCCAGCACCAGCACCGAAGCGATCAGCGCCACGCCGGCCGCAGCCCGGATCGCCGTGCCGAGTTGGCCGACCAGTCGGTTGACGATATCGAGCGCGTCCTTGACGCGGACCGTCGTCACCGCCGGAAAGGCACGGGTGACGGCGTTGAGCAGGCGCGCGTCATCCGCTACCGACGCGTCCTTCTCGGTCAGCGTCGCCAGCCAGCCATGCGGGGCGCCGGCAAAAGCGTTGGGCGAGAACACCATGACGAAATTGATGCCCATCGTCTCCCATTGCACCTCGCGGAAATTGGCGATCCTGGCCGTCACGTTGCGGCCCAGCACATTGACGGTGACGGTGTCACCGAGTTTCAGCCCGAGCGCCTTGCCTTCATCGTTGGAAAACGAAACCAATGGCTCGCCGGTATAGCTGTCCGGCCACCAGCTGCCTTCGGTCAATGTCGCATTGGCGGGCTGCTTGGCGTCATAAGTCAGGCCGCGATCGCCGCGCAGCACCCAGGCGCCTTCCGCCGGCACGTTGGCTTTGTCGACATCGATGCCGTTCAGCGCCATCACCCGGCCGCGCAGCATCGGCACCTTGACCAGCGTGCCCTTGGGCGCCTCTTTGCCGACCAGCGCCGAGAAGGCGTCGACATCGCCGTTCTGGATGTCGACGAAGAAGAAATTCGGCGCCCGCTCCAGCAGGCTGCCTGAGATCTGCTGCCTGAGATTGCCGTCGATCAGCGCCAACGTCACCAAGAGCGTCAGCCCAAGCCCCAGCGACAGCACGACGGAAGGCGTCAGCGCGCCGGGCCGGTGGATGTTGCCGATGGCGAGTCTGAGCGCGACCGAGCGCACGCGCGGGCTTTTGCGCGCCACCCACTGCACCAGCGCGCCGACCAGGCGCAGTACCAGAAAGGCAAAGATTGTCGCGCCGACGAAGATCGAGGCGATGCGCTGGTCACCGGAAAACAGGATCGCCAAGGCGGCCAAAGCGAGCGCGATGCCGACCGCCGCCGCAAGGTAGGGCAGGCGCGGAAAACCGCGGCCCTCAAACCCCATTTCGCGAAACAGCGCCGTTGCCGGCACATCGCGGGCGCGGCCGAGCGGCAGCAGCGCGAACGCCAGCGTCACCAGCAGCCCGAACAGCGCGGCAAGAGCCAGCGCGCCGGGATAGAAGCCGCCTTCCGCCGGCACCGGAATGACCGATTTCAGGGCCGCACTCGCCGCGAACGGCATGGCGGCGCCGAGGATGAGGCCGAGCACGATGCCGAGGCCGGCGATCATCAGGATCTGTACGAGATAGACGGTGAAGACGAAGCCGCCCGAAGCGCCAAGGCTCTTGAAGGTGGCGATGACGCCGCGCTTGCCGTCGAGATAGGCGCGCACAGCATTGGCGACGCCGACGCCGCCGACCACCAGCGCCGTCAGCCCGACCAACGTCAGGAACTGCGAGAAGCGTTCGATGTTGGAGGACAGTGCGGGTGCGGCGTTGGAGCGCGTGCGGATCGACCAGCCGGCTTCGGGGAAATCGCTCGCGGCCCGTTTCTGGATGCTTTTGAGATCGGCCTCGCTAGCGCCCGCCGGTAGGCGAACCTTGTAGGCATTCTCGACCAGGCTGCCCGGCTGGATCAGCCCCGACGCGGCAAGCCCCGCGGTCGAGACCATCAGCCGCGGCGCGAAGCCGAATCCATCCGACACCGCGTCCGGCTCGCTCACCAGCCTGGCGCGCAATTCGAATGTCGCGCTGCCGAGTTTCAACCGATCGCCGATCTTCACATTGAGCCGATCGAACAGCAGGTCGGGCGCCACGGCGCCGAAGATTCCGGATTTCTCACCGAACAGATCCTGTCTGCCAAGCTGCGGCTCGGTCTGCAGCGCGCCATAGAGCGGATAGGCGTCGTCGACTGCCTTGGCCTCGACCAGCGCCTGGTCGGAGCCGTCCTCGAGCCGCGCCATCGAGCGCATGTTGGCGCTGTGCGACACCGCACCCAGGCCACCGAGGAAGGCGCTTTCGGCCGGCGTCGTATCGCGCTGGTTGATCTGGAAGCGCAGATCGCCGCCAAGCAGCGTCTGGCCCTGGTCGGCAACCCCGGCGGTGATCGCCTGCGCCACCGAATTGACGCCGCCGATGGCGGCAACGCCGATCGCGATGCAGGCAAGGAAGATCAGGAAGCCGGACAGCCCGCCACGCATCTCTCGCAGCGAGAAGCGGAACGCGAGTTTCAGGGTGCGGAGCCAGGTCGCTCCCTCATCCGGCCGCTTCGCGGCCACCTTCTCCCCGAGGGGAGAAGAGGTCACCAGCGCCGGCGTCAGCCTCTTCTCCCCAGCGGGGAGAAGGTGCCCCGAAGGGCCGGATGAGGAGGGGGTCCTTTCCACCATGGCTACGCCGTCACTTTGAGCAGAGGCGCATCCTCGATGCGGCCCGAGCGCATCGACACCTGGCGCGAGCAGCGCGCTGCAAGGGCCGGATCATGAGTGACCAGCACCAGCGTCATGCCGCGCTCGGCCGCCTTGGCGAACAAAAGGTCGGCGACCTGCCGCCCCGTCACCTGGTCGAGATTGCCGGTCGGTTCGTCGGCGATGAGAATGCGCGGCGCGGGCGCCAGCGCCCGCGCAATCGCCACACGCTGCTGTTCGCCGCCGGAGAGTTCGCCGGGATAGTGGGTGACTCGGTCGCTGAGGCCTACCGCTGCCAGTTCACGCGCGGCCACGCCGAACGGATCGGCATGGCCGGCCAGCTCCAGCGGCACCGCGACATTTTCCAGCGCCGTCATATTGGGAATGAGATGGAAGGACTGAAAGACGATGCCGATGTTTCGGCCCCGAAACGATGCGATCTGATCCTCGCTTTTGCCGCTAAGCAATTCGCCGGCGATGCGCACCGTGCCCGAATCGACCCGCTCCAGTCCGGCCAGAACCATCAGCAAGGTCGACTTGCCGGATCCTGAGGGACCGACAATGCCGGTCGCCTCGCCGCGCGTCACGTCGAGGCTGACGCCTTTCAGGACATGCACGGACGACGCGCCTTGGCCGAGGGTCAGAGATATGTCTTTCAGCTGGATGACGGCTTCTGTCACAATTAAAGCGTCCTATATGGAGATGAAGGGTCTGCCTGCCGGAAGCCGTCGCCGGAAGAATTCTTGGTCATATGGGGCCTGCCGCATGTCTTTCAAACGCTCGATTGCCGCAGGGCTCATCCTTTTCCTCACCCTCTGCGGCGCCATTTCGTCGGCGCGGGCCGAGACATTCACCGTCGTCGGCTTCGGCGACAGCCTGATGGCGGGCTTTGGCCTCGGGCCCGGCGAAGGCTTCACCGACAAATTGCAGGCAGCCCTTCGCGCCAAGGGCCTTGATGTGAGCGTCGCCAATGCAGGCGTTTCCGGCGATACGTCGAGCGGTGGCCTGTCGCGGCTCGACTGGTCGGTGCCGGACGGCACCAAGCTTGTCATCCTGGAACTCGGCGCCAATGACATGCTGCGCGGCGTCTCGCCCAGCATTACTGAAAAGAACCTGGACGACATGCTGGCGAAGTTGAAAGCGCGCAACATCGCGGTGCTTTTGGCCGGCATGCGCGCCGCCCCCAATCTCGGCGCCGACTACCAGACCGTCTTCGATGCGATCTATCCGAAGCTGGCCGCGAAATACGATGTGCCGCTCTATCCGTTCTTTCTCGACCGCGTTGCCGGCGAGAGCGGGTTCCAACTCGATGACGGCCTGCACCCCAATGCCAAGGGCGTCGACCGCATGGTCGAGCGCATCCTGCCCACCGTGGAAAAGGCAATTGCAGCGGTCGAGGGCGGCGCCTGAGGCCGGACATTCGCTCCTGGCGCGGCCTTCCGTAAGGGAAACATTAGGGAAAGCCTGCGACCAACAAACCACTTGCCCTGTTTGAATATCGATGATTCGGTAGGGGCATAGTTCGATTCGAGGAAGGGAGGCTCACCATGCCGCGTCTTTTCACCGCCCTCGAAATGCCGCGTGACGCCGCGCTTTCGCTGTCCCTTTTGCGGGGCGGCCTGCCCGGGGCCCGCTGGATCGATGTCGAAAACTACCACATGACGCTGCGCTTCATCGGCGATGTCGAAGGCCATGTCGCTGACGAGATCGCCAACGCGCTCGACCGGGTTCACCGCCCATCCTTCTCGCTGACGCTGTCCGGTGTCGGCGCCTTCGGCCAGAAAAAACCGCACGCCGTCTGGGCTGGCGTTTTCGCCTCGCCCGACCTTTCCGCACTGCAAGGCGAGATCGACCGTATCTGCCAGCGGCTCGGTCTGCCGGCAGACCCGCGCAAATTCACACCGCATGTGACGCTGGCGCGGCTTCGCAATTCGAGCCCGCTCGACGTCGCGCAATATCTGTCGGCGCGCGGCAATTTCTCGACACTGCCGTTTCGCGTCGGCCGCTTCGTGCTGATGTCGTCGCGCGATTCGGTCGGCGGCGGCCCCTACATCGTCGAGGAAGCCTGGCCGCTGTCCGGCGCCGATGCGCGCTCCTCAAGCAGCTTTGCCAGCGCCTCCGACGCTTCGCGGATCATGCGGTAGACCGAAGCGAAGGCTTCCGCCCCGTCGTAATAGGGATCCGGCACGTCGCGGGCTTTTCCCTGCGCGAACTCCGCAAGCAGATGGATGCGGTCGCCGGCACCGGCCGGCGCCATCACCTTCAGGTCTCGGACATTCTGCCGGTCCATACCGAGGATCAGGTCGAAGCGGGCAAAATCCTCCGGCCGGACCTTGCGCGCCCGCTGCCCGGAAATGTCGATGCCGTGGCGGGCAGCGACCGCGACCGAACGCGGGTCGGGTGCTTCGCCGAGATTCCAGCCGCCGGTCGCGGCCGAGTCCAGCATCATGGCGCGGCCCCGCTCGGCCAGCACGGCGCGAAACACGCCTTCGGCGAGTGGCGAGCGGCAGATGTTGCCGAGGCAGACGAACAGAATGGAATTTATCGGCTTTATGCTCATTCGATATGCGCCGTTTGTGCATTTGGCATCTCAAAACGCAAGGCACGTTTGGGCGACTTGCATTATGGTGAGGGTCAAAATCGGGATAGCACAGGACATCATCATGACGAGAGAGAAACTCAGCAAGGACGCCATTACAGCTGCACTGGCCGAACTAGGCGGCTGGTCGCTGGCCGCGGACGGCGCCTCCATCAAGCGTAGTTTCGCCTTCAAGAATTTTTCCGAAGCCTTCGCCTTCATGACGCGCGTCGCTTTGGCCGCGGAGAAGATGGACCATCACCCCGACTGGTCGAATGTCTACAAGACGGTGGACGTGACGCTGAACACCCATGATGCCGGCGGCGTCACTGCGCTCGACATCGCGCTGGCCAAGAAGATGAACGGCTATTTCGGCGGCTGAACGTCCGGCGCCGCGACGCGCCGGCGACGGCAAATCGGCACCATCCTCTTGCAGCGGGGTTCGGCTTTCACCACATTTTCCCGTGCCGGCCGCGCGCAACACGGTGCGCGACGGCCAGCAGAGGAGACATTGATGGCGCAACAACCCGGTTTTGATTTCTTCGGTTTCGGCAACAAGCTGGGCGATGAAAGCGAAGTGCGCGCGAAATTCTGGCGCACGGCCAAGAAGGCGGCGCGGCAGATTCCCTTCATGGAAGAGGTGGTCGCCGCCTATTACTGCGCGCTCGACAAGAAGACGCCTTTGCGCGCCAAGGGCATATTGCTCGCCGCGCTCGGCTATTTCGTACTGCCGGTCGACGTCATCCCCGATTTCGTCCTCGGCCTCGGCTTCACCGACGACATCGCTGTGCTGACCGCGGCGATCACTGCCGTCAGCGCCCATATCACGCCTGCCCATCGCAAGGCCGCCAAGGAAGCGATCGCCGACAAGAGCTGAACCGGCGGCCGTCCCATCAGCGAACTTGTTTTCCAGAAATCTGGCGCTCAAACAGGGCGATAGCGGCTTGGCTCCGGGTTCCGCTGCGGCCGTTGAAAAAGTCAAACTCTTGCCGCTTTCGTGGCCTCCAAGTCGCCGCAGGGACATTGCGAAAGCCGTTTTTCAACAAGCGGCGCGGAAATGGCGGCGGTTTCCTCGGGTGGATGTCCTTTTCCGGAAGGAAATTCACCGTTTGGTAACCCAGATTAAATCAAAATGAAGCGACGGGCAGGACGCCGATCCGGCCTGCCCCCGCACCATTTGGAATACGGGAAAAACGATGCGCGGATTGATTGCACTAGTCTCGAGCCTAGTCCTGGTGGCCTTTGCAGCGCCAGCACTGGCGCAGCAGGCGACCAAGATCGGCCAGCACAACGCCTGGGGCACCTACAGCTATCAGGCGCAGGGCGGCAAGGTCTGCTACGTCTTGACCGTGCCGACCGACAAGCAGCCGCCGACGCTGGACCATGGCGACATGTTCTTCTTCGTCAGCCAGCGGCCGGGCCAGCAGGTGTCCTACGAGCCGCAATTTATCGCCGGCTACACCTTCCAGGAAGGCTCCAAGGCGACCGTCACCATCGACAAGAAGTCGTTCTCGATGTTCACCCGCGGCAAATCGGCCTGGGTGGAGAACGCCGCCGAAGAGCCGGTGCTGATCGCCGCCATGAAGACTGGCACCGACATGAAGGTGTCGGCGAAGTCTGGCCGCGGCAACACGACAACCTATGTGTTTTCGCTGAAAGGCATCTCGGCCGCGTTGTCGTCCATCGCAAAGTGCAAGTAAGCCGATTGGTCTGACGGAATTTGAATGAAGGCCAGGCCGCAAGGTCCGGCCTTTGCTTTTTGACGAACTGCCACTCAGTTCAAGGCCACTTTCGCCCAGGCATTCGAGATTGGCCCGCCGACGCCTGCGCCGGCGGGAATGCGCGAAGCGAGGCCGGTTCGAACCTCACATGGCCATTTTTTCACATTCGGCCTGAGCCTTCTTGGTGGACGTGTCGATCATGTAGGCTTTGCCCTTGGCGTCGGTCATCATCATCATGCAGTGCTTGATCGGCTTTGCCATCTTCATCATCTCGGCGCCCATCTTGGCATCCGGCATCATAGTGCCCATGTGGCCGTCCGGCATGATCGCCGTCACCTGCCCGCCCTTCATCATGGTCATCGTTCCCATCGCATCCTCGGCAAACGCCGGGGCGGCAGACATGCCGATGAGTCCGGCAACAACAATAAGCTTGATTGATTGCATTCCGCGTACTCCCATTTTTACAGAGGCATAGTCGCCCCCTTTCAGATTTCGCGATGGACTGCCAACCGTTACGCCAACACGAACATGTGATCGATTTTCCGCGATGGGGATGGCGCTTCGCCGCTCGCGACGGGTCAGCCGGACGATGGGATCGGCAGGCCGCAACATTCGCCGCCTCGCATGACTCTCGCCGCAAGCTGTGCTATGCGCCGCGCTTCTTTCCGGCACGATGGATGAAATCGGCCGCAATTCGCTTATATTGGCGCTGATATGACCCTTTCCTTCGATCTCACCACTGAGGGCGCACGCGATGCGTTGCGCGCCCGTGCCACATCGGCCGAGAAGCCGTCGCTGATCGGCATGACCCGGGCCGAGCTCGGCGAGGCCCTTGTCGGGGCCGGCATCGTGCCCGAGCGCCAGGCGAAAATGCGCGCCCAGCAGCTGTGGCACTGGATGTATGTGCGCGGCGTCTCCGACTTCGCCGGCATGTTCAACATCTCCAAGGATCTGCGCGCCGAGCTCGACAAGCATTTCACCGTCGCTCGGCCCGAGATCGTCGAGGAACAGATTTCCTCCGACGGCACGCGCAAATGGCTGTTCCGCTTTCCGCCGCGCGGCGCCGGCCGTCCGGTCGAGATCGAGACCGTCTACATCCCCGAGGAAGGCCGCGGCACGCTGTGCATCTCCTCGCAGGTAGGCTGCACGCTGACCTGCTCCTTCTGCCACACCGGCACCCAGAAGTTGGTTCGCAATTTGACTGCCGAGGAAATCCTCGCCCAATTGCTCACCGCCCGCGACCGGCTCGGCGATTTCCCCGACCGCGACACGCCCGACGGCGCCATCGTGCCGGCCGAGGGCCGCAAAGTGTCCAACATCGTCATGATGGGCATGGGCGAGCCGCTCTACAATTTCGAGGCGGTGAAGAAGGCGCTACTGATCGCCTCCGATGGCGACGGGCTTTCCCTGTCCAAGCGCCGGATCACGCTGTCGACCTCGGGTGTGGTGCCGGAAATCCTGCGCACCGGCGAAGAAATCGGCGTCATGCTGGCGATCTCGCTGCACGCCACCAATGACGATCTGCGCGATCTGCTGGTGCCGATCAACAAGAAGTATCCGCTGAAGGAACTGATCGCGGCCTGCCGCGCCTATCCGGGCCTGTCCAACGCCAAGCGCATCACCTTCGAATATGTGATGCTGAAGGACGTCAACGATTCCATCGAGGACGCCAAAGGGCTGATTAAATTGCTCAAGGGCATTCCGGCCAAGATCAACCTGATCCCGTTCAACCCGTGGCCGGGCACCAACTACCAGTGCTCGGACTGGGAGACGATCGAGAAGTTTGCCGACTACATCAACAATGCCGGCTATGCTTCGCCGATCCGCACCCCGCGCGGCCGCGATATCCTCGCCGCCTGCGGCCAGCTCAAGTCGGACTCCGAACGCATGCGCAAGGTCGACCGGCTGGCGCTGGAAGCCATGATGATCGCGGGGCACGGCGAGGCGTGAGCCGCGTCATCGCCTATCTCGCCCGCTTCGCCGTCATCCTGTTCGGCTATATCGTCGCTTCGCTGGCGGCGAGCGCCTTTCTCAACGTCCTGTTCCTGGCCTCGCTCGGTTACGCGCCGGAACATGCCCGCCCGACGGCGACCGCATCGCTGTATTTCTCGATCCCCTTCGTGGCGCTGTTCATCGCTTATTTCGCCTTCATGCCGGCGGCCATCGTCATCTTGATCTCGGAGATACTCAGCCGCAGAGACTGGCTGTTCTATGCCCTTGCGGGCGGCATCGTGGCCGCGGCGTTCCTCGGCTTCGCCCACCAGAATGCCGATATCAACTTTGACGTCACCGAACCGCACGCCATCGCCGCCGTGATCGGCTGCGGCATGGTCGGCGGCATCTTCTACTGGCTAAGCGCCGGCCGCTGGGCCGGAAGCTGGTGGCAGGCGGCTACTTCGCCTGAGCAGTCAAAATCTTGAGCGCGAAGGCCGAAAACACCCCGGCAAAGAGATAGTCGACCACCCGCGTGACGCGCGGGCTGGCCTTCATCGCCGCCGAAAACTTTTCCGCGGCAAACACCATCGGCGCCGTCACCGGGATCGACAGCACGATGAACATGACGCCGAGGAAGAACAGTTGTCCCGGTGCGTTCGGGTCATGCGCCGAGACGAATTGCGGCAGAAACGTCATGAAAAACAGGATGATCTTCGGGTTGAGCTGATTGACCCCGAGCCCGGCGGCCCAACTGCGGAACAGCGAAATCTCAGGGCCGCTCTTCTTCTGCGGCGAAAATGCCGAGCCTTTGGTGAGCGCCTGCCAGGCCAGGAAGACGAGATAGGCCGCGCCGAAGATCTTCAGCACGAGGAAGGCCATTGGCGAGGCGACGATCAGCGCCGAGATGCCGATCGCCACCAAAGTGGTGTGGATCAGCGTGCCGCACAGCGCCCCGGCCAGCGAGGCAAAGCCGGCAGCGCGGCCTTGGCTCAGCGTGCGTGAGACGAACAGCGTCATGTCTGGCCCCGGCGTTATCGCCAGGATCATGGTGGCGACGGCGAACTGGATCAGCGTCGTGGTGTCGGGAATGAAGGACATTGGCGGCCCCTGGCAGAGCGTCGGACCCAAAAGTGGAAGCCGGTTTTGGGAGAATCCGATGCTTAAACAAAAGGAAGCGCAGCCTATAGCGCAGGCGCTTGGCCCGTTCCAGCCGCTGACGGCCGCAGCATCTGGTCCAGCCTTGATCGGCGTTCGTCCCTTGCGCTGGCCGGAAAGCCCGTGATACCTCGCCCGCGAAGAACCCTTGTCGCGGAACCGCCAACAATGTCGAAGACCAAAGACGTCAAGAAGGTCGTGCTCGCCTATTCCGGCGGCCTCGACACCTCCATCATCCTGAAATGGCTGCAGACCGAACTCGGCGCCGAAGTCGTCACCTTCACCGCCGATCTCGGCCAGGGCGGCGAGCTGGAGCCGGCGCGCAAGAAGGCCGAGATGATGGGCATCAAGGATATCCGCGTCGTCGACGTGCGCGAGGAGTTCGTCTCAGACTTCGTCTTCCCGATGTTCCGCGCCAACGCCGTCTATGAAGGCACCTATCTGCTCGGCACCTCGATCGCCCGTCCGCTGATCTCGAAACACCTGGTCGAGATCGCCAGGGAGACCGGCGCCGACGCGATTGCCCACGGCGCCACCGGCAAGGGCAACGACCAGGTCCGTTTCGAGCTTTCGGCCTATGCGCTGAACCCCGACATCAAGGTCATCGCGCCTTGGCGCGACTGGT
Source organism: Mesorhizobium sp. P2_D6 (assembly GCF_056404315.1). NCBI lineage: Bacteria > Pseudomonadati > Pseudomonadota > Alphaproteobacteria > Hyphomicrobiales > Phyllobacteriaceae > Mesorhizobium > Mesorhizobium sp. P2_D6. The sequence goes on along the minus strand of NZ_JBFUEG010000004.1, from coordinate 416,455 downwards.
CGTTCAAGTCGCGCACCGACCTGATCAATTTCGCCGAGCAGCACCAGATCCCCGTGGCGAAGGACAAAAGAGGCGAGGCACCCTTCTCGGTCGACGCCAACCTCTTGCACTCCTCCTCGGAGGGCAAGGTGCTGGAAGACCCGTGGAGCGAACCGCCGGAATTCGTCCACCAGCGCACCGTCTCGCCGATGGATGCGCCCGACAAGGTCACCGAGATCGAGATCGAATTTTTGAAGGGCGATCCGATTGCGCTCAACGGCAAGAAGCTGTCGCCGGCTGCGATGCTGACGGCCCTCAACGATCTTGGCCGCGACAACGGCATTGGCCGGCTCGACCTGGTCGAGAACCGGTTCGTCGGCATGAAGTCGCGCGGCGTCTACGAAACACCCGGCGGCACCATCCTGATCGTCGCCCACCGCGCGATCGAGTCGATCACGCTCGACAGGGGTGCAGGCCACCTCAAGGACGAGTTCATGCCACGCTACGCCGAGCTGATTTACAACGGCTTCTGGTTCTCGCCCGAGCGGCTGATGCTGCAGGCGATGATCGACAAGAGCCAGGAAGATGTCGAAGGCACGGTGCGCCTGAAACTCTACAAGGGCAATGTCATGGTCACCGGCCGCAAGTCGAAGAAGACGCTCTATTCCGACGCGCTGGTCACCTTCGAGGACGACCGCGGCGCCTACGACCAGAAGGACGCCGCTGGTTTCATCCGCCTCAACGCGCTGCGGCTGAGGACACTTGCAGCACGCAACCGCAAGGGTTGAGCCCAACTACTATTACAGACAGACCCGGCGGAGACGCCGGGTTTTTATTTGGCATCTCTAATATAAGAAAAGTCAAACCAGCCGGGCGGCTCCTGTTGACCTTCTAAAAGCTTCATCTAAATTCCCTCGCGGGACGGAGGGATTCTGATCGTGAAGAACGCCATTTTTCTCTTGCTTGCGGCGGCCGTCGTCTTTACCGGATGCCAGTCCTCGCAGGCAGCCGCGAAAGGCGAGCAGAATCCAGACGGGTGCATCTCCGCTGTCCATTTATGGAGCATCACGTTCAAGCACGAAATCGCCTCTTTCATGGGCGTCTCGCAGGAGCGCATGCCGGCTTTGTTCTGCCAACGCATTGGCGAAGGGGTCCGCAGCGGGCGGATCAGCTACTCCGATTTGAACAAAGTGCAGCTCGACCTACCGACCGAGATATGGCTGGTCATCAAGGGCAAATCAAAAGCGCCTCCGCAACCACCGGCGCCGCAGAACTCCAAATTCCGCACCTGCTCAAATGTTATCACCGGCTCCTTCGAGGTTCTCGCTTCCGCGAAATGCCCCTTGGGCGGCAGCTACTCGCAAGCTGCCGGAGTCCCAATGGTGATCGAGGGCAGGCCAAAGGCGGCTCCTCCAAAGCCGAGGAACTCCAAGTACCGTACCTGCTCGAATCTTTACGGCGGCTCCTTCGAGGTTCCCGCTTCCGAGAAATGCCCCTTGGGCGGCGGCTACAATTGAGAGCCCACGCGCTCGCCGCTCTTGGCGTGCCCCACGCACCGACAAAAAAGCCCGGCACATTGGCCGGGCTTTCCGTTGAATGGGATTGTCGCTCAACCGCCGTCGATTGCATCGGCGATCTGGGCGATGGCCTGCTGGTAGACGCTGGCGGAATTCCAGCCGGCAATTGCGCCTATATTCGCGCTCGCGCTCGCGCCCGCCCGCCAGCCATGAGCCTTGAGGAAGTTGGCGGTGGACGCCAGCGCGGTTGCCTTGTCGCGCAGATTTCCGTTGCCGACGCCATACTTCAGGACGTTTCCGGGCAGGAATTGGGTATGGCCGATCTCGCCATGCGCGGCGCCGACCGACGAGGCGCTCAGCGCGCCGCGATCGACCAGCTTCAGCGCCGCAATGGCGTGCGGGTAGAAGAACCCCGGACGACGGCAATCATAGGCCAGCGTCAGGATGGCGGAGACCGTGTTCTGGTTGCCCAGGGAGGCACCGAAGCCCGTCTCCATGCCCCAGATGGCGAGCAGCACGCCCGGCGAAACGCCGTAATTGCTCTCGATCCTCTCGAACATTGCCGCGTTCGACTTCTTCAGCGCACGGCCCTTGGAGATGATCGCAGCCCCGCCACGGCGCTTCATGAAAGCATCCACCGAGCCGCTGAACGCCTTGTGGATGGCGCGGTCGACGGAGATCGTCTTGGTCGCGTAGCTGGCGCCGGCCAGAGCAGCCAGGCCCTTGGGGCCAACACCTTCGGCCTTGGCCTCTGCAGCGAACTCCGGCTTCCACGCCTCGAAACCGGCGCCGGTCTTGCCGCAGCTGGCCGCCGCCTGCGCGCCCGTTGCCAGCGCAAGCACCGCCACCACCGTGGCCGCAAAAATCTTTCCCTTGGCAAACAATGCCATGCTTCTCTCCTGATTGCCTGAATCACGTCCCGGTTGTGAACTTGCCAGTGAAACGCGCCATTGTCACCGTACCCCGGCGCAACGCTGGCCAATGCAGCGGAATTTGCCTACGATCAAGTGCTTATTGTGGCGGGGAAACCATGGAAGACGTTGATGTCGTCATCATCGGCGCCGGCTCAGCTGGCTTAGCTGCCGCCAGGACCATTCGTGCCGCAGGCCTTTCCTTCAAGCTGCTCGAAGCCATGGGCCGCATCGGCGGCCGCGCCTGGACCAGCGACCAGCATTTCGGCATCCCGTTCGACATCGGCTGCGCCTGGCTGCACGCCGCCGACCGCAACCCCTATTTTCCCGAAGCGCAGGCTGCCGGCTGGACGCTGCATCACCACGACATGAATGTCGACCATCTCTATTACCGCCAGCGCAAGGCGAGCGAGCAGGAGGAGGCAGAGATGAAGGCCGCCGATGCGCGGCTGTTCGAGCTGCTGGCCACGCATCAGGTCGAAGAGGGCGACGACGACCGGCTGTCGACGCTTCTGGCCAAGGGCCAGGCGCCGCGCGCCGCCGCCACTTTCGCCGGACCGATGGATTTCGGCGCCGACGAGGACGAGATCTCGATCCGCGACTTCCAGGCCGCCGCCGATCTCGACCCGAACTATTTCAGCAAAGAAGGCTTCGGCGCGCTGGTCGCCCGCTTCGGCGCCGACCTGCCGGTCGAACTGTCGACGCCGGTGCGCAAGATCCTGTGGGATGTGCCGGGCGTCGCCTGCGTCACCGATCGCGGCACCGTGCGCGCCAAGGCGGTGATCGTCACCGCCTCGCCGGCCGTGCTCGCCTTCGAGGAGATCGAATTCTCGCCTGCACTTCCCGACGCGCATTTTGGCGCCTTCTTCGACCTGCCGATGGGCATGCTGACCAAGCTGCCGGTGGAGATCCGCGGCACCAGGCTCGGCTTGGAGCCCTTCGACGATCTGTTGATCGAACGCATGGCGCGGCACGACATCTATTTCCTATGCTTCCCCTTCGACCTCGATCTGATGGTCGGTTTCGTCGGCGGCGACTTCGCTTGGGAAATGTCGGCGGCGGGCGAGGCGGCCGGCATCGACTTCGTCGTCGACCGGCTGTGCGGCATTTTCGGCAGCGACACCAGAAAGCATGTGGCACGCGCCATGATGACCAATTGGGGTGGCGAGCGCTTCGTGCGCGGGGCCTATGCCGCGGCCCGTCCCGGACGCTCGGAGGCGCGCGCAACGCTAATGCAGCCGGTAGCGGACAAGATATTCTTCGCCGGCGAGCATCTGGCTGGCCCGCTGATCCAGACCTGCGGCGGCGCGCGCCTGTCGGGTGAGAACGTGGCGCGGCAGGTCGCCGCCCGGCTGGCCGTGAAATAGCCCCGGCAAAAGGGGAACGCCCGCCGGTCACTGGCGTTTTGGGCCGCGCGCCGCGCGTACCATATAACTGCCGTGACGATTTGAGGCCGAGATGAAACTGTTCGACTGTCCGCATTGCGGCCACCGGCTCTATTTCGAGAACGCGCAGTGCCTGAGCTGCTCGAACCTCGTGCTCTACGACCCCGAGCATGCGCGCTTCGCCCTGTCTGATATCGACGGCATCTTCCACTGCACCAACGCCGATGAATGCGCCTGCAACTGGATGGCCGAGCCGGGCCACCCCTTCTGCCGCGCCTGCGTGCTGAATCAGCTGATCCCCGACCTCTCCGTCGACGGCAACCGCCGCCGCTGGATCCGCGTCGAGGCGGCCAAGAAGCGCGCCATCTATTCGCTGCTCGCCTTCGGCCTGCCGGTGGCGCCCAAGCAGAACCCCGGCGACGAGATCGGGTTGGCCTTCGACTTCCTGGCCGACCCGATCGGCGGTGGCCCCGGCGGCGAGCGCATCCTCACCGGCCACGACAACGGCCTGATCACGCTCAATGTCGCCGAGGCGGACTCGGCCGAGCGCGAGCGACGGCGCGTCGAGATGGGCGAGAACTACCGCACACTGCTCGGCCATTTCCGCCATGAGCTCGGCCACTATTATTGGGACCGGCTGATCCGCGACGACCCGCAAAGGCTCGACGCCTTCCGGGCGCTGTTCGGCGACGAGCGCGCCGATTACGAACAGGCGCTGCAGACCTACTACGCCAATGGTGCGGCGCCCGACTGGCAGCAGAACCACATCTCGGCCTATGCGACATCGCACCCGTGGGAAGACTGGGCGGAGACCTGGGCGCACCATCTGCACATCACCGACACGCTGGAGATGGTGCACGCGTTGAACTTTCCGCTCGGCCAGCTGGAGACGATGGAGGCCAATGTGCTGCCGCAGGGCGACACCGGTGGCCGCCTGCAGCCCGCCCCAGCCGAGCCTCACGCCGTGCCCGAGCCGTTCGAAAAGATCCTCGCCCGCTGGCTGGTGCTGTCGGAAGCCTCCAACTCGATCAACCGCTGCATGGGCCTGCCCGACCTCTATCCCTTCGTCATTTCGGACGTGACGGCGCAAAAACTCGCCTTCGTACATGAGCTTCTGACGGGTTTGCCGAAAGAAACCGGAATAAATCGTGAGCCGGCACAGGCATTTTAGCCGGAACGCATAAGGCTCGGTTTCGTTTCGGCTCGCGAGGGACCAACGAAAACGGAGCGAAATCATGAGACGCATACTGTTTCCGGCCGTCGCCGGGGCGCTTGTCGCCATGTCGGGTGCGGCACTCGCCGATACTGCCGTCTCGGCCGTCACCGACCTTAACGTGCGCGCCGGCCCCGGCCCGCAATATCCGGTGATCGGCGTGCTTGCCGCCGGCCAGTCGGCGACGCTCAATGGCTGCATCGAAAACAGCAAATGGTGCACCATCGCCGAAGCCGGCGGCCAGGGCTGGGTCTATTCCGACTATGTGACGGCCGATTTCGGCGGCAACCGGGTCGTGCTGACGCGCCGCCCCGCCGACGCCGCCATCACTGTCGTTACACCGCCGCAGGATGATTATCCCGACACTTATACCGGCGCGATCCTTTCCGATGACGGCCCCATCGACGCCATCGACAGGCCACCGGCTGAAGTCGGCACCTATGTCAGCACGCACCGGCTCGACCCCGTCTATCTCGACGGCGAGGTGGTGACAGGCGCGACCTTGCCTGACACCGTCGAACTGCGCGAAATCCCCGATTACCGCTACCGCTATGTCTATGTGAACGGCCAGCCTGCGCTGGTGGACCCGCAGACACGGCGCATCATGTATGTTGTGCGCTGATTGAGCCCCCCGAAGGCGGTCCCCGTCCGGGCGGCCGCCTTCTCCCCGGTGTCGGCCTAGTCAGGCCGCTTGGAGTTGCTCTGTCGATCTCGGCCTTCCTGGCCTTGCTCCCGACGGCGAGGTCATAGCTCGCCTGCATGTTCATCCAGAACCGCCGTCGCGGAACGATTATTCCGCACTGCAGCGAACGTTGCGCCGGCTTCGGGCCGGCCCCTAATCGATTGAAGCAATCGCCAGCCTTTTTGTCAGACTAAATGACGTTTCCAAAACGATTTTCTGGCTTTGACGCGGTGCAAAAAGAGCATTAGAAACCGGCTGTCTGAAGTCACACATGAAGGCGGCAAACGCTGCATTCCATTGCGGCTCCGGACTTCGAACTGGGGCAGCCATGAGCAAATCACCAGCCACCCGAACCGCCAGACGTGAACGGCCGCTCTCGCCGCATCTGACGATCTACCGCCCGCCGATCACCATGACGATGTCGATCATTCATCGCATCACCGGCGGCGCGCTGTATTTCGGCACGCTCCTGGTCGCGGCCTGGCTGATGGCGGCGGCGAGTTCGCAAGCGACTTTCGATTGGGTCAATTGGGCCTTCGGCACCTGGCTCGGCCGCCTCATCCTGTTCGGCTACACCTGGGCGCTGATGCACCATATGCTGGGTGGCGTGCGCCATCTCGTATGGGACACCGGCGCCGGGCTGGAGAAGCACACGGCATCGAAGATCGCCTGGACGACGCTCGCCGGCTCGGTTGCGCTCACGCTGCTGATCTGGGTCGCCGGCTATATGGCGCGGGGAGCCCTGTGATGAGCGGCAGCAACAACGACATGCGCACGCCGCTGGCGAAAGTCCGTGGTCTCGGCTCGTCCCACGAGGGGACACAGCATTTCTGGCGCCAGCGGCTGACGGCGCTCGCCAACATTCCACTGACACTGTTCTTCGTCGGCTTCCTCATCGCGCTCAACGGCGCCGGCTATACCGAGGTGCGGGCAGCGCTCGCCAATCCGTTCGTGGCGCTGGTGATGATTCTTTTCCTGATTTCCGGGCTTTACCATATGCGGCTCGGCATGCAGGTGATCATCGAGGACTATGTGATCAGCGAAGGCCTGAAGCTGCTGACGATCGCGCTCAGCACATTTTTCACCATAGCGGTCGGCGTGGCCTCGATCTTCGCCCTGCTCAAGCTCGCATTCGGAGGCTGAGTTGGCCAAGGACGCAAAATCAGCCAACCCGGCTTACACCTATGTCGACCACAAATTCGATGTCGTGATCGTCGGCGCCGGCGGCGCCGGCTTACGCGCCACGCTCGGCATGGCCGAGCAAGGCCTGCGCACCGCCTGCATCACCAAGGTGTTCCCGACCCGCTCGCACACGGTGGCGGCGCAAGGCGGCATTGCCGCCTCGCTGTCCAATATGGGTCCGGATTCCTGGCAGTGGCACATGTATGACACCGTCAAGGGATCGGACTGGCTGGGCGATGTCGACGCCATGGAATATATGGTGCGCGAAGCACCGGCCGCGGTCTACGAACTCGAGCACTATGGCGTGCCGTTCTCGCGCACCGAAGAGGGCAAGATCTACCAGCGGCCGTTCGGCGGCCACATGATGAACTATGGCGATGGCCCGCCGGTGCAACGCACCTGCGCGGCGGCCGACCGTACCGGGCATGCCATCCTGCACACGCTCTACGGCCAGTCGCTGAAGCATAACGCGCAGTTCTTCATCGAGTATTTCGCGCTCGACCTGATCATGGAGCCGGATGGCACCTGCACCGGCGTCGTCGCCTGGAACCTCGACGACGGCACCATTCACCGCTTCTCGGCCAAGATGGTGGTGCTGGCAACCGGCGGCTACGGACGCGCCTATTTCTCCGCGACCTCGGCGCACACCTGCACTGGCGATGGTGGCGGTATGGCCGCACGCGCCGGCTTCCCGCTGCAGGACATGGAATTCGTGCAGTTCCACCCGACCGGCATCTACGGCGCCGGCTGCCTGATCACCGAAGGCGCGCGCGGCGAGGGCGGCTATCTCGTTAATTCCGAGGGCGAGCGCTTCATGGAGCGCTACGCGCCGTCGGCCAAGGACCTTGCCTCGCGCGACGTCGTCTCGCGCTGCATGACGCTGGAGATCCGCGAAGGCCGCGGCGTCGGCAAGAAGAAGGACCACATCTTCCTGCATCTCGACCATCTCGATCCGGCCGTGCTGCATGAGCGGCTGCCCGGCATTTCGGAATCGGCCAAGATCTTTGCCGGCGTCGACCTGACCAAGGAACCGATCCCGGTGCTGCCGACGGTGCACTACAATATGGGCGGCGTGCCGACCAATTACTGGGGCGAGGTGCTCAACCCGACGGCCGAAAATCCCGACCGGGTGTCGCCCGGGCTGATGGCGGTCGGTGAAGCCGGCTGCGCCTCGGTGCACGGCGCCAACCGGCTGGGCTCGAACTCGCTGATCGATCTGGTGGTGTTCGGCCGCGCCGCGGCGATCCGCGCGGGCCAGGTCATCGACCGCAATTCGGCGATCCCCGCGCCCAATGAAGCCTCGGTCGAAAGGATCATGGACCGCTTCGACCGGCTGCGTCATGCCAACGGCTCGACGCCGACCGCCGTGCTGCGTGAAAAGATGCAGAAGGCGATGCAGGAAGATGCCGCCGTGTTCCGCACCCAGGAATCGCTGGAGAACGGCTGCAAGCGCATTTCGGAGATCTGGACCGAGCTCAAGGACGTCAAGGTCTTCGACCGTTCGATGATCTGGAACTCGGACCTGGTCGAGACGCTGGAGCTGGAAAACCTGATGGCCAATGCCATCACCACGGTCTACGGCGCTGAAGCCCGCAAGGAGAGCCGTGGCGCGCATGCGCGAGAGGATTTCTCGGCCCGCGACGACAAGGTCTGGCGCAAGCACACGCTGGCGCGGCTCAATGAGGACGGCAAGGTGAGCCTAAGCTACCGCCCCGTGCACACCGAGCCGCTGCAGGCGGAAAAGGATGGCGGCATCAGCCTCGCCAAGATCGCGCCCAAGGCCAGGGTGTACTGACCATGGCGCTGGCGGCCTCGGGATATTCGAGCACGCCGCTTCAGGCCAAGCTTGGCCTGAAGGACGGGATGGTCGCGGCGTTCATCGCGCTGCCCGACGATCTCAGCGATCTCACGGAGGCCGTCGATTTCGCCCTGGTCGACCGGCTGGGCGAGTGGTCTGATATTTCGGGAACGACCCTGAAATACGATGCCGTCCATGCCTTCACCCGGCAGCGCACCGAGATCGAGGATCGTCTCGGCGATGTCGAAGCGGCGATCAAGCGTAACGGCATGGTCTGGGTATCCTGGCCGAAGAAGGCATCGAAAGTGCCGACCGATATCACCGAAGGCGTCGTCCGCACTGAGGCGCTGAAGCGCGACCTGGTCGACGTCAAGGTCGCTGCCGTCAATGAAATCTGGTCCGGGCTGAAGCTCGTCATCCGAAAGGACCTGCGGTAATGGTCGAACTCACGCTTCCTAAGAACTCGAAGGTGCAGCCGGGCAAGACCTGGCCCAAGCCGGAGGGCGCCACCAACCTGCGGGAATATCGGATCTACCGCTGGTCGCCGGACGATGACGAGAACCCGCGCATCGACACCTATTTCGTCGACATGGACGATTGCGGACCGATGGTGCTCGACGCGCTGCTCTACATCAAGAACAAGATCGACCCGACGCTGGCCTTGCGCCGCTCCTGCCGCGAAGGCATTTGCGGCTCCTGCGCCATGAACATAGACGGCTCCAACACGCTGGCCTGCACCAAGGGCTGCGACGACATTTCCGGCGCCGTCAAAGTCTATCCGCTGCCACATATGCAGGTGGTCAAGGATCTGGTGCCCGACCTCACCAATTTCTACGCCCAGCATGCTTCTATCCAACCCTGGCTGCAGACGGTTTCGCCGATGCCGGCCAAGGAGTGGCTGCAGAGCCATGAGGACCGCGAGAAGCTCGACGGACTCTACGAGTGCATCCTGTGCGCCTGCTGTTCGACCTCGTGCCCGAGCTACTGGTGGAATGGCGACCGCTATCTTGGCCCGGCAACGCTGCTGCAGGCCTATCGCTGGCTGATCGACAGCCGCGACGAAGCCAAGGGCGAGCGGCTCGACAATCTCGAAGACCCGTTCCGGCTCTATCGCTGCCACACCATCATGAACTGCGCCCAGACTTGTCCCAAGGGGCTGAACCCGGCCAAGGCGATTGCCGAAATCAAGAAGATGATGGTGGAGCGGCGGGTTTAGGCCCGGCGGGCCGCTCGCGGCGATCTCGAACGCAGCGATCCTTCGCGCCCCTCTGTCCTGCCGGACATCTCCCCCACAGGTGGGGAGATTGGCTGTCATCCCGTCGTTCGCCAATCTCCAAGGTTGAAGGATGGCTCGCTGTCGGCGAAGCTGGCGATCTCCCCCCATGTGGGGGAGATGTCCGGCAGGACAGAGGGGGCTGTCCYGCCAGCCTCAGAAAGGATTGCAACCCAATGAGCGAAGACCTTCCCATCCTTAATCCCGTCGAAGCTCGCGTGCTCGGCTGCCTGATCGAAAAGAAGGAGCTGACTCCTGACGTCTATCCGCTGACGCTGAATGCGGCACTTGCCGCAGCCAATCAGAAGACGGCGCGCGAGCCTGTCATGGCGCTGGAGCAGACGGAGGTGCACCGCGGGCTAAAGCTGCTCGAGCAGAAGGGGCTGGTGCGGCAGATGTTCGGTTCGCGCGTCGAGCGGTATGAGCATCAGATGGCGCAGCGCTTCTCGCTGACCACACCGCAGACCGCCTTGCTCGGGCTGCTCCTGTTGCGTGGACCGCAGACGGCGCATGAGCTCCTGGCGCGGAGCGAGCGCATGGCGCGGTTTTCTTCAATCGAGGATCTGCGCGCCGAACTCGACATGCTGATCGGTCGCCGGCCGCCGCTGATCCAGGAAATCCCACGCGGTCCGGGCCAGCGCGAGGACCGCTACGTGCATCTGCTCGCTGGAGCGGTGGACGTCGCAGCATTATCGGTACAGCGCAGCGCGCAAGCCATGCCTGCTTCCGACCTGGAAGAGCGCGTGAGGGTGCTGGAAGAAGATGTTGCCGCGCTGCGCGCCCGGCTCGAAGCGCTGGGCGGGTAAGATTTCCGAAGTTAGCGCTGCCCCTCATCGCCCTGCCGGCACTTCTCCCCGTATAGTGACGGGGAGAAGGAGGCCGGCCGCAACCGCGACGCATTTCTTGCAACGTTGGCGGTTGGCGAAACCGTCGATAACAGCATCCCTCGCCCCGTTTACGGGGAGAGGATGGCGGCAGCCAGGTGAGGGGCGGCGCTGACGGCGAAAGTACGGTGCAGACCCTGCCGGCCCTTCACCCCAATTTCGCGTCGAGCGACACCTTGATGGCGCCGAGCGCCTTCGACACCGGGCATTCGGCCTTGGCCTTTTCGGCCAATTCCTTGAACTTCGCCGCGTCGATGCCCGGCACCTTGCCGACCAAAGTGAGGGCGCTGCCGGTGATGCCGGTGCCGGGCACCAGGGTCACCACCGCCTTGGCGTCGAGTTCGGTGGCCGGCGTGCCGTTCTCGGCCAGGAAATGCGATAGCTGCATGGCGTAGCAGCCGGCGTGCGCGGCGGCGATCAACTCTTCGGGATTGGTGCCGGATTTACCGCTCTCGTCCTCGAAACGAGCCTTGAACGAATAGGGCGTGCCCTTCAAGGCGCCGCTCTGCGTGTCGAGCGTGCCGTTGCCCTCTTTCAGATTGCCTTTCCAGACGGCGTTTGCGGTGCGGTCCATGAAGTCCTCCTTGATTGCAGCGATAGCGCCGGCCTGGCGGCGTTCCCTTCAACTATAGCGCGGCGGCAGGGGAAGACCACCGCGCTGTTTTGGCGTGACCGCGGCGCCGCCGAGCCCTGCCGAATCTTTTTGAAAAAATCTGCGTGCAAAAATGTCGACTTGCATCTGCGCCGACCGTCCTGCGGGCGGCCACGGATTCTCGTGGCGGATGGAGGTACCCATGAACAATCTGTTTTCTGCCCATTGGAACGGCCCCGGCGGAAGGCCGCAAGACATCGATTGCTCGCGACCTTCCGGCTTCGGCCGGCTGCTTTTGGCGATCGCCATCATCGGTCTTGCGGTCTGCGTGCTCGACCACGTCTCCGCCGGCAAGGCTGCAACCGGCACGCTGATCGCCTATGGTTCGTCCGATCAAGGGAGCTGGAAATGAAATATGTCTGTCTGGTCTACGGCGAGGAAAAAGACCTCCATGCCATGACGCCACAGCGTCTGGCGAAGCTCGACGCCGATTCGATGGCCTATGACCGGTCATTGGATCAGCAAGGCAAGCTGATCATCGCGCAGGCACTGCAGTCGGTGAAAACGTCGAAGACGGTCCGGCGGCGCCAGGGCAAGCGGTTGATCACGGACGGCCCCTTCGCCGAAACCAAGGAGCAATTGCTTGGCTTCGTCATGATCGAGGCCGATAATCTCGACGCGGCGCTGGAGATCGCCGGCGAGATTCCTCTGGCCGAAATCGGTATCATCGAGGTGCGGGCGATCTACGACGTGCCAGGGTCATAAGAAGGACGGAGCGCTTCGTCGGCCGCGCGTGGGTAGACTCACGCTGGTCGGCGGATCATGTCGGCTGCCTTTTCGGCGATCATCACCACCGGCGAGGCGGTATTGCCGGAAACGATGCGCGGCATGATCGAGGCGTCGATGACGCGCAGGCTTTCGAGACCGGTCACGCGCAGGTCCGCGCTGACCACGGCGCGGTCGTCGACGCCCATCCGGCAGGTCCCGACCGGATGGAAGATCGTCGTCGCGATCGAGCCGATCTGGTGCAGCAAATCATCGTCGGACTGGTGCGCGAGACCGGGCAGGATTTCTTCCGGATGGAAGGCTTCAAGCGCCTTGGCGGTCATGATCGAGCGTGCCTGGCGTACCGAGCGCAGCGCGATCTCGCGGTCACGTACCGTCGAGAGATAATTCAGCCGGATCTCCGGCTGCACGGCGAGTTCTGGTGTCGTGGCATGCACCGAGCCGACGCTGTCGGGCCGCAGATTGCAGACCGACATGGTGATCGCCGGGAACGGATGCAGCGGGTCGCCAAGCCGGTCCGTCGACAGCGGCTGGACGTGGTATTCCAGGTCCGGCGTCGCCATCGACGGATCGGATTTGCTGAACATGCCGAACTGGCTCGGCGCCATCGACATCGGCCCCGAGCGGGCAAAGGCATATTGCAGCGCGATGCGCGCCTTGCCGGTCAGGCTGTTGGCAAGGGTATTGAGGGTCAGCGCCGACGACACTTTGTAGACGGTGCGGATCTGCAGGTGGTCCTGCAGGTTTTCGCCGACATCGGGGCTGGCGTGCACCACGTCGACGCCGAGTGCGGCGATGCGATCCTGCTGGCCGACGCCGGAAAGCTCGAGCAGTTTCGGCGTGTTGATCGAGCCTGCCGTCAGCAGCACCTCACTTCCGGCCTTTGCCTCGATGGCTTCGCCGCCGGTGAGATAGCGGACGCCGATCGCGCGCTTGCCGTCAAACAGCACCTTCTCGACATGCGCGTTGACAACCAGCCGAAGGTTGGGCCGCCGCAGCACCGGGCGCAGGAACGCCTTGGTCGTGTTCCAGCGCACGCCCTTGCTCTGGTTCACTTCGAAGAAGCCGGAGCCCTCATTGTCGCCGTCGTTGAAATCCTCGCGCGGCATGATGCCGAATTCCTTCGCGGCTTCCTGCACCGTGTTGAGGATCGGCCAAGACAGGCGTTGCCGCGCCACTTTCCATTCGCCGCCGGCGCCATGCAGCCTGGTCTTGCCGCCATGGTGGTCCTCGGATTTGAGGAAGTAGGGCAGCACGTCGTCCCAACCCCAGCCGACATTGCCCATCTGCCGCCAGCCATCATAGTCCGCCGCCTGGCCGCGCATGTAGATCATGCCGTTGACCGAGGTGCAGCCGCCCAGCACCTTCCCACGGGGATAGACCAGCGAGCGGCCGTTCAGGCCGGCTTCGGGCGCTGTCTTCATCATCCAGTCGGTGCGCGGATTGCCGATGCAATAGAGATAGCCGACGGGGATATGCACCCAGTGGTAGTTGTCGCTGCCGCCGGCCTCGAGCAAAAGCACGCGTGTCGCCGGGTTTTCGCTCAGGCGGTTGGCCAGCACGCAGCCGGCGGTGCCCGCGCCGACGATGATGTAGTCGTAGTCGCCATCGAGCCGTTGGGTCATTGCGGTGTTCTACTCGGTCCTGCGGCCTGTTCGGCCCAGAACGATCGCAGCGTATCGGCGAGGCTGCAATAGGCGCGATAACGCCTGTTGTAGTGATTCCGCATCGCTGGGTCCGGACGAGGGCGGCGCGAGGCCCGGGACCTTCGGAGTGTGGAAGCTTGAGGGAAGCAGCTGTGTTTCTTAACCAGCCGCAATTCTTGCGTGTTGAAGCAACGTCGGAGTTCTCTTATCGTCGCCGGGATTTTGGGGGAATTTTCGACATGCCTTTTCTGATTGCTCTTCTCGGCGTGCTGGGAGCGGCGGCGTTCTGGTGGTACCGCATGAAGGCCATGAACGACGCCGCGCGCGAGGTCGCCGATGTCGTCGGGCGCGTCCAGGGCAACATCCGCCGCAAGAAGCTGCGCAAGCAGGCGGCGCTGTCGCCGCTGACGGCGATCGACGACCCGGTCGTGGCGGCGGCAACGCTGATCACTGCCATGGCTGCGGAGCACGGCCCGATCCTGCCGAAGCGCGAAACCATCATCCGCGAAGTGATTTCGCAGATTGCCGAGAACCAGAAGAAAACCGACGAGGCCGTCGTCTACGCCAAGTGGGCCTCGGCGCAGATCGACGACACGACCATCGTCATCGACAAGCTGGCGCCTTTCCTGCGCGAGCGCCTCGATCCGCACGAGCGGGAAGATCTGCTGCAGATGCTGAACCGCGTCGCGCAAGGTGGCGAGCAGAAGTTCAAGGTCGCCGATCAGCGCATGCTGCGGCTGCGGCAAAAGCTGGGGTTCGAGGTGAACTGAGGGTGTGCCTGATATTCAGGTCGGTTGCTTGGGGTTCAATCCACCTGCAATCGTTGGCGCTGCCCCCACCTGCCTGCCGGCATCCTCTCCCCGTATAGTGACGGGGAGAGGGGTCGCTCTCATCGATGATTTCGCTAATCTCCAGCGTTGCAAGAAATAGTGCCGAGGGTGCGGTAAGCCATTTCTCCCCGTCCCTATACGGGGAGAAATGCCCGGCAGGGCAATGAGGGGCGGCGCTGACCTTCGATAATCTGTCGCTCGCACCGTGAGGGCTTCAGATCGTCTCGCCCTTCAATAGCCGTGGCGTGTCGCCCGACAGCCCCGACGCTTGGCGGATGAAGAACTCCTTCAGCCGGGGCATGCGTTCGACGAGGCCGAGGCCGATATCACGGAGCTGGCGCAGCGGGCCGATGTCGTTGGAAAACAGCCGGTTCAGCACATCGGTGGTGACGCCCATCTGCACGGTGTCGAAGCGGCGCCATTGCTGGTAGCGCTCGAGTACGTCGAGCGCGCCGATGTCCTGCCCAAGGCGATCGGCCTCGACAATCACTTCGGCCAGCGCCGCCACATCCTTGAAGCCGAGATTGAGGCCCTGGCCGGCAATCGGGTGGATGCCGTGGGCGGCGTCGCCGGCAAGCGCGATGCGCGGGGCGACGAAGGCGCGCGCGATGGTCAGGCCGAGCGGCCAGGCGCGTGGCTTGTCGGTGACGCGGATCTCGCCGAGCTTGAGGCCGAAGCGCAGTTCCAGCTCATGCTCGAAGACGAGGTCGTCGCCCGAAACCAGTTTTTCGGCATCTTCGGAGCGTTCGACCCAGACCAGCGATGAACGGTTGGTGCCGTCCTCGGTCGGCTTCAGCGGCAAAGTGGCAAACGGGCCGGCGGGCAGGAAATGCTCCTCGGCGCGGCCATTGTGCGGGCGCTCATGCGCCACCGTGCAGACGATGCCGGACTGGCCATATTCCCATTTCACCGTCTTGATGCCAGCCATGTCGCGCAATTTCGAATTGACGCCGTCGGCGGCGACAAGCAGCCGCGCTTTGAGCGTCGCGCCGTCGGCCAGATGCACGGTGACGCCGGCGCCGTTCGTGTCGAAGGCGCTGACCGCGACACCTTCGATGATATCGATGCCAAGCTTTTGCGCGCGGCGGCGCAAGGCGCCGTTCAGATCCCGGTTGGCGACCATGTGGGCGAACGGTTCGCCCGGCGCGACCTCGCCGTCGAAGGTGAGGAACACCGGGCGCACCGGATCGGCGGTGCGGGAATCGGTGATGATCATTTCGGTGATGGCTTGCGAGTGGCCGACGATCTCCTGCCAGACGCCGAGCTGGTCGAGCATGCGGCAAGCGGCGGCGGCGATCGCCGAGGCGCGGCCGTCCTTCTGCCAAACGCCGGCTGGGGCTGCATCGACGACGGCAACGGCCAGGTTCGGCCGCGCCTGTTTCAGCGACACGGCGGCGGCGAGGCCAACATAACCGGCGCCGGCGATCAGCACATCGAGCGAGTTTTTTGTGTCCGTCTTGCGGTCTGCCATGTCAATTCCTTTCGAAGCCATGACCGTCCTGCCTCCACGGGGACATTGCGGCCTTGACTGCCCGCCATTCCTGTCCGAAACCGCCATAGCATCTTTAAGGCGAGGTCACGAAGCATGACAGCGGCCATGGACGAGCTTCTCAGCATTCTCGACCTCGAGCAGCTGGAACACAATCTGTACCGTGGTCGCAGCCCAAAGCTCGACTGGCAGCGCGTCTTCGGCGGCCAGACCATCGCCCAGGCGCTGGTCGCCGCGCAGCGCACGGTCGAGCCCGAGCGCCATGTGCATTCGCTGCACGGCTATTTCATGCGGCCGGGCGACACCAAGGTGCCGATCGTCTACGAGGTCGACCGCATCCGCGACGGCGGCTCTTTCACCACGCGCCGCGTGGTGGCGATCCAGCACGGCCAGGCGATCTTTTCGCTGGAAGCCTCGTTTCAGCAGGACGAGGTCGGCCTCGAGCATCAATTGCCAATGCCGCGCGACGTGCCGGCGCCCGACAGCCTGTTGTCGCAGCGCGAATTGCTGGGCAAATTCGGCGAGGCGGTGCCGGAAGGCATCAGGCGCTACTGGGAGCGCGACCGCCCGATCGAGATGAAGCCGGTGATGCTGAAACACTACACCAGCCGCGAAAAGCTGGAGCCGCAGCAGAACATCTGGATCCGCACCACCGGCCCGGTGCCGGCCGACCGCGGCATACAGGCTGCGGTGCTTGCCTACCTCTCGGATATGACGTTGCTGGACACCTCGACCTTTGCGCACGGCCGCGCCATTTTCGACCGCGACATCCAGGCGGCGAGCCTCGACCACGCCATGTGGTTCCACCGCAGCCATCCGCTCGACGACTGGATCCTGTACACGCAGGACAGCCCGTCGACGCAAGGGTCGCGCGGCTTCACCTGCGGCTCGTTGTTTGCCCGTGACGGCACGCTGATCGCCTCGGTTGCCCAGGAAGGCCTGATCCGCCTGAAGCGTCCGCCTGCCGAATAGGCATTTTCTAAAAATTGCCCATTTTTTAATCAGTGACTGTCCGGTGACAATGTGCACCGCGCTGCTGCGGCCCGGTCAATCCGTTTGTTTACAATGAGTTAAAACACTGCTTCGGCAACTGGCACGGAGCTTGAATCCTGTCGGGCACTCTCCGGCTCTTTGGGATCGGTGAAGGTGTAAAACGCGGGGGACCGCAACAGCAAAGGGTGAAACCTTATGAAAATCGTGATGGCAATCATCAAGCCGTTCAAGCTCGACGAGGTGCGCGAAGCGCTCACCGCCGTCGGCATCCAGGGCCTGACCGTCACCGAAGTCAAAGGCTACGGGCGTCAGAAGGGACACACGGAAATCTATCGCGGGGCGGAATACGCGGTCAGTTTCCTGCCGAAAATCAAGATCGAAGTCGCGGTCAGCACCGACCTGGTCGACAAGGCCGTCGAAGCCATTACGGCGGCGGCCAAGACCGGTCAGATCGGCGACGGCAAGATCTTCGTCTTCGGCATCGATCAGGCGGTACGCATCCGTACCGGCGAAACAGACACCGACGCGCTCTAAGCGGCGAACACGTATTCCAATGGAGAGTTCAATGAATATTCCTTCCACCTTGAAGACAGTGGCGCGCTCCGCGCTGCTGGGCTCGTTCGCGCTCGGAGCATTGGGCACGGTTGCTGCCTTGGCGCAGGAAGCGGCACCCGCCGTCGCCGCGGCAGCGCCAGCGGCGCCGGCCTTTACCGTCGACAAGGGCGACACCACGTGGATGATGATCTCCACCGTGCTGGTGCTGTTGATGACCATTCCCGGCCTTGCGCTTTTCTACGGCGGCCTGGTTCGCACCAAGAACATGCTGTCGGTGCTGATGCAGGTCTTCACCATCACCAGCGTGGTCATGATCATCTGGGTTTTCTACGGCTACAGCCTCGCTTTCACCCCGGGCAACGCCTTCGTCGGCGGCCTCTCCAAGATGTTTCTCTCCGGCGTCAATGTGTCGACGCTGTCGGAAACCTTCAGCAAGGGCGTCGCCATTCCTGAACTGGTGTTCGTCGTCTTCCAGATGACTTTCGCCTGCATCACGCCGGCCCTGATCGTTGGCGCCTTCGCCGAACGCGTCAAATTCTCCGCCTTGATCCTTTTCGTTATCCTCTGGGTGACGGTCATCTACTTCCCGATCGCGCACATGGTCTGGTTCTGGGGGGGCCCGAGCGCCTATGCCGACCCGTCCGGCCTGATCTTCAGCCTCGGCGCCATCGATTTCGCCGGCGGCACGGTCGTTCACATCAATGCGGGCATTGCCGGCCTCGTCGGCGCGCTGATGATCGGCAAGCGTATCGGCTACAAGAAGGACATCATGGCGCCGCACTCGATGACGCTGACCATGGTCGGCGCCTCGCTGCTGTGGGTCGGCTGGTTCGGCTTCAACGCCGGTTCGAACCTCGAAGCGAACGCCTATGCGGTGCTGGCCATGATCAACACCTTCGTCGCCACGGCGGCGGCGGCAGTGACCTGGATCGTGCTTGAATCGCTGCTACGCGGCAAAGCCTCCATGCTCGGCGCTGTTTCGGGCGCGGTCACCGGCCTCGTCGCGGTCACGCCGGCGGCCGGTTTTGCCGGCCCGATGGGTGCCATCGTGCTTGGCATCGTCGCCACCTTCGTCTGCTACTTCTTCGTCTCGGTGGTGAAGAACACGTTCGACTATGACGACAGCCTCGATGTCTTCGGTGTCCATTGCATCGGTGGCATCATCGGTGCGCTCGGCACAGGCATACTGGTCAATCCCGCCCTCGGCGGCGCCGGCATCGTCGATTATTCGACCGCCGACTTCGCCGCCGGCTATGCCGGCACGGCCACACAGCTTCTGGCGCAAGGCAAGGGCGTCCTGGTGACCCTGCTGTGGTCGGGCATCGGCAGCGCCATCCTCTACAAGATTGTCGACCTGATCATCGGTCTGCGGCCGACGGCCGACGCCGAGCGCGAAGGCCTCGACCTGACCTCGCATGGCGAAGCGGCCTATCACTCGTAAGCCTTCCCGGGGGCGGCCTCGGCCGCCCCCGCATTCTCCCATCCCGTCGTGACGCTCCCGAAAAGGGCTCACGCTTTGAGGCCCGGGTCATTCCGGGCCTCTTTTTTTGCAATACCGTCATCCGGGCGCTCGGCGGCGCCAACCGATGATCGACGCAAGGGATGGCCCGGCGTCCCCCGCGCGGGGGATGCAAGCGCCGGACCGGTGTGGCACCTCGTGGAAGATCGCGAGATTCGCGACCTCACTCGAACAGGACGTCTCACCATGAAAAAAGCCTACGAGAAGCCGACGCTGTCAAAGCGTGAAAAACTGTCCCGTGTCACCGCTGGCATCCCTTTGTCGCAGCAGGCATGAGTCGAAACGGCCGTGGCGCGCTCTGTGCAAGATCGTTGCCCACGGCCTTATAGTTAATGCGGCCTTAACCTTCCCCCCGATAGTCTGGCGTTCGAATCTGCCGGGGTGCGTCATGCGCCCGGCCAGGCAAAAACAGACGGGGAAGAGCATGCGTTCAGGGGCTTCAGCACCGCTCGCGCTGACCGATACGGGGCACGGCATCCAGGCATTCGCGCGGCGCCAGGTCGGGCGGCTAGTCGGCGCCGGCCTGTTTGTGCTGGTCGCCTTTGGGGTCGCGGCGCTGGCCACCTGGAACGTCGCCGATCCAAGCTTCTCGCACGCCACCGACAACATCGTCACCAACGCCATGGGCTATGCGGGCGCGGTGTTCTCCGACCTCGCCATGCAGTTCTTCGGCCTTGCGGCGGTCGCCGCGCTGGTGCCGGCGGTGATCTGGGGCTTTCTCCTGTTTTCGGCGCGTGGCGTCGACAGGCTGCCGAAGCGCGGCCTCGCCTGGTTCGGCTTCGCGCTGCTTGCAGCGGCGATGGCCGGCTGCGTGGTGCCGCCCAAGACCTGGCCGCTGCCGACCGGCCTCGGCGGCGTGTTCGGCGACATGGTGCTCAACGTCCCCGGCCTGCTCATTGGCGGCTACCCGACCGGCCTCGTTGCCAGCATCATTGCGATACTGCTCATCGCGCCGGCGCTGTGGCTGTTTGCCTATGGCTCGGCGCTGATTGCGCGCAAGAACGGCTTTGCCGTCATGGAGCGCACTGCCGAGTCCGATCCCCGAGAGGACGACCTGCTCTTCGACGAAGACGAGGACGAGGGCGATGAAGGGATATTGGCGCTCGGCGCAATTACGCACTGGTGGCTCTCCTTCCGCGCGTGGATGCACCGCCGCGCCGTACGTCGCCAGCAGGAGCGCGACGAGTACGAACCGGAGATGGAGCAGCGCTCCACCGCATGGCGCCGTGCCGCCGAACGGGTCGAATCGGCGGAATTCGCCGAAGCGCGGATGAGCCCGGATGGCCGAGCCCGCGTCGAGCCGGAATTCTTCGCCGCCATGGTCAATGACCGCAGCGTTTCCGTCGATCCGGACGATGACGACGTCCTCGATGCCGGGTTCGACAATGGTGACGAAGAGGCCGATCTCGACGACGAGGCGGTCCAACGCCGTGCCGCGCCGAATGCCAAGGTGCAGAACTTCCGCTCCGATGCGGCGACCCGTGTTGCAGCACCTGCGCCGCGTCCCGCTCCTGGCGCCCGCGTTCAGCGCGAGGCGCAGACCTCGCTGATCGGCTCGGAAACGTTCGAAATGCCGTCGCTGCATTTCCTGTCGGAACCGAAGAATGTGGTGCGCGACGCCAGCCTCTCCAAGGACGCGCTGGAGCAGAATGCGCGCCTGCTCGAAGGTGTGCTGGAAGATTTCGGCGTCAAAGGCGAGATCATCGCCGTCCGGCCCGGTCCGGTGGTCACGCTCTATGAGCTGGAACCGGCGCCCGGCATCAAATCGTCGCGCGTCATCGGCCTGTCCGACGACATCGCGCGTTCGATGAGCGCCATCGCCTGCCGCGTCGCCGTGGTGCCCGGCCGCAACGCCATCGGCATCGAACTGCCGAATGCCAAGCGCGAGACCGTCTATCTCAGGGAGATCATGGCCAGCCGCGACTTCGAAACGACAAAGGCCAAGCTGGCGCTGGCGCTGGGCAAGACCATCAATGGCGAGGCGGTCATCGTCGACATCGCCAAGATGCCGCACGTGCTGGTCGCCGGCACCACCGGCTCCGGCAAATCGGTCGCCATCAACACCATGATCCTGTCGCTGCTCTACCGGCTGACTCCGCAAGACTGCCGGCTGATCATGATCGATCCGAAGATGCTTGAACTCTCGGTCTATGACGGCATCCCGCACCTTTTGACGCCGGTCGTCACCGATCCGAAGAAGGCGGTGGTGGCGCTGAAATGGACCGTGCGCGAGATGGAAGACCGCTACCGCAAGATGTCCAAGGTCGGCGTGCGCAACATCGACGGTTTCAACGCCCGCGTGCAATTGGCCGAGAAGAAGGGCGAAAAAATCTCGCGCACCGTGCAGACCGGCTTCGACCGGCAGACCGGCGAGGCGATCTACGAAACCGAGAATCTCGACCTCGAGCCGATGCCCTATATCGTCGTTATCATCGACGAGATGGCCGATTTGATGATGGTCGCCGGCAAGGACATCGAAGGCGCGGTGCAGCGCCTGGCGCAGATGGCGCGCGCCGCCGGCATCCATGTCATCATGGCCACCCAGCGCCCGTCCGTCGACGTCATCACCGGCACCATCAAGGCCAATTTCCCGACCCGCATCTCCTTCCAGGTGACGTCGAAGATCGACAGCCGCACCATTCTGGGCGAGCAGGGCGCCGAGCAGCTGCTGGGCATGGGCGACATGCTCTACATGGCCGGCGGCGGCCGCATCCAGCGCGTGCACGGCCCGTTCGTTTCCGATGATGAGGTCGAGAGGATCGTCGCGCATCTGAAGCTGCAGGGCGTGCCCGAATATCTCGACGCCATCACCGAAGATGACGGCGAAGACGATGACGACGAGCCGTCAGGCAAGGGCGGTGGCGGCGGTGGCGGTAATTTCGAGGATTCCGACGATCCCTACGACCAGGCGGTGGCCGTGGTGCTGCGCGACGGCAAGGCGTCAACCAGCTATATCCAGCGCCGGCTCGGCATCGGCTACAACCGTGCCGCGTCGATCATCGAGAAGATGGAGAAGGAAGGCATTGTCGGCCCGGCCAACCATGCCGGCAAACGCGAGATTCTGGTGCCGACGGAGGACGACAAATTCTGATTGGGCAATAGCGCCGGGGCAAAGACCGCCCGGCGGCAACCTTGAACCTTTTGGCGCGTTCAAGCGACAGAGTGCCGTTCGGCCGCCAAACTTAAGTCTAACTGGGGGTCCACGGACTGCAACGAGACACACACCACACGAGAGTGACCGGCATGAAAAACGATCCTTCCGCGCTCAGCGATTTCGCTCCAAACCGCCGCCAGCTGCTCGGCCTTGGCCTGGTTCTTGCCGGCGCCGCGGCCGTCAATGTCATGCCGGGGTTCCAGCTTCTGGCCTCTGCGCAGGCGGCGGTGCCGCCGACGGCGCAAAAGATCGCCGACCACTTCTCCTCGGTCAAATCGATGAGCGGCGAGTTCGTCCAGTTCGGGCCCAACAACCAGCAGACCGGCGGCAAGTTCTTCCTCGAGCGGCCGGGCAAAATCCGCTTCAACTATGAGGGCAAGTCGAATTTCCGGGTGATTTCCGACGGCAAGTCGGTGGTCATCCTCAACAAGCGGCTGAACACGTCCGATCTCTATCCGCTGTCGAAGACGCCGCTGAAGCTGTTGCTCGACAACCGGATCGACCTCTCCGGCGGGCGCGTCAAATCGATCAAGGAAGAGAGCGACCTCACCACCATCCAGCTCGCCGACAAATCGGTGTTCGGCAATTCGAAGATCACCATGATGTTCGATCCGAAATCCTATGATCTGCGCCAGTGGACCATCACCGACGCACAGGGCAAGGACACCACGGTGATGATCTACAACACCAAGGAAGGCGTCAGTTTCCCTGCGGATACCTTTGCCATCGATTATACGGCGAACCGCGAGCTGAACACCAAGACCAGATAGTGTTCTGCCGCTGCGGGCATTCCTCCTGCCGTTGGCGGTTTACGCCTGCTTGTTTTTAGATCGTGTGGCTGGCAGTAGTTCCAGGACCAATTTCATAGGCATAATGTCCTGTCGGGCTGTCCCGGCGGGATTTTCGCTGCCTCGGACCGGACTCCTGCATGCCCTTTTCCATCGCCACCTGGAACATCAACTCCGTGCGCCTGCGCATGCCGATCGTCGAGCGCCTGCTGGCGGAGCAGGCGCCTGATGTGCTCTGCCTGCAGGAGACGAAGGTTCCCGACGAGCTGTTTCCGGAAAAAGCCTTCCGCAAGGCGGGCTACGAGTACATCGCCTTCCATGGCCAGAAGGGCTATCACGGCGTGGCGACGGTGGCGCGGCGGCCGATCGAGGTGGTCGAAAAGCGGCGCTTCTGCGAGATCGACGACAGTCGGCATCTGTCGGTGAAAGTGCAGGCCGGCGGCAAGGCGATCCTCATCCACAATTTCTATGTGCCGGCCGGCGGCGACGAGCCCGATCCGGAGATCAACCGTAAATTCCGCCACAAGCTCGACTTCGTCGACGAGATGAATGCCATCCGCGCCGCGCATGACGAGGCATCCGCCTCGATCCTGGTCGGCGACCTCAACATCGCGCCACTGGAGCATGATGTCTGGTCGCACAAGCAATTGCTCAACGTCGTCAGCCACACGCCGGTCGAGACCGAAAATTTCGAAGCGATGCGGGTCGCCGGCGACTGGGTCGACCTGATGCGGCTCAACGTGCCGGTGGAGGAAAAGCTCTACACTTGGTGGAGTTATCGCGCGCAGGACTGGGAGGCGTCCAACCGCGGCCGCCGGCTCGACCATGTCTGGTCGTCACCGAACCTGGTGCCAAGTTTTGCCGGCTACGAAATCCTGCGCACCGCACGCGGCTGGGACCGACCATCGGACCATGTGCCGGTGATTGCGCGGTTTGATCTGGATTAGGCCGCGAGCCAAAGGGGTCGTTGAATGGAGATAGTGGCAGCACGGGAGCCGGATGTGACATCGGCGGCCGACTGTCTGGCGGCTGCCTTTGCCGATGATCCGCAGATGAGTTTTTTCTTCGATCCTCCGCAGCGTCAGGACCTGGTGACGGAGTTCTTCTCGATCCTGATGGCGGCGCGCCTGGCGCTTGGAATGCCTGTGCTGCTGTTAAAGAGCGAGGGTCGCATCCTTGGTGCGGTGATGGGCTATGATACGCAGCGGCCTGAATGGCTTCCGGCTCACCAGGAGAGATGGGCTCTGCTCCAGCAAAGGCAGGCATCGATGGCTTCGCGCTTCGAGCGAGCTGACGCCATCAGCGAGAAATACAAGCCGCAGGAACCGCATTTCTATCTTGGGGTCTTGGGCGTTCACCCTTCAATGCAGGGAAAGGGGGCTGGCGGCGCGCTCATCAAGGCCTATTGCGATCTTGCCGAAGGAGATCCCGTCTCGGCAGGGACGTTTCTCGAAACCGCACAACGCAAGAATTTGGCTTTCTACGAGCGTTGCGGGTTTCGACTCCTGGGCCAAGGTGAACTTGCGCCCGGGAAGCCATTCTGGTGCCTGTTCAGGCCAAAACCCGTTCGAGACAGCAGTTAAAGCGCGTCGCATTGAAACGGATTCAGGCAACGCGCCTTAAGTCTTTGTTTTGATGCATGTCGTTGTCCCAAAACCGCTGCGCACTTGTGGGCGATATGCATTAGCCTACTCGCCAAACCGCGGAGCCAGTTTTTCGATGCGTGCGATCATGGACTGGAAATCCTCGAGGATGCGCTGGTGCAGTTTCACCGCCACGTCGGGATATTCTTCGAGGATGCGGCGGAACATCTTGCGGCTGAGGCGGATCACTTCCGAATCGATCTCGGCCGACGCGCTGGTCAGCCGGTTGGTGTCGGCGATCAATGCCAGTTCGCTCAGCATCGTACCAGGGCCGGCCTTGCCGATCGGGATGCGTTCGCCATTCTGCTCGCGATAGAGCACGATGCGGCCGCTGACCACGATATAGGCCGAATCGGCCTCGTCGTCTTCGCGGTAAAGCTTGTGGTCGGCCTGCAGATGCGTGGCTTCGGCGCCGAAGGCGAGCAGGCGCAGCTGTTCCTGCGTGAAACCCTCAAAGAGCTTCACGGCGGACAGGATGCGGATGTCGTCATCCAACGCCATCTCTAGCTGCGTCCCCGAACGGTCAGTCCAATCCCTCCCTTAGAGCGCCGCGCGTCCTCCTGGTCGCGCAAAGACGCTCCAACATTTTCAATCTGCGCAGCGTTCTTCCCCAAAACCGAATCGATTTTGGGCCGATGCGCGGGTCGATCCAGGCCCCTCCAGCCGGATCGTACCCGAAACAGTCCCGCCCCGACCGCCTATTGAATAATGAAATGTTTAAGGAACCAGCTTGTAGCCGCCGCTTTCTGTCACAAGAATTTCAGCATTGGAAGGATCGCGCTCGATCTTCTGGCGCAGCCGGTAGACATGGGTTTCCAGCGTGTGCGTGGTGACGCCGGAATTGTAGCCCCACACTTCCTCGAGCAAGACGTCGCGCGTTACCACCTTCTGGTCGGCGCGATAGAGATATTTGATGATCGAGGCCTCTTTCTCCGTCAGCCGCACCTTGGCGCCGCGTTGGTCGATCAGAAGCTTCTGGCTGGGCTTGAACGTATAGGGACCGACCGAGAAGGTGGCGTCCTCGCTCTGCTCGTGCTGGCGCAGTTGCGCGCGGATACGGGCGAGCAGCACGGCGAAGCGGAACGGCTTGGTGACATAGTCGTTGGCGCCGGCCTCGAGGCCCAGAATCGTGTCGGAATCGGTGTCGTGGCCGGTCAGCATGATGATCGGCGCCTTGTAGCCGCCCTTGCGCAGGATCTTCACCGCCTCGCGGCCATCCATGTCGGGCAGGCCGACATCCATGATGAGCAGGTCGATGAGCCCACCGCGCGCAGCAGCAACACCTTTGGCGGCGGTCGCTTCCTGCAGGACGTCGAATTCTTCGTAAAGGGCGAGTTGCTCGACGAGGGTTCCGCGCAGGTCATCATCGTCGTCAACGATAAGAATGGTACGTGATGTCATGGATCAATCCGTTGTTTTGAAAAGAATTTTCAGTTGACCGACCCCCATTTATGCGGAAGCTGACCGGCGCAACAGTCCGATCACAGTGATTTGTTCCGTGACACGATCATACAAGAAAAAACGCGTTCGCAATGCAGCCGGCGCAATTTTGCCTAAAGGGCTGCGGGTGCTGGTGGTACGGGCGAGGCCCGGCAACCCAAGCCAAGGGATTTTGCAGGCCGGCAGCAAGGTGTTCGCGTGCGCGCTCGGACGCGGCGGCATCTCCGCCAACAAGCGCGAGGGCGATGGCGCGACGCCGCTTGGCGAGATGCGGATTCTATCGGGATATTTTCGGGGCGATCATTTTCCGGCGGCCCGCAAAACCCGGCTGGCAATGGCCCCGATCGGCCCAGATCTCGGCTGGTGCGAGGTGCCGGACGACCGCAATTACAACCGGCCGGTGAAAATCCCCTACGGCGCCAGCCATGAGCGGATGCGGCGCGACGACCGCCTCTACGATGCCTGCCTGGTGCTCGACTGGAACATGGCGCCGCGCCGGCGCGGGCGCGGCAGCGCCATTTTCTTCCACCTGGCGCGTCCCGGCTTCACGCCGACGCAAGGCTGCGTGGCGGTAACCGCGCGGACGATGGCGCGACTGTTGCCGCTGATTTCGGACAGGACGGTGGTGAGGGTGGTTAGGTAGGCAGTAGGCAGTAGGCAGTAGGCAGTAGGCAGTAGGCAGTAGGCAGTAGGCAGTAGGCAGTAGGCAGTAGGGCCGGGTGTCGGTGCCGTCTCATTTTTCCCTACTGCCTACTGCCTATTCACCACTGCTTATTCCTCTGCCAGCCGATATCCAGTAGTCCCAGCCTGCCCAACTCCCGGTCCATGGCGCGGGCGACATCCTTGCGTTCGCCGCCAATGTCGCGCAGCTCGCGATCGGAGAGATCCTCGACGTCCTGGTGGACGACATTTTGCTGGGTGAGGTGGATCGCGACCCTGGCGTGACGAAGCCAGTCGAGCACGGCGCGCAGCCAAGACGGCCGGGCAATCGATGAATGAAAAGCGACGGTGGACATGGTGTGATCCGTTCCTCCGGATATCAAATCCGGTTTGATGGTGTTTCGATTGCGCCCATCATGTCGGATTGAAAGACAAAGGAGAAACGAGTAGTTTTCTCCATATCATCAAGTTTTATTTGGAGATCGATTGGCCCGCCTGCTGCCTGGAACCCGTGCCTTGAGGACGCTGGAAGCGGCGGCCCGGCACCTCAATTTCACCCGGGCCGCGGACGAACTCGGGCTGACGCCGGCGGCGGTAAGCCACCAGATCAAGGAGATCGAGGATCAGCTCGGCATCGTGCTGTTCACCCGCACCAGCCGGACCATCCGGCTGACGGAATCGGGCACGGTGCTGTTCGAGGCTTCGATCGATGCGCTCGACCTGCTCAACCGGGCCGTTTCGCGGGCGCAAAAGATGACGCGCGGCATGGCGCTCCTGAAAATTACGCTCGACCCGCAGTTTGCGACCAAGTGGCTGATGCGGCGTGTCGAGGATTTCCGCAAGCATCAGCCCGGGATCGAACTTCGCTTCGACATCACCTATGAGGTGCGCGATTTCGATCGCGATGACGTCGATATCGGCATTCGCTTCGGCACCGGGAAATATCCGGGCATCGTCAGCCACCGGCTGTTCGACAACATCATCATTCCGGTCTGCAGCCCCGCTTTGCTGACCTCCGGTCCCCCGCTGCGCGAGCCGCGCGATCTGTTCCGGCACACGCTTGCCCATATCGTCTGGGCGCGGCAAGGCGTGACCTGGCCGAACTGGCGCATGTGGATGGCGGCGGCCGGCATCGACGATTTTGATGACAGCCGGACCATCGTTTTCGGCTCTTCGTCAGATGCGGTGCAGGCGGCGCTCGATGGCAATGCGGTGGCGCTCGCCGACTTCGCCATGGTGGCGAACGACCTGTCGGAGGGACGGCTGGTGCGGCCGTTCGAACTCGGCCTCAAGGTGGCGGCCGAATTCGCCTATTTCCTGGTCTATCCGGCAGGGTCGGCAAACGACGCCAGGATCATCGCGTTCAAGGACTGGATCCTGGGCGAAGTCCACAACCCGCAACCGGACCCGACGCGCCGGGCCTGGGACGAGCTGTAGGTCAGTCTCGACTCTGGAAAGGGCTTCAGCCGGGGACGACCGGTGCGCCGAACCAGCCGATGACAGCGCCGATGATCAGCAGCACGCCGAGCCAGTGGCCGCCGTCGATGAGGGTCAGGTCCCAGCCGAAATTCTCATAGCGATGGTTGGCTGTCAGCGTGGTGGCGACGAAGCCGAGCCAGAGGACGAAACCGAAGACCAGGCCGGCGACAAGGGTCGGCTCGCCGCCGGTCATCGCGCCGACAACCAGGGCGAAGACCGCAGCCATGATGAGTTCGGCAATGAAGGAGATGAGGAAGGGCAGCTTCGACTTGCTCATCGTCGCCGGATCGAGCTTGGCCGCCTTCAGCCACGGCTTGCTCAAAGCCATGTACCAGACGGCTCCGAACAGCCACGCCACCACGGCCGCGACAACGACCGCCAGCCAGTTCACTGCTGAAAAATCCATAAAGTCCTCCCCTCGAGCATGTCGCCCAAAAGTGTTGAGCGGTCTTGGGATAACGACATGCGTATTCTCAAATCAATCCCGCGATGGAATGCCTGTCGGCAGCGCCGTCAAGCGAAGCGCCACACCGTGGTGCGCTTGACCAGGGCATCCTCCAGCGCCCGCGTCACCGCCACTTCGTAGACGGCCAGCGGCTCCAGTCCTGCCTTCGGCATGTACGAGCGGCCGGGATCGCCGACGAGGATGTCGGCGCCGCGCGCCTTCAGTGTCGAAAACCACGGCATCAGCGTGTCGGCGAAGGATCTGTCGTAGAAGACGTCGCCGGCCAGCACCACATCCCAGCCGGCATCGGTGCCGATGCAGTCGGTGCCGCAAAATTCGATGGCAACGCCGTTGGCTTCGGCATTGAGGCGGATCGCCGTTTCGCAGAACGGGTCGATGTCGGTGGCGATCACTTGTGCAGCACCGGCCTTGGCGGCGGCGATGGCGACAAGCCCGGAGCCGGAAGCGAAGTCGAGCACACGTTTGCCGCGCACTTCAGACGGGTTGTCGAGGATATAGCGGGCAAGACCCTGGCCACCGGCCCAGGCAAAGGCCCAGAACGGTGGCGGCAACCCGATTTCGGTCAACTCGTCCTCGGTTCGCTGCCAGAGGTCATGCGCCTCATCGGCAAGGCGCAGAAAAATTTCCGGCACGTGCGGCGGCGTCATCAGAGCCGTGTTGTCGAGAATGAACTTTTTCGCGCTATTCGGCGTGAGGACCGTCACGGAGCGGGCGTCAGGCCGCCCATGCGGCAGACTTCCTTCCATTCGGCCGGAGTCACCGGCTGTACGGAAAGCCGCCCGAGCCTGACCAGCGCCATCTCGGCGAGCTTCGGGTTGGCCTTGACCTGTTCCAGTGTCGGCGGGTTCGGCACGTCCTTGAAGGCGCGGATGTCGACACACTCCCAGCGCGGATCGTCGGTGGTGCTGTCGGGATGGGCAAGCGCGCAGACCTCGGCAATGCCGACGACGTTCAGCCCCTCATTGGAATGGTAGAAGAAGCCGAGATCGCCGATCTGCATCGCCTTCATGTTGTTGCGCGCCGCATAGTTGCGCACGCCGTCCCATTGCGTGCCGGCCTTGCCCTTGGCCTTCAGCGCCTCGAAGGAAAAGACCGAAGGTTCGGATTTGAACAGCCAGTAGTTCATGTCTTTGCTCCTCCTTGGCGTAGCCCGAATTAACTAGCCGCCGGCTTGTTGAAGGTCCAGTTCCACTGGCGGATTTCGACGGTTTCAAACAGCCCTGCCTTGGCATAGGGGTCGGCGGCCGACAGCGCCTGCGCACCGGCCAGATCCGGGGCCTCGACGACGACGAGGCTGCCGTTCGGCTTGCCGTCGGCATCGAGGAACGGACCGGCAAAGGCCAATGTCCTGTCGGTGTTCAAGCCCTCGAGAAAGGCGACGTGGGCGGGCCGCGTGTCGACGCGCACCTGCAGGCTGCCGGGCTTGTCCTTGCAAATCAACGCAAACAGCATGCTTTCAAAACTCCGGTTTGTCCGAGATCAGATATCAGCTTCGGTCTTCAACGGCCGCGTCATCAGGGCGGACACAGCCTGCCGTATGGTGATCGTGCCGTCCAGTATCGCCGACACCGCAGTTATGATCGGCGCGTCGATGTCGCGCTCGGTGGCGATGCGGGCGGCGATCGCCGCCGTCGGCACGCCTTCGGCGAGCGGCAGGCCGGCCAAGGGCTTGCCTTGTCCCAAGGCCAAGCCGTAGGCGAAATTACGCGACTGGGCGGACGAGCAGGTCAGCAGCAAATCGCCGAGGCCGGAAAGCCCCATCAGCGTCTCCGGTTTTGCACCGAAGGACGCGCCGATGCGGCGCAGTTCGACGAAACCGCGCGTCACCATGGCGGCCTGCGCGCTGGCGCCGAGCCCGGCACCGGTGACGGCACCGGCGGCGATGGCAAAGACATTCTTCAGCGCGCCGCCGATCTCGACGCCGATCAAATCGTCGCTGGAATAGCAGCGCAGGTTTTCCGCCGAAAAGCGGGCGGCAAGCTCGGCCGCAAGGGCGTCATCACGAGCCGCGACCACGACAGCGGTCGGCAGGCCCCTGGCGACATCGGCGGCGAAGCTTGGGCCGGACAAGGCTGCGACCGGGGTTTCCGGCAAAATGTCCGCGACGATTGCCGACAGCAGGGCGCCAGTGTCGCGCTCAATGCCCTTGGCGCAGAGAACCAGCGGAATGCCTTGCGTCACATGGGGTTTCGCTGTCGTCAGGATGGCGCGCAACGCCTGCGCCGGCGCCACGGCCAGCACGCAATCGGCATCAGTCAGCGCAGCGCCAATATCGCTCGTCGCCGCGATGCCGGGCTCGATGGCGATGCCGGGGAGATAGCGCGGGTTCTCACCGCGGTGGATGGCGGCGACCGTTTCTTCATCACGGGCGTAGAGCCGGACATCGTGGCCGGCGCGCAGCATGGCCAGCGCCAGCGCAGTGCCCCAGGCGCCGCCTCCGAGCACGGCGACGCGCCAGCCGGTCTTGTCCCTGTCGCTTGCCTTGCTGCCGGTCATGCTTTCGCTCCACGCCGGCCGGAGCCGACCATCGGCGCCGAAATGCTGTCCAGCGGCCAGCGCGAACGCGGCACGAAATCGAAACCGTTCTCTTGCGACAACCCAGCCCGCAGCCGCTCAATGCCGGCCCAGGCGATCATCGCCGCATTGTCGGTGCACAGTTTCAGCGGCGGTGCGACGAAGGCAAAGCCGGCCTCGGCGCACAGCTTGTGCAACGTCGCCTTGATCGTGCGATTGGCGGCGACGCCGCCGGCAACGACCAGCGAGGGCATGGCCTTGTCCGGAAATTCCTGGCGAAAGCGGGCCAGCGCACGGGCAACGCGGTCGCCCAGCGCATCGGCCACCGCCGCCTGGAACGAGGCGCAGATATCGGCGACATCTTGCTCGCTCAACGGCTGGATGGCGGTCGCCGCCTGGCGCACGGCGGTCTTCAAACCGGAGAAGGAGAAATCGGGCTGCGCCGAGCCTTTCATCGGCCGTGGAAAGGCAAAGCGGGTCGCATCGCCCGTTGCTGCCGCCTTCTCGACATTCGGCCCGCCGGGATAGGGCAGGCCGAGCATTTTCGCCGTCTTGTCGAAAGCTTCGCCGAGCGCGTCGTCGATGGTCGTCGCCCAGCGCTGGTAGTCGCCGACGCCGCGCACGGCGACGATTTGCGTGTGGCCGCCGGAGACCAGCAGCAGCAGATAGGGAAAGTCGAGCCCCTCGGTCAGCCTTGCGGTCAGCGCATGGCCTTCGAGATGGTTGATGGCGATCAGCGGCTTGCCGGCGGCCGCGGCTATCGCCTTGGCCGTCATCAAACCAACGATCAGCCCGCCGACCAGACCAGGCCCGGCGGTGGCGGCAATGGCGTCGATGTCGGCAAGCGTTGTGCCCGAATCGGCAAGGGCTGCCTCGACGATCCCGTCCAGCGCCTCGACATGGGCGCGCGCGGCGATCTCCGGCACGACGCCGCCAAAGGCGGCGTGCTCCTCGATCTGGCTGAGCACGATGTTGGACGCAATGACCGGCGCGGAAGCGCCGTCCAACGTCACCACGCTGGCGGCGGTCTCGTCGCAACTCGTCTCAATGCCCAGAACGCGGATCAATTCGTCGCTGTCTCCAGAGATTGTGTCGCCGGACTTTCCTAGATAGTAGAGGCGGGCCTCGTTAGGGAGAGTGCCGGAAACGCAAAGCCAGCCGGGGGTTATCACGGACCGCGCGCCATGCAAACTTTGAAAATCGGAACACGCGGCAGCCCGCTCGCGCTCGCCCAGGCGCATGAGACGCAGGCGCGGCTGATGGCAGCGCATGGCATGCCGGCGGAAGCCTTCGAGGTGGTCGTCATCTCGACCAGCGGCGACCGCATCCAGGACCGGCCGCTGTCGGAAGCCGGCGGCAAGGGCCTGTTCACAAAGGAAATCGAAGAGGCGTTGCTGGCCGGGGCGATCGATATCGCTGTGCATTCCTCCAAGGACATGCCGACGGTGTTGCCGGATGGGCTTGAGCTGTCCGCCTTCCTGCCGCGCGAGGACGCGCGCGATGCCTTTATCGGCAAGGCGGTGAAAAGGATCATCGACCTGCCGCAGGGAGCCAAGGTTGGCTCGTCCTCGCTGCGGCGCCAGGCGCTGATCCGGCGCATGCGGCCGGACCTCGACGTGGTGATGTTCCGCGGCAATGTGCAGACCAGGCTGCGCAAGCTGGAGGAAGGCGTCGCCGAAGGCACCATCCTCGCCCATGCCGGGCTGAAGCGGCTGGGGCTCGGCCATGTCGTCACCGATCTGATGCCGCTCGACGCTTTTCCGCCGGCACCGGGACAAGGCGCGATCGGCATCGAAACCCGCATCGGCGACAGCGCCGTGGAACAGATGCTGACCGCCATCCATGATGTGCCGACGGGCCAGGCGCTGGCCTGCGAGCGCGCCTTTCTGGCGGCACTCGACGGCTCCTGCCGCACGCCGATCGCCGGCTATGCCACGATAGCGGACGGCACGCTCACCTTCGCCGGGCTGATCATTTCGCCAGATGGCACGCAATCGCATGAGGTTAAGGCCGAGGGTCCGGCGCAGGATGCCGCCCGTATCGGCATGGACGCCGCCAAAACGGTGCGGGCCAAGGCCGGCGAAACCTTCTTCGACGGCTGGGTCTGATATGCGTGTCCTGGTGACGCGGCCGCAACCCGGGGCGTCGCGCACCATGCGGCGGTTGCAGGGGCTGGGATTTGAGCCGATCCTTCTGCCATTGACCGAAACCGTAGCCCTGCCGGTCGATGCTAGCGCAGCAGGCGACAATGCCGTGGCCGTCGCGATCACCAGCGCCAATGCCGTGCGCCATACGCCTAAAGAGCTCATCGCGGCGCTTGCCGCCTTGCCTTGCCATGCCGTCGGCGCAAGGACGGCTGAAGCGGCGCGCGCGGTTGGGTTTTTGTCGGTCCACGAAGGGCCGGGCGACGCCGAGAAACTGGCCGAAGCGATTGCCGCCGGCGTTTTCGGCAAGGCAATCGTCTATCTCACGGGACGCGTGCGGTTTCCGGCTTTCGAGGCGCGGCTGCGACAGGCCAGTGTCGAGGTCCGCGCCATCGAAACCTACGACACTGTCTCACTGAACTATTCCGATGATGAAATCCGTGCGCGCCTGTCCGGTCAGGCGGTTGATGCGGTGCTGCTCTATTCGGCCAAGGGGGCGGCAGCGTTGCAGGCCTTGGCCAAGCGGGCGGAATTGGGCGATCTCCTTGGAAAGGCGCGGATTTTTGCCCTGTCCGAGCGCATAGCAGCTGCCTTCGGCAATGCCGCCGGCAAAAAAATAGTGATTGCCCGGGAACCGCAGGAGGAGGCGTTGCTTGAGCTGTTGCGTGCGGGCCCCTGACCCCCGTGTCATCACGCCGCCCCTTTTCACCGCTTGGTGATGTGCTAGACCATTTTTTAAACCATCACGCGCCGTCAGGCGTTGAGACGAAGCAGGATTTGCGGAGCCCAGGCATGGTCAAGACGCCGAAGATGCGACATTCGAAAAGCCGCCGCGAGCCGGTGACCATCGAGCTCGAACCCGGCGCCGTCTCGCGCATCGTCGATGCGGATGCCGCCAAGGCGGATGGCGATGTGGGGGCATCCCCTAGCCCCGATGCGACCGGGACCTCGGCCGAATCGGTCATGCACGAGGAGGCGGCTGCCACGACCGATGCACAGCCGGAGACGCCTGACGAGCCGGTTCATGCTGACCAAGCTGATCTCGAGCCGTGGGAGCATTCCGACGCCGCGGCGCAGGCCGCGCCGGAGAGCACCGGTGCCAAGGTGTCCGGCGAACCGGAAAGGCCTTATCCCGCCGCCTCGGACGCGCCGTCGCACGCCAGGACCTCCGATTACAGTTTCGAGGATGCCTCGCCCAAGCCGGGTGCATCTAAGGAAACGCCTGATACAGCCGAGGTGAGGAGCCAGCCCATGGCAGCGCAGCCGAAGCGTTCCAACGGCATTGCCGCCGGCATCATTGGCGGTGTCATCGCGCTGGCCGCCGCCGGCGGGCTGCAGTTTGCCGGCGTGCTCGGCGCTCCGGGTTCGGGCGGTGGCACGGTCTCGCTCGACGGCGTCGATGGCGAGATCGCCTCGCTGAAGAGCGAAATCGCCGACCTCAGGGAAGCCAGCGGCAGCGGCGCCGCAACGGCCAAGGTGGACGGGCTGTCATCGACTCTGGACCAGGTGAAGGCCGATGTCGCATCGCTGAAATCGGCGGTCGAGCAAGGCGGCGCCGGCGACAATGCCGGGCTTGCCGCGCTTGGCGACAAGGTCAAGCAGATCGAGACGGCGGTCGCGGCCCTCGGCCAGGCCGGCGGTCCGGTCGATATCGCGCCCCTCAACGAAAAGCTTTCGAGTCTGGACGCCCTCGTGAAATCGGCCGGCGAGGCAGCCAAAGCGCAGGAGGCCAAGATCGCCGCGCTCGAACAGTCGGTGACGCAGCTCGCTGGCAAGGTCGATGCGCAGGCCTCGCAGCCGAAGATCGCGATGGCCATCGCCGCTTCGGCGCTGAAGTCGGCGCTCGATCGCGGCGCGCCATTCGCTGCCGAGTTGGAGACGTTCGCAGCGATCTCGCCCGATGCGCCGCAGATTGCGGCGTTGCGTCCCTATGCCGAAAAAGGCGTTCCCACCCGCATCGAAATCGCCGGCGAGGTAGATGCCGCGGCCAATGCGATGATCGCCGCGGCGACGCCGGTCGACGAAAATGCCGGCTTCTTCCAGAACCTTTTGTCGAGCGCCGAATCGCTGGTCAAGGTGCGGCCGATCGGCGCCGTCGAAGGTGCCGGTGCACCGGAAACCGTGGCGCGCATGGAGGTGGCGGTCAATCAGGGCGACTACGCCAAGGCACTCAGCGAGTATCGGACGCTGCCCGATGCGGTGAAAGCCGCGGGCGCCGATTTTGCCGGCAAACTGAAAGCGCGCATCGAGGTCGAGACGCAGGTCGACGCGCTGATTGCAGGCGCGATGAAGGCATGAGGACGACACGATGATCCGCATTCTCACCTTTATCGCCGCCGTCTTCGCGCTCGGCCTGGGCTTTGCCTGGCTGGCCGACCGTCCCGGCGAGATGATCGTCACCTTCAACGGCTATCAGTATCAGGTCAGCCTGATGGTGGCGGCGGTTGCGATCGTTGCCGTCGTCGCAGCAGTGATGATCGTCTGGTGGCTGATCAAGGCGCTGTGGAACAGCCCCTATACGATTTCGCGCTATTTCCGCGTGCGGCGCCGCGACCGCGGCTACCAGGCGCTGTCGACCGGCATGATCGCCGCCGGCGCCGGCGATGGCGCGCTGGCGCGCAAGAAGACCAAGGAAGCGGCCAAGCTGATCCGCTCCGATCAGGAGCCGCTGATCCATCTGCTCGAAGCGCAGGCCTCGCTGCTCGAAGGCGACCATGAGGGCGCGCGCGAGAAATTCGAGGCGATGCTCGACGATCCCGAAATGCGGCTGCTCGGCTTGCGCGGGCTCTATCTCGAAGCCGAGCGGCTGGGCGACCGCAACGCAGCGCGCCACTATGCCGGCCGCGCCGCTGCCGTGGCGCCGCAACTGGCCTGGGCCGCGGAATCGACACTCGAAGACCTGACCGGGCGCGGTGACTGGGATAGCGCTCTGAAACTGGTCGAGGCGCAGAAGTCGACCCGGCAGATCGAACGCGACGCCGCCAACCGGCGCCGCGCCGTGCTTTTGACTGCCAAGGCGCAGTCGCTGACCGACAGCGATCCTAACACGGCGAAGACAGCGGCGCTCGAGGCCAACAAGCTGGCGCCCGATTTCGCGCCGGCCGCGGTTGCGGCGGCCAGTCTTCTGTTCAAGCAGAATGACGTCCGCAAAGGTTCCAAGATACTCGAGGCAGCCTGGAAAGCTGAGCCGCATCCGGAGATCGCCGAGCTCTACACGCATGCAAGGCCGGGCGATGCGGTGGTCGACCGCCTGAACCGGGCGAAAAAGCTGCAGGAGCTGAAGCGTAACAACGCCGAATCGTCGATGACGGTGGCACGCGCCGCGCTCGACGCGCAGGATTTTTCCACCGCCCGCCGCGAGGCCGAAGCGGCGATCCGCATGGACCGTCGCGAAGGCGCCTACCTGCTTCTGGCCGATATCGAGGAGGCCGAGACCGGCGATCAGGGCAAGATCCGGCAATTGCTGTCCAAGGCCGTCCGGGCGCCGCGCGATCCGGCCTGGGTTGCCGACGGCGTCGTCTCCGAACGCTGGGCGCCGGTGTCGCCGATCAGCGGCAAGCTCGACGCCTTCACCTGGCGCGCACCGATGGAACGGCTCGGCCAGCTCATCGACAGCCATGAGGAAACACCTGGGGCCGAGGTGCCGGTGCTTGCGGCACCGGCCAAGCCGGCAAAGGAGGCCAAGGTTGTCGACCATCCGGCCGTCGGCAGAACGATCAGCGAGGCGCCGATTGAGCCGAAGTCTGTGGTGGGCGACGACCATGTCACGCCGGTCACCGCCGCAGCTTTTGCTGCGGTGCCGACGGATAGCGAAGCAGTCGAGCCGGCCGAGGAGGTTATCCGGTTGCCGGACGACCCCGGCGTCGACCCCGAAGACGAAGCGGAGAAATCACCACGCCGGTTCCGCCTGTTTTGAACCCTGACCTGATGTGAGCACCATGTTCGAACGCGTTCTGTCCTTTCTGAAAGACCTGCCGGCCGGCGCGGGGGCTCGCGCCAATGCCGACGATCCGCGCGTTGCCGCTTCGGCTTTGCTCTACCATGTGATGAATGCCGACGGCGTGCGCCAGGATGTCGAGTGGGAGCGGTTAAAGCAGGTGTTGGCGCAGAGCTATTCGATCAGCGGCGATGAGCTCGATGCGCTGGCTGCAGCCGGCGAGCGCGCCGACAATGAGGCGATCGACCTCTATGCCTTTACCAGCGTCTTGAAACGCCATCTCGATGCTGATGCGCGCAAGGCCTTCATCGGCCTGATGTGGGAGATCGTTTATGCCGACGGCGAACTGCATGAGCTGGAAGACAACACGGTCTGGCGCGTCGCCGAACTGATCGGCGTCGAACGCCAAGACCGGATCGAGGCACGTCGCAAGGCGGCCGCCGCCGCGCCCGGCGCCAGTGGAACGTCGAGCGACGAATAGGATCCCAGCTCTCCATGCCGCCTAGACCGAGCTCGAAACCGAAAATCCTGATCGTGCTGCATCAGGAGACTTCGAGCCCCGGCCGGGTCGGCCACATGCTGCTCGAGGAAGGTTTCGATCTCGACATCCGCCGGCCGCCGCTCGGCGACAGCCTGCCGGAAACACTGGATTTGCATGCCGGCGCCGTGGTGTTCGGCGGGCCGATGAGCGCCAATGACGAGGATGAATTCGTCCGCCGCGAGACCAACTGGCTGAATGTGCCGCTGCGCGAGAACCGGCCCTTCCTCGGCATCTGTCTTGGGGCGCAGATGCTGGCCAACCATCTCGGCGGCAAGGTCGAGGGTCATGGTGAAGGACTGGTCGAGATCGGCTGGTATCCGCTGAGGCCGACCGAAGCCGGCAAAAAGCTGCTACCTTGGCCCGACATGGTCTACCAGTTCCACCGCGAGGGCTTTTCGCTGCCCAGGGATGCGACGCTGCTGGCGACCGCCGAAACCTATCCCAATCAGGCCTTTCGCTATGGCGACAATGCCTGGGGCATCCAGTTCCATGGCGAACTGACCCGGCTGATGATGCAGCGCTGGGTGGTGCGCGGCGCGCACCGCTTCGAATTGCCCGGCGCGCAGCCCGGCCGCGACCATCTCGGCGGCCGGCTGATCTGGGACATGCATCTCAAGCGCTGGCTGAGCGAGTTTTTGCAGCTGATTTTCGGCAAGCCTACCGAGGGATAGAGTAAAGTCCAATTACTCTGAACGGCCGAGCTTGACCAAAAGACGACTTACGTCTGCCGAGGCGTGAAAAAGCGAGCGCAGCCCACGGGTGCAAACGTTGCGAGGGTTCCGTAGCCTGGGTCGATGGATCGAAAAACTCCGTGGCGCATTTAAGCTTCGGCTAACAATGGCCTCAGGAGAGAACCAATGAAGAAGACGCTGCTCATATTGAGTCTACTCGTTCCGCTCGCGGCATGCTCCCGCACCGAACAAGGCGCTGCCGTCGGTGGCTTGGGTGGCGCGGCTGTAGGCGCAGCAGTGGCCGGTGACCCGGTGAAAGGAGCGGTTGTTGGCGGCGCGGTCGGAGCGCTAGCCGGAGCGGTCATCGGGCACGCCAGCGAAGCCGGCCAGTGCAGATACCGCGATCAGTACGGTCGAGTGTACGTTGCACGGTGCCCGGACGGCTACTGATCTCAAAGGCGCGTGATCTCTTTAGATCACGCGCCTGCTCGGGGTAGGATAACTGAATGGCATATAGAATCAAAAGACTGCTGGCTTTCTGGTTTGCCGTTGTTAGCGCTGCCGCGATAAACGTCGAACTTACGACCGCGATCTCGGCCGCGCCTGTAGAAGCGAAGACGATTGCCGATCACTTCTCATCGGTAAAGTCCATGTCCGGGGACTTTGTCCAGTCGGGCCCAAGAGCGGAAAGGACCAAAGGGAAATTTTTTTCCAGCGGCCGGGCAAGATTCGCGTCAACTATGCAGGCCAATCAGGGATCAGCGTAATTGCAGATGGAAAATCCTTGGTGGTCTATAACAACAAGCTCAAGACATCGCGGCTTTATGCTCTTTCGAAGACGCCGCTTAAGCTGCTCCTCGACAACCAGGTCAACTTTTCCGGCAATCGCCTCAAAAGCATCAGAGACGATGGCGCCCACGTGATCGTCAAGCTGGCCGACAAGTCGGTCTTCGGCAATTCGAATATCACTATGGTGTTTGACAGGGAGTCGCTCGATCTACGCAGATGGAGCCTCACTGACGAAAGGGGCCTTACCACGACAGTCACAATATCCAACGCGACGAAGGGCGTTCGCGCTCCTGCGGGTACCTTCACTATCGACTATGCGGCAAACCAATACCAAAACGAAATAGTCGGCAGCGCGACTGACCGTGGAAGCCGGTGCGCTCGATCAGTTGCGGCTGTTGAGATGCCGCACCCGGCGCAGCTGCGGAAACAGCACCGCCCATAGGCCGGCGACGGCAATCGCTCCGATGCCGCCGATCACCACTGCCGGCACCGTGCCGATCAGCGCCGCCATGGTGCCGGCGCGGAATTCGCCGACTTCGTTGGAGGCGCCGACGAAGACCTGGTTGACGGCGTTGACGCGGCCGCGGACCTCGTCGGGCGTCCACAGCTGGATCAGCGTCTCCCTGATATAGACGCTGAACATGTCGGTGGCTCCGAGGCCGGCAAGGGCCAGGATCGACAGCCACGTGATGGCCGAGACGCCGAACAGCACGGTGAAGGCGCCAAAGCCTGCGACGAAGCCGAGCATGATCTTGCCGGCATTGTCGCGCAGCGGGTGTCCGGCAAGCCAGACCGCGACACAGATGGCGCCGATGCCCGGCGCCGAGCGCAGCAGGCCGAGGCCCCAGGGGCCGAGTTCGAGAATGTCGCGGGCATAGACCGGCAGCAGCGCCGAGGCGCCGGACAGGAGCACGGCGAAGAGGTCGAGCGAGATGGCGCCGAGCACGATCTTCTCGCTCCAGATGTAGCGGAAGCCGGCAAACAAAGTTTCCATTGTCGGCTTGTCGGTGGCGCTTTGCTGGGCCGGCTTGGGAATGGTGAAGATCAGCAGGCCAGCCACCAGCATCAGCACGGAGGCGGTGGCGTATGCGGCTTCGGCGGAGACGCCATAGAGCAGGCCGCCGGCGATCGGGCCGACAATGGTTGCCGTCTGCCAGGCCGACGAGTTCCAGGCGATCGCATTGCCGAAATCCTCAGGCGGCACCAGATTGGCAAACAGCGACGATGAGGCCGGGCCGTAAAAGGCGCGCGCCATGCCGAACAGCGCCAGTACGATGAAGATCGGCAGCGGACTGACGAGGCCGCGCAGCGTGAAGTACAGGAGAACAAGCGCACAGCCCGCCTCGATCACGGTGGCCAGTGCCATGATCAGGCGGCGCCCAAAACGGTCGGCGACGACACCGGTGACCAGCACCAGCAGCAGCGACGGCAGGAACTGGACGATGCCGACAATGCCGAGATCGAAGGGATCGCGCGTCAGATCGTAGATCTGCCAGCCGACGGCGACGGACACGATCATGGTAGCGAAGGTGGTGAGGAAACGCGCCGCCCAATAGCTCAGGAAGGAGCGGTGGCGGAAAGCGGCGTAGCGCTGGTCCGGCGATGTCTGGGAATGGGATGTCATGGATATGGCCCCGTTGCGATTTGCACTGGCCGGCGGGGCACTTCCCAAAGATGGGCGCTGTTCCGGCCAATGAGAAAGTTCGGGGCGCGTATGCGTTATAATCGGGCCTGGATCAAGAGTTTTTCGTTCAATCCGCCCGATTGCGCGGCGAAGTTACTGCCTCAGCGCAGCTGAGATGGCGTCGAGGCCGCCTTGCAATTCGGCCTCTTTCGGCCAGCCGAATCCGATGCGGAAAAACCGCTTCGGCATGTCGAACCAGTGGCCCGGGCCGACATAGGTGCCGTGGCTTTCCAGCAGATTGACGTAGAAACGGTCGAGGTCGAAGTCGGAGCCGACATTCAGCCTGGGAAAGCCGACGACGCCCCCTTGCGGCTGCACCCAGTCGACCAGGGGTTCGCGGTCGATCCAGGCCTGGACGATGTCGCGGCGCTTGGCCATTTCGGGCAGCAGTGCGGCCAGGAAGGCGTCGCGGCGCTCCAGCATGCCGCGCGCAATGCCTTCGTCGATGACGCTGCCGCAAATGCCGATCTGCTCTTTGGCGGCGAGGAAGCGTTCCTGTAATTCGGCATCCCTCGTGATCAGCCAGCCGATGCGGATGCCGGGAATGCCGAAGGCTTTCGACAGCGACGACACGCTGATCGCCTTGGGGCTGAGCGAAGCCGCTGCCGGCAGGCGCTGTCCGTAGGACAGGTCACGATAGGTCTCGTCGACCAGCAGATGGCAGCCGCTCGCTTCGGCCAGCGCAATGAGCGCATCGAGATCGGCCCGGCGCATCATCGTGCCGGTCGGGTTGTGCGGGCAGGTGACGCTGATCAGCTTCGTGTTTGGTTGCAGCTGGGCCGCGACGCGGCCGACATCGATGGCGAAGCGGTTGTCGAAGTCGAGATCGGCATAGGAGATGGCGCAGCCGATCGCCTTGGGGGTCTCGATGTTGGTGGCGTAGTTCGGCCTGATGACGACGAGGTGGTCGCGCTCGGACAAAAGCGAGGTCGAGATGATGAACAGCGCGCCGGCCGCACCGGCCGTGACCAGAACGTCGTCGGGGCGAAATGCCGGAATCCTGCGCCGCGATCAGCGCCCGCAGCTCCTTGTCGCCGCGATGCTCGCCATAGAACAGGGTCAGGTCAGGCAGCGACAGGCCGATGTCGGAGAGTTTCTGGTCGGAGATCGAGCTTTCGGAGAGGTTGTAGCGGATTCGGTCGTAACCGTATTCTTCCGGCGCCTCTTTCTCGATCACCATTCTGGCGTAGTTCATGGCCGCTCCCCCAAAGTCCTGACATTTCCGAGGTACAAGCCATAAAAGCACGAAGCCTGCCAAGGCTCATTCGCCGGCAGGCTTCTGTTCCAGTCGTCCAAACTGTTGGCTCAGCGCCGAGCTGCTGATGTTCAGGCCGGAACTTTGGCTTTGCGACCCTTCGCCTTGGCCGGCGCGGGCGCGGCGGCCTTGCGGCCGAGGCCGATCGACTTGGCCAGTTCGGAGCGCGACGCCGCATAGTTGGGGGCAACCATCGGATAGTCGGCCGGCAGGCCCCATTTGGTGCGGTAGGCTTCCGGCGTCAGGTTGAAATGAACGCCGAGATGGCGCTTCAGCGATTTGAACTTCTTGCCGTCTTCGAGGCAGATGATGTAGTCCGCCGTCACCGACCGCTTGGGATTGACGGCCGGGATTTGCGGCGGCGCTACCGGAGCCGGCGGCTGGCTGAGCCCGCCGATCGACGCCGCAACGCTGGCGATGAGATCGCTCAGGCCGGCAACGGGCAAGCGGTTCTTCTCGACGTAAGCGGACACGATATGGGCGGTTAGTTCGAGCAGGTCGATGTCCTTGTCAGAGTCGTTGCTGTCGTCGGCCAATTTATCTCTCCGTCGCTAGGGGGTGGCGGAAACTTCCGGAGCTGTCCCTGCGGAGCCGGAAATCCGCTCTAGTCATTTGTCTTGCCGCATTTGTACGGTTGCGCCAGATGATTCCATCCGGTGCAACCGCTCTAATCGCCAAATCTGCGTAACGCAATGACTTCGTGTCGCGTCACACGTTATTTTGAACAACTATACTGAATCTCAATACTATCAGACGATCAGCGCCCGGTCGCGCCATAGTCGAAAGCCGCCCTCGAAGGCGCGCGTATTGTCGCCGCGCCTGGATTTGGCGGGCAATTCATCCAGTCTGTCGACATTGCCGCCGCCGATGACGATGTAGTCCGGCTGCAGGGCCGCACGCAGCCGCTCGACGATGTCGAAGACGTATTTGCGCCATTTCTTCTTGCCGAATTTCTCCAGGCCGCGCTCGCCGACATAGTCCTCGAAACTGCGGCCCTTGCGGTAGGGCAGATGGGCAAGCTCCATCGGCTGGCAGACATTGTCGAGGATCATTGCCGCTCCAAGGCCGGTGCCGAGGCCGAGGAACAGCATGCGCCCGCCCTCATAGCTGCCAATGGCCTGCAGCAGCGCATCGTTAACGACCTTGACCGGCTTGCCGAAGGCGGCGGTGAAATCATAGCCGTCCCAGCCCTTGCCGAGATTGGCGGGGTCGAGCGAAGGCTTGTTCTCCCTCACCGGGCCGGGATAGCCCATCGAGATGACATCATAGGCCAGCCCTTCGACCAACGTCTTGACCGTGGCGATCATTTGCTGCGGCGTGAGCCCGAGACCGGAATCGGCGCGCCGCTCCTTGCCGCCGGCGCTGGTCAGGATCTTGACGTGCGAGCCGCCGACATCGATCGTCAGCACGATCGGTTCGGCCCCGGCCGTCGCGGGCTTGGCTGCCTTGGCCATGTCGTTTCCTCCGCTCACTTGGTCGGATTGATCCAGCCGTTGGGCGGGCCGAAGCTGGCCATGGCGTCGGCCGGGCCCCAGGTCTTCGGCTCATAGATGTGCGGCGGTGTGGTGTCGCC
This sequence comes from Mesorhizobium sp. P2_D6, assembly GCF_056404315.1. Lineage (NCBI taxonomy): Bacteria > Pseudomonadati > Pseudomonadota > Alphaproteobacteria > Hyphomicrobiales > Phyllobacteriaceae > Mesorhizobium > Mesorhizobium sp. P2_D6. Next base: position 372,483 of record NZ_JBFUEG010000004.1, on the reverse strand, counting down.
CAGCACCGGGCCGACGATGCGCCAGGCAAGCTCGCTTGCGTCCTGGCGGGTGAACAGCTGGCCATTGCCGTTCATGGCGTCGCCGATCAGCCGCTCATAGGGCGGCATGTCGCTCTTCGAGTCGTCAAGCGCGGTGAGTTCGACCTGCTCGCCGACCATGTCGTCGCCGGCCGCCTTGCGCTGCGCGCCGATCGAGATCGCCACCTGGGGGTCGATGCGGAAGCGGACATAATTGGCGTCGTCAGGCTTGATCGGGTCGAAAACGTCGAGCGGCGGCCGCTTCAGCCGCACGATCACTTCGGTGACGTGCACCGGCATGTTCTTGCCGGTGCGGATGAAGAACGGGACGTCCCGCCAGCGCCATGTGTCGACCATGAAGCGCACCGCGGCAAAGGTCTCGACCGGCGAGTTCGGCTTCACACCGGGCTCAGTGAGATAGCCCGTGAACTGGCCGCGCACGACGTCGTCCTTGGTCAGCGTGCGGATGGCGCGCAGCACCTGCACCTTCTCGTCGATCAGATCGTCGGCGGAGCGGCCAACCGGCGGCTCCATGGCGAGCAGCAAAAGGATGTTGAGCAGATGGTTTTCGATCACGTCGCGGATGGCGCCGACATCGTCGTAGAATTTGCCGCGGCCGTCGATGCCGAAATCCTCGGCCATGGTGATCTGCACGCTTTCGACGAAGTTGCGGTTCCAGATCGGTTCGAGGAAGGCATTGGCGAAACGGAAATAGAGCAGGTTCTGGATCGCTTCCTTGCCGAGATAATGGTCGATGCGGAAGATCGACTGCTCGTCGAATACCAGATGCAGCACCCGGTTCAGCCAGCGTGCCGATTGCAGATCGTGGCCGAACGGCTTTTCCACCATCAGACGCGCACCATGGGCGGTACCGGACTGCTCCAGCCCCTGAACCACCGTCTCGAACATGGTCGGCGGCACGGCCATATAGTGCAGCGGCCGCTGCGCCGAGCCGAGCGCGGTCTTCAGCTTTGCGAAGGTCGCGCCGTCCCGGTAGTCGCCGCTGACATAGCGCAGCAAATTGGCAAATTTGGCGAAGGTCTTTTCGTCGATCTTGCCAACGGCATTGACAATGCCGTCGCGGGCTCGCGCCTGCAGCTGCTTGATGTCCCAGGCATCGAAGGCAACGCCGATCACCGGCTCGGTCAGCGTACCCTTGGCGACCATCTGGTAAAGCGCCGGAAAAATCTTCTTGTGGGCGAGGTCGCCGGTTGCTCCGAAGAGCACCAGCGTGTCTGACCGGTCCTGGCTCATGCGTTCGTCTCCCCTGTCGGCTTCACTTGCCGGCCTTCGGTTTCTCGACATGGCCGCCAAAGGCATAGCGCATGGCCGACAACAGCTTGTCGGAGAATTCGGATTCGCCTTGCGAGGAGAAGCGGTCGAACAGCGCTGAGGACAGAACGGGCGCCGGCACGCCAGTGTCGATCGCCGCCTTCAGCGTCCAGCGACCTTCGCCGGAATCAGAGACGCGGCCACCGAACTGGGCAAGCCCCGGGTCGCTCTTCAGCGCACCGGCGGTGAGGTCGAGCAGCCAGGAGCCGATGACGCTGCCATGGCGCCAGACTTCGGCCACCTGCGGCAGGTCGATGTCGAACTGGTAGTATTGCGGGTTTTCCAGCGGGCTGGTCTCGGCATCCGCGGTGCGCTGCCTTTTGCCGGCATTGGCCGATTTCAGGATGTTCATGCCTTCGGCATAGGCGGCCATGACGCCGTATTCGATGCCGTTGTGGATCATCTTGACGAAATGACCGGCGCCGCTCGGTCCGCAATGCAGATAGCCGAAGGGTGCGGTCCCCGCAGCCTTGTCCGGCGTGGCGCCGGCATCGGCGCCGGGCGCCAGCGTGGCGAAGATCGGATCCAGATGTTTGACCGCAACGTCGGGGCCGCCGATCATCAGGCAGTAGCCGCGCTCCAGGCCCCAGACGCCGCCGCTGGTGCCGACATCGACATAGTGCAGGCCCTTGACTGCCAGCTCGGCGGCCTGGTCGACGGCGTCGTGGTAGTAGGAGTTGCCGCCGTCGATGATGATGTCGCCGGGCTCCATCAGTGCTGCCACCTGGTCGGCGATCTTGCCGGTGATTGCCGCCGGCAGCATCAGCCAGGCGCTGCGCGGCTTGGACAGCTTGCCGACGAACTCCTCCATCGAGGCGGCGCCGATGGCGCCGTCGGCGACCAGGGCGGCAACGCTTGCCGGGTTGATGTCGTAGACGACGCATTCATGGCCGTCGCGCATCAGGCGGCGCACCATGTTGGCGCCCATCCTGCCCAGTCCCATCATTCCGATCTGCATGGTGTTGTCCTAGTCGCTGGAGGAAACGAAAATTACTGGCGAGTTAGTTCTTCAATGCCGACGGTGAAGTCGACATTCTCCCAACGGTCGCCGTCGGGCCAGAAAAAAGTGAAGACGATGGTGTTACCCGGCGGAATATCGGCCACGGGCAAGTCAGCCAGATGAACGCCCAAAGCGTTTTCGGCTGTGTCGATTTCGTGGATGGTCTGCCAATGGTCGCCGCTCCAGCAGATCAGCGCCGGCTGCAGCAATTCGATGCGTAGGCTCTTGCCGGCCTGCAGCGTGCGCAGCTTGTTGTTGAAGCGCCATATCCTGAGCGGCGAACCGGTCTTGCCCTCGATGTAGCGCTTGACGCCTTGCGGCGGCATGTCGAAGACGGCGCCGTCGCGCAGCGAACGCAACAGCTTGATGTGTTCGGAATGCGCCCAAACCAGCGGCATAGCGCTGCCCGACGGCTTGCCCAGCCACAATTCGCGTTCCGGCAAATCGGCGCCGTCCCAGACCTGTTCCGGCAGCAGGCCGCCTTGCCCGGCGGACGCCTCGAATGTCTTGAGCAGGCTTGCCGCTTTGTCCTTGTTTCCGGCGGCCAGTTCGTAATGGGCGCGCTCGCCGGCGAGCAGCGGCCACGGCCGGCCTTGGCCGGTGCCATCGAAGGGTGCGCCGTCGGCGTGTTCGCCATAGCCGTCGCTGGTGTAGCGATACCAAAGAGGTCCTTGCGGCAGGTCGCAGCGCAATTGCGCGTCGATGATCGTGACCGTGTCGACGATGCGCGGATCATCCGCGGCTCTGAGGCCAAAGCGGACCAGCGCTAGCGCGTCCGGGCTGACGATCGCCTCGGCGGGCTTGTCGGTATCGCCCGGCGGCCGGTTCTTGATCGGCACGAAGCCGTCCTTCGGCGATGCGGCGCCTGAAGCGTCGACCGGCGCGATGCGGACGTAGTAGCCGTCGACGCCGGCCTTCTGGCACTCCGGCGTGCCGCCGACGTAGGTCCAGCGCTCGATCTGGTCGTTCCAGCAGTCGGCGACCTCGCGCAAATAGTTAGCCGGCTCCGCCATACCCGAGGCTTCGAACAGATCGGCGGCGCCCAGCAGCGCCGATATCTCGACGGCAAGCGTGAACGGACTGTAGCCGGCATCCTCTTCCCAGCGGTCCTGCCCGGTAACGGGGCCGTTGCGCACGACATAGGACGCCGCCTTCTCGATCATCGGCATGAAAGCAGCGAGTTTGGCGCGCGGCAGATGTCCGGCACGGTGCAGCGCATCGGCCAGCAGCAGCGGGAAGGCACATTCGTCCATCTGGATGCCCGGCCAATAGGGCGATCCGTCAAGCCACACATTCTGCGGCCAGTGGCCGTCCGGTTGCTGGATCGAGCGGAGATAGGTGAGGATCTGCAACGCCTGCGCGGAGTCGCCGGCGGCGACGAAGCCGCCCGCGGTCTCGACCAGGTCGCGCGGCCAGACCAGGTGATAGCCGCCGAGGTCGTCATCGCCCTTGCTGAAGCCCCAGGGGATCGACAGGCTGGCGACGGCAGCACTTGGCCTGGCCAGCGACAGGTGCGTCGCCAGCACCGCGGTGCTGACACGGTAGGTGTTGAGGCCGGATGCATCATGGCGGTCGAGCGGCAGCAAGCCGGCCTGCCATTTCCGCCATTTCGCGACATAGGCCTTTGCCGCCGGCTCAAACCCGCGCTTCAGGCTGGCGGTGGCGTTTTCGGCGGCTTCGTCGGGGGTCGAACCGAAGCCGAGCGCCAGCAGGGCCGTGTTGTTGCCTGAGGAAAAACCGATCTCGCCGGTCAGCGCGACATTGCCGTCCTCGGCTCTTTGGCCGGATAGGCCGAGCCGGCCCTCACGGCTGAGCTGCTGCCAGCCGTCGGAAAAGCCGACATAACCGGCCGAGCAGTCGCCCCAGGGCAGCGACGAGGCGAGCGCCAGGCAGGTGCCGCGCCCGGAGGCGAACAGCATCGGCTTGCCCTTGTGCTCGCCGACCCATGCGGTGTTGCCCATGCCGGCATTGACGAGATGCGGCGCCAGCAGAGCGTAGACGCGGTAGTCGGCGGCATTGCCCTCTAGCGGCGTGAAGCTGGTCTCCTGCAACAGCGCCGGGCGCGCCGGATCGGCCAGGATGCGCTTTTCGATCCGGTAACGGAGCGTGGTGTTGACCAGCCGGTAGGCGGGCACGCCGTCCTCGAACGGCGCGATGACGTGGGTGGCGTCGCGCTTCTCCTCGGAGAACCAGCTGCCGGGGCCGGTGACCAGCAGCCCCATGTCGCGCGTGCAGGCGCTGTCGAGGCCGGGATAATAGACCTCGTTGACGATGCCGTGGCTGAGCGTGAACCAGATGCGGCTCGCCGGCGACAGCGCTGCGCCAACGCCGCTCTTGGCGCTCGACGTCCAGCGCGCCGGAATTCCGGGCGCGCCCATTTTTTCGGATGCACTGGGGGCTAGGGTCGGCGGCGTCGCTGCCATGCATGGTCTCCTGGACCCTTCCCTAGACCAGCACATGAAGGCTTTTCAATCATCGCACCTGAAGTTGATCGCCAAAGCGGGGCCGATCGCAGTTGACAAGCGGGCGCATCTGGATTTGTCTGACAATAGATAAAAAACAGGCAGCCAACGCCAAAATCATCAGCAACAGTCGGCGGGGCCGACAATCCATGGGAGGATAATGACATGAAGAAACTGCTCGTCCTGAGCGCGCTTGCGGCAATGCTCGCCTCGGGCACGGCGCTGGCCGACACCAGCGGCAAGAAGATCGCCTTCTCCAACAATTACGCCGGCAATTCGTGGCGCCAGGCGATGCTCGACAGCTACGGCATCGTCACCAAGAAGGCGGTCGAGGACAAGATCGTTGGCGCCGCCGACATCTTCACCACCGCCGACAAGGAAGTGCCGACCCAGGCAGCGCAGGTGCAGAACCTGATCCTGCAGGGCTATGACGCCATCGTCATCAACGCCGCCTCGCCGGATGCGCTGAACGGCGCCATCAAGCAGGCGTGCGACGCCGGCATCGTCGTCGTCTCTTTCGATGGCATCGTCACCGAACCTTGCGCCTACCGCGTCGTCGTCGACTTCAAGGATATGGGCAAGCAGGAAGTCGAGCAGATGGCCAAGTTCCAGCCCAAGGGCGGCAATCTGCTTGAAATCCGCGGCCTTGCCGGCACTTCGATCGACGACGCCATCCATGCCGGCATCCTCGAAGGCGTCGCCGCGCATCCCGAATTCAAGATCGTCGGCTCGGTGACCGGCGACTGGGACCAGACGACGGCGCAGAAGGCGGTCGCGACCATCCTGCCGTCGCTGCCGGATGTCGTCGGCATCGTCGACCAGGGTGGTGACGGCTATGGCGCCGCGCAAGCCTTCGCCGCCGCCGGCAAGCCGCGCCCGACCATCATCATGGGCAATCGGCAGGACGAGCTGAAATGGTGGAAGGAGCAGAAGGAGAAGGACGGCTACAAGACCTGGTCGGCTTCGATCGCACCAGGTGTGTCGACGCTCGCCTTCTGGGTGGCGCAGCAGGTGCTCGACGGCCGCACCGACATCCCGCACGATCTCCTGGTGCCGTATCTGGCCTTCACCCAGGACGATTTCGAGGCCGCGCTGCCGAAGATCAAGGAAGGCGGCGTCGCCACCCACGAATACACGCAGGAAGAAGCCATCGCGGCGATCAAAGCCAACATCAAGTGATGCAAGTCCGGTTGCCGTCCGCATTGCCAACCGGATATCGTTGAGCATGCTCAAGGCGAATACCGACATCATCAGGCTGAACGGCGCCGAAAAACATTTCGGCGCCGTTCGTGCCCTTGACGGCGTCGACTTTCATGTCGGCGCCGGCGAATGCGTCGGGCTGGTCGGCCATAACGGCGCCGGCAAGTCGACGCTGATGCATATGGTGGCCGGCACGCTGCGGCCGGATGGCGAGATCGCGGTGCGCGGCAATGCGGAAATCGACTACTCGGTGGCGCGCGCGCTGAAGCTCGGCATACGCTGCGTGTTCCAGGAACTGTCGCTGTGCCCGAACCTCAGCGTCGCCGAGAACACGCGCATCAATCATCCAGCGCTGACCGGCCTCGGCTGGCGGCGCAAAGCCGCTAATCTTATCGCCGCCAAGCTCGAAGAAATTTTCCCGGATCACGGCATTTCCGCCGACGACATTGCCGGCGACCTGTCGATCGGTCGGCGGCAGATGGTCGAGGTGGCGCGTGCCTTCACGGTGACGCGCGATCCGCTCGACCTGGTGATCCTCGACGAGCCGACCTCTTCGCTCGACGCACACACGGCCGGCCAACTGCTGGCCTTCGTGCGCCGCTTCGTCGCCGCCGGCGGCAGCTGCATCCTGATCTCGCATGTCTTGGGCGAGGTGCTGCAGAATGCCGATCGCATCGTGGTGATGCGTGATGGCAAGGTCGTTGCCACGGACGCGGCAAAGGCCTTCGACCGCGACCGGCTGGTGGCGACCATGGGCGGCGCGGAAGCACGCGAGAAGATCGCGGCGGAGATTGCAGCCGCCAGGTCGGCGGACAGCCCCATCAGGGTGCGGGCGCGGCCTGCCCGGCAAGAGGACGGCAGGGAGCTTGTTGCCCGCGCCGGCGAAATCATCGGGCTTGCCGGGCTTGCCGGCCATGGCCAAACCGATCTTCTGCTGGCGATCTTCGCCGCCGCTACGCGCAGAAAGACCGGCATCGAGGTGGCCGCGCCGGTGGCGCTGGTGGCCGGCGACCGCCAGTCGGACGGCATTTTTCCGCAATGGTCGATCGCGGAAAATATCGGCATCCGCTCGCTGGCGCGGCTGCGCAACGGGTTGCTGATCTCGCCGCAGCGCGAGGCCGAGCTTGCCGAATTCTGGAAGCAGAAGATCGGCATCCGCACGCCCGACATGACCAACAACATCTTTTCGCTGTCGGGCGGCAACCAGCAGAAGGCGCTGTTTGCCCGCGCGCTGGGCTCGGATGCTGAGATCGTGCTGATGGACGATCCGATGCGCGGCGTCGACATCGGCACCAAGCTCGAAGTCTACGATCTCGTGCGCGAGGAAGCGGCCAAGGGCCGGACCTTCCTTTGGTACACCACCGAGACCGAAGAGCTCGACAATTGCGACCATATCCACGTCTTCAAGAACGGCCGCATCGTCGCCAATCTGACCCGCGACGAGCTGACGGAGGAAAAGATTATCCAGTCCTCATTCGGTGACGCGGCCTGAGATGACGGCAATCGCTCCCGGTACGACCCCAACTTCCTCGCCGCGCAGCAGTGCCGCGCGGGCCCGACTGCTGCGCAGCCTGTTGCCGGCGCTGTCGCTGGCGCTGGTGCTCATCGCCATTGCCTGGCTCAACCCGCGCGCCATCAGCTATTTCGGCTTCAGCCTGATGCTCAACCTGGCGATCCCGATCGCGCTGGCGACGATCGCGCAGATGTTCGTTATATCAGGCAATGAGCTTGACCTGTCGATCGGCACCTTTGTCGGTTTCGTCGGCTGCGTCACCGCGACATGGCTGAAGGATGCGCCGCTGCTTGGTGTGATTGTGCTCATCGGCGCCATAGGCGTCTATGCGCTGCTTGGCGCGTTGATCCATCTGCGTAATCTGCCGTCGATCGTGGTGACGCTGGGCATGAGCTTCGTCTGGCAAGGGCTGGCCATTCTAGTTCTGCCCAAGCCGGGCGGCAAGGCGCCCGACTGGCTGCTGGCGCTGATGTCGTTCAAGCCGCCCTTCATTCCATTTCCGATCATCGCCGCGCTGGTGATCGCGGCGGTCGTGCATTTCGGCCTGATGCGCACTTCTTATGGCGTCATCCTGCGCGGCTCGGGCGGCAATCCGGCGGCGCTCAGGCGCGCCGGCTGGTCGCTGCTGCGCACCAAGATCGTGCTGTTTGCGCTGACCGGCCTGTTCGGCGTTCTGTCCGGCATGGCGCTGATCGGCATTACCACTTCGGCCGACGCCAATATCGGCAATGGCTACACGCTGCTGGCGATCGCCGGCGTCATTCTCGGTGGCGGCGAATTCGTCGGCGGCCGGGTGTCGCCGATCGGCGCCGTGCTCGGCGCGCTGACGCTGGCGCTGGCGGCGTCGCCGCTGCTCACCTTCATGCACATCCCGCCGGATTGGCAGGTCGCCGCCAACGGCGCCATCCTGATCATCGTGCTGGCGGCTCGGGTGCTGATCAGCCGCAGGGAGAGGTAGCGATGACGCCGGTAAAATCGCTGGCCACCAAACCCTGGATATGGTCCTTCCTCGGCGCGCTGCTGGTCTGGCTGGCAACCATCGCCTTCACCGGCGGCTACGGCGGCGGTGGCATGGTCACGGCGGCCCTCTCGCTGGCAGTGTTCACCGTCATCGTCGGCGTCGGCCAGATGTTCGTCATCACGCTTGGCCCCGGCAATGTCGACCTGTCGCTGCCGGCCAATATCGGGCTCGCCAGCGCCGTCGCCATGAAGGTGATGGATGGCAGCGATTCCATGATCGTTGTGGGCTTGATTGCCGCGCTCGCCTGCGGCGCTGCCATCGGCGCCGTCAACTATCTCTTGATCTGGGCGCTCAGGATTCCGCCGATCATCGCCACTTTGTCGGCCAGCTTCATCATCCAGTCGATCGACATCAGCTATGGGCGCGGCCTGCAGATCAAGCCGCCGCCGGGCTTTGCCGACTTCGCCAACTGGCAGATCCTGGGCATTCCGGTTCTGGCGATCCTTACCGTATTGTTCACCATCGGTGCGGCCATCGCCTTGCAGCGCATGATCTATGGCCGCTCGGTGCTGGCGATCGGGCAAAACATTCGCGCCGCGTGGCTCGCCGGCGTCAATGTCGGCCGCACCCGCTTCCTCACTTACACGCTTTCGGGCGCGCTCGGCGGCATCGACGGCGCGCTGCTTGCCGGCTATTTCCGCGGCGCCAATGTCGATATCGGCAATGAGTATCTGCTGGCCTCGATCGCTGTCGTCGTCATCGGCGGCACTTCTGTCGCCGGTGGCAAGGCCAATGTCCCAGGCGTCTGGGGCGCGGCGCTGTTCCTGGTGCTGCTGTTGACCATGCTCAACACATTCGGCGTCAGCGCCGGCGTTCGGCTGTTGCTGACCGGGCTGATCATCGTCGGTGTCATCACTGTGGCCGGTGGCGAGAAGGCCTTGCGATAAATCGCCGCCAAATTTGACCATGTGGACAAAAGTCCGCACCCGTTCCATAGTTCCGTGTCTGATTTCAGAACAGCCGGCTCGACACGGCTGTCAAACAGAGGGGCACTAGATGGAAAACCGAAAGAACAAATCGCAATCGACCGGCTTGTCGCGTCGCAACGTGCTGGAACTCGGAGCGCTTGGCATGGTTGCAGCCATGCTGCCGACTGCCGCCTTCGCCAAGGACAAGAAGCTCAAGGTGGCGGCGATCTTCGCCACGCCGATCGAGGAGCCGTGGGACAACCAGATCCACGTCGCCTTGCAGAAGGCCGAGAAGGAACTCGGCATCGAATACAAATGGTCGGAGAAGGTGCAGACCGCCGATTTCAGCCGCGTCATGCGCGAATATGCGCAAGGCGGCTATCAGCTGGTGCTGGGCGATGCCTTTGCCGCCGAGCGCGAATCGCGCCGCACCGCCAAACAGTTCCCGAAGACTGCCTGGCTGTTCGGCTCCGGCGCCGGCCCGGCCGAACCCAATTTCGGCGTCTTCGACAACTGGATCCATGAGCCGGCCTATCTCTCCGGCATCATCGCCGGCAAGATGTCGAAGTCGGGCACGATCGGCGCCGTCGCGGCGATGGGCATTCCGGAGGTGAACCGGCTGGTCAACGCCTTCTTTGCCGGCGCCAAGGAGGTCAACCCGAACATCAAGAAGAAGGTCGCCTTCATCGGTTCCTTCTTCGACCCGCCCAAGGCCAAGGAAGCGGCGGTCGCCCAGATCGACGCCGGCGTCGACGTCATCTATGCCGAGCGCTTCGGCGTCATCGAGGCGGCGGTGGAGAAGAAGATCTACGCCATTTCCAACATGTCAGACCAGTCGAGCCTCGGTCCCGACACGGTCATTACCGGCCCGGTCTGGGACATGTACCCGACGGTCGAGCAGGCGATCAAACTGGTCAAGGCCGGCGTCTTCACCGCGCAGGACTATGGCGACTTCTCGCGCATGGCCAAGGGTGGTTCGTTCCTGGCGCCGTACCACAAGTTCGACAAGACCTTGCCGGCGGATGTGAAGGACCTGGTCGACAAGAAGAAGGCCGAGATCCTGGAAGGGAACTTCCGGGTGGATGTGGATGAGAATACGCCGGTCTCGGATTAGGCTTGTTTTGAGGGTTGGTGCCTGGGCACCCCCCTCTGCCCTGCCGGGCATCTCCCCCTCAAGGGGGGAGATTGGCAGCGTCGCCGACGCCGCTGTTATTTTCCGGCGGAGATTGGCGAAAGCCGGCGTGACATCCGATCTCCCCCCTTGAGGGGAGATGCCCGGCAGGGCAGAGGGGGGTGTGACGGGCACGCCCTCACAATTCAGGAGCATCCTTGTCCGCCCCTCTCATCGAAATGCGCGGCATCACCAAGAGCTTTGGCGCCGTGAAGGCGAACGAGGCGGTCGATCTCAGCGTTGCACCCGGCGAAATCCTCGGGCTGCTGGGCGAAAACGGCGCCGGCAAGACGACGCTGATGAACGTGCTGTTCGGCGCCTATGCGCCGGATGCCGGCGAAATCCTCATACAGGGCGAGCCGGTGCGGATCACCAGTTCGGCCGATGCGCTGGCCGCCGGCATCGGCATGGTGCATCAGCATTTTCATCTGGCGCCGCGGCTGACGGTTCTGGAAAACCTGCTCATCGGCATATCAGGCAAATCCGGCCGCATCGATCGTGCCGGCGGGCTTGCCCGGTTGTCTGACATCAGCGAACAGCATGGGCTGACGCTCGACCCCAATCTGCCGGTCTCTGCGCTGTCGGTCGGCGAGCAGCAGCGGCTTGAAATCGTCAAGGCGCTGTTTCGCGGTGCGAGGCTTTTGATCCTCGACGAACCGACGGCGGTGCTGGCGCCAAGCGAGGTCGACGGGTTGTTTTCGGCATTGCGTTCGATGGCGGCGCAAGGCCTCGGCATCATCTTCATCTCGCACAAGCTGAACGAGGTGCGGGCGCTTACCCATCGCTGCACGGTGCTGCGGCATGGCCGGGTTGCGGGCCGCGTAGACGATCCGGCCAACACGACGTCGTCTGAGATGGCGCAGCTGATGTGCGGCCACGAGATCGTGCCGCCGGCGAGGGGGCCGTCGACGCCGGGTGCGGCGGTGCTGACGCTCGACGGCATTTCCACCTCACGGCACGCGGGCACGCCGCTGCGCGATATATCGCTGTCGGTGCGAGCCGGCGAAATCCTCGGCATTGCTGGCGTCTCCGGCAACGGCCAGCGGGCGCTGGCCGAGGTGATTTCCGGCACACGGGTGCCTGATGCCGGCGCGATGACGATAGCCGGCAAAGCAGTGACGCGGTTTTCGCCGCGCGAGGTGCAGGCGCTCGGCCTCGGCCGTATCCCGGAAGACCGCATGACGACCGGGCTGGTGACCAATCTGCCGCTCGCCGATTCCATGGTGCTGCCGCGCATCGGCACCGAAGCCTTCAGCCGCAAGGGCCTACTCAAGCCGGATGCGATCCGTGCCTTCGCTGAAGAGCAGATCAAGGCCTATGACATCAGGTGCCCCGGGCCGATGACTCGGGCCGGCGCGCTGTCGGGCGGCAATCTGCAGAAAGCGCTGCTGGCGCGCGAGTTGGCCTTCGATCCCAAGGTGCTGATCGTCTCGCAGCCGACGCGTGGCCTCGACATCGGGGCGGCCCGTTTCATCCACGAAAAGTTCCTCGACATGCGCGCCAAGGGCTGCGGCATCGTCGTCATCGGCGAGGATCTCGAGGAGCTGCTGGTGCTCTGCGACCGCATCGCGGTGATGTATGAGGGACGCATCGCCGGGACGCTCGACAGCGCTGACGCCACGATCGCACGGCTCGGACTGCTGATGACAGGGGCGGAGGGGAGGGCTTGAACAATGCTGTTGGCTGACTTCCTCGGATATTGCCCACAACATAGTGCTTTGGCCGTCAGCGCTGCCCCTCACCTGCCTGCCGGCATCCTCTCCCCGTATAGAGACGGGGAGAGGGGCGCTCTCATCACGGCTTTCGCCAATCGCCGGCGTTGCAGGAAAAGTGCCGAGGCCGCAAACAGCCCCCTTCTCCCCGTCTCTACACGGGGAGAAGGTGCCGGCAGGCGGATGAGGGGCGGCGCCAACACCGGATACATCGGTGGGACAGCTGCGCCGAGGGTGGAGGGCCGTAGCTGATGTTCCGCCTGGAGGCCCGCACCTCGACCCCTGCCTGGTTCAACCTGGCGCTGCCGATCATCGCCATCGCTGCCACGCTTGTGCTCTGCAGCGGGCTCATCGCGCTGGCCGGCGCCGGTGTGCTCGCGGCCTATGGCGTGATGCTGTCGGCCTCGTTCGGCGACAGCTATGCCATCACCGAAACGCTGGTGCGCGCAGCACCCATGATCTTCACCGGGCTGGCGGTCGCGGTGGCCTTCCGAGCCAAATTCTGGAACATCGGCGCGGAAGGCCAATTGCTGGCCGGCGCCGTGGCCGGCTGCTTTGTCGGCGCCATCCCGATGCCGGGGGCGCTCGCAATCCTGTTGATGGCGCTGGCGGGCGCTGCTGCCGGTGCCGCTGTCGCGCTGGTGCCTGCGACCCTGCGAGTGAAATTCAAGGTCGATGACGTCGTCAGTTCGCTGCTGCTCAACTCGGTCATCTACTACGCGCTGATGGCGCTGATCGAGGGACCGTGGAAGGACTCCTTCAGCGGCTATCCGATCTCGCCGCCCATCGAGGATTCGGCGAATTTCCCAGTGCTGCTCGAAGGCACAAGGCTGCATCTCGGCGTCATCGCGGCGCTGATCGCGGCACCCCTGATCTGGTTCCTGATCGTGCGCACCACGCTCGGCTTCCGCATCCGGGTCACAGGCGAAAGCCCGGAAGCCGCCCGCTATGGCGGCATCCATGTCGAGCGGGTGCTGATCTCGACGGCGCTGCTGTCGGGCGCGCTGGCCGGGCTCGCCGGCGTCGGCGAGGTCGGCGGCGTGCATTTCCAGGTGATGAGCGACATCTCGCCGGGCTATGGCTATTCCGGCATTGTCGTTGCAATGCTGGCGCGCCTCAATCCGCTCGGCGTGGTGCCGGCGGCGATTTTTCTTGCCGCCGTGATGACCGGCGCCGAGGCGATGTCGCGCGCCACCGGCGTGCCGGCCTTCCTCAGCGACGTCATCCAGGGTACGGCGCTGCTGGCTATGCTGGTGGCGCTGCTGTTCACGGCCTATCGCATCCGCCGCGTCGGAGCGGCCTCATGAGCGCAGTGTTCGAACAGATTTTTCAGGTCGGCTTCCTCGCCGCCATCATCCGCATCGCCACGCCTTTGGCGTTCGCCACGCTCGGCGAGATGTTTTCCGAGCGCGCCGGAGTGCTCAATCTCGGCATCGAAGGCATCATGCTGCTCTCCGCGATGACCGGCTTCACCGCCGCCAGCCTCAGCGGCAGCCTGTGGCTCGGCGTGCTGGCGGCTGTATTGACCGGCATGCTGATGGGGGCGCTACATGCGCTGTTCACAGTGGCACTCGGCCTCAGCCAGCATGTCTGCGGCATCGGCGTGACCTTGTTCTCGTCGGGTCTTGCCTATTTCCTCTACCGGCTGATCTTTGGCCAGCAATCGGTGCCGCCGAGCATCAAGGGTTTTCAGACCCTGCCGATCCCGATCCTCTCCGACATTCCCGTTCTGGGCCCGGCGGTGTTCAACCAGTTTGCGCTGGTCTACATGGCGATCATCGCCATCCCGCTCGCCGCCTTCATACTCTACGGCACGCCCTGGGGCCTGTCTGTGCGCATGGTCGGGGAAAACCCGCGCGCTGCCGATTCCGCCGGGGTCAGCGTCATTGCCACGCGCGTCCAGGCGGTCATCCTCGGCGGCGCGCTGATGGGGCTCGCCGGCGCCTTCCTCACCATGGCCCAGTTCAACGCCTTCACCTTCGGCGTCGTCTCCGGGCGTGGCTGGGTGGCGATCGCGCTGGTCGTGTTCGGCCGCTGGGACCCGTGGCGCTCGGCCGGTGCGGCACTGCTGTTCGCCTTCGTCGATGCCTTGCAACTGCGCATGCAGGCGAGCGGGCTCGGGCATATCCCTTACGAAGCGTTCCTGATGCTGCCGTTCATCTTCACCATCGTGGCGATGGCCGTGATGTCGCGCAACGCGGTGGCGCCGTCAGCGCTGCTGAAGCCGTTTCGACGGGAAGAGCGGTAGACGGGCTTGGCATCCTTTCCTCTCCCCCGATCGACGGGGGAGAGGAAGGGCACCAAGCCTGGGATACTCACATCGCGGTAAAGCCGTTGTCGACGAACAGATGCGTACCGTTGACGAAGCTGGATTCGCCGCTGGCCAGATACAGCGCGGCCTTTGCGACCTCTTCCGGCTCACCGATGCGACCCTGCTGCGCGGCAAGCGCTGCGTCTGAAACATCGACGCCGAGCTTGCCGAGATCGGCAACCTCGCGCAGGCCGTGCGGTGTCCTGATGAAGCCGGGGCAGACGGCATTGCAGCGGATGTTGCGGTCGCGGAACTCCACCGCAATGGCGCGCGCAAACATGTGGCAGGCACCCTTGGTGGTGTCGTAGAGCACCTCCATCGGTGTCGCCGCCACCGCCGAGATCGACGAGGTGCAGACGATCGAACCGCCGCCGGCCGCGATCATGCCGGGCAGCACGGCGCGGGTCATCAGGAACATGGAGCGGACATTGACGGCATGCAGCCAGTCCCACTCCTGCACCGTCGTTTCCAGGAACGGTTTTATCACGATGGTGCCGGCATGATTGAACAGCACGGTGGCCGGGCCGAGCTTGGCCGTCGCCGCTTTCACCGCTGCCTCGACTTGCGCTTCATCAGAGACATCGGCGACGAAATGCTCGGCGACATGCCCCCGCGCCCGGATCGCCGCCGCGGTTGCGGCCGCCGCCTCGACGTTGCGGTCGATGATCGCCACTTTGGCGCCTTCGGCCGCGAACAATTCCGACGCCGCTCCGCCCATTCCCGTTGCGCCTCCCGAGATGATGGCGACCTTGCCAGCCAGTCTTGCACCCATGTTTTGTTCCCCATCCCCTGATTGAAATCGTCTGCTTTTACGCGGGAAGGGCGATGCTATCCTCGAAGTGAAGGCCGGCCAAGCTGGCTGGTCGCTTGCCGCGAATCGCGGCCTCCCAGCAATCTCAGACCAATTCACATAGAAATTTGAGAAAATTGTTCTGCGGGTAGTCAAAAAATAGCAATCGACAAAGTCTACTGATTTTATAGATTAATGGCTAAGACGGAGGTCGATATGTCCTATATCCAGAACGCCGAGACGGACCGCAGCAGTCAGAGGCTGGCCAATGCCCAGGCTTTCCGCCCCGCCTATGCAGGCGCCTTCGCCTATCTCGTCTTTGCCCTTGCGTTTGCGTTCACCGGGGCAGTTGTGCTCGGCCTGATCCCCTGATCCGTTCAGGCCGAAAGGGTGGCGACCCAAAGCAATTCCAGGAAAAGTGTGAAGCGGTTTTCCGTCCGGAATTGCGAGAAACAAAGAGATAGAGCGGTTCGCCGTGGCGAAACGCGCCTTCAGGTGACCGGAGTTGATGAACCGAACGCGGATGCGCTTTGGCGCGGACCGCTTTGTTTTTTGCATGTCGCTGCCCCAAACCCGGGGGCCACGTTTGAGCGGCATGCATCCAACGTGATGGAGGAGATGGCAATGCCGATCGAGTTCACGCATGTTCCCGGTAAAACACAGGCCGCCGACGCCGGTTCGGCCGTGCCTTTCTTCTATGATTTCGTCGAGACGGCGACAAAGCTGTCGCTGATCGAGGATTCCGGCTTCCAGAGGATCGTCGTCGACGATCAGGCCGGGCTTCTGACCAATATGGACATTGCCGCCCAGGCGCTCGACCGCACCTCGTCGCTGGAAGTGGTGCTGACGCATTGGGCCGGCGTGGTCGCGCCCGCGGTTGCGGCCAGGCAACTGGCGGCGCTCGACGCCAGGAGCGGCGGCAGGCTGTCGGTGAGGATGCTGAGCGAGCCGCTGGATGACGACGATGCCGAAACGCGCCCGGTCGGCCACACCGTGGTCTGGCAGCGCATCGATGAATATCTGGTGCTGTTGAAGCGGCTGTGGTCGAACGACAAGCCCTTCGACCATGAAGGCGCCTTCTACAGCATCAAGGGCGGCTATGTGCCGCGCAAGGGGCCGCATGGCGCCGACATCACCATCCGCATGGGTGGCCAATCGGGCACCGCGCTCCGGGTCGCCGGACGGCATGCCAACGTCTTTGAGCTGGCGGCTGGTTCGCTGGACGAGATCCGCCAGCTAATGGAGCGGGCACGCGCCGCCGCCGCCGAACATGGCCGCGCCGGCAAGCTGCGTTTTGCGCTTCCGGTTCGTATCCGCTCCGAAGGCGACGCATCCACTGCCGGCCATAAGGCGGTGGAACTCTCCGGACCGCCGGCACAGATCGCTTTGTCGCTGCTGCCCTACACAGCACTCGGCATCAATGAATTCATGATCGTCGGCATCGACAGGCCGCGCGAGATCGCCAGCATCGGCCGCGAGACGATCGCGCTCTTACGCAACTCGCTGGCACGCCGCGAGGCCGAGGTGCCGCAGCCCGGTGCGTTTGCATCGCGGGGTGTGAATGAGGTTCACGCCGTAAGGTAACAACCTACCGAAACCATCCGCAGCGGATTGCGATCCGCAAACGTCGGCGGGACAGAGGGGGGTGTGACGGGACGCCACGAAACGTTCTTGTCCCGCTAACCAGCCTTCCCACCCAACCGGGCCAGCGCCGCCAGCACAGCGCCCGATTCCGCCAGTGCGCCGAAAACCCCATCCTCCACCGTCACCATATGTAGCGCCGCCTCGTGCGCGTACTGGTCACCGCTGGCGCAGGCGTCGGCGATGGTCAGGCACTGGAAATTGCGGTCGCAGGCCTCGCGCAGCGTGGTGTGGACGCAGACGTCGGTCGTGCAGCCGGAAAACATCAGATGCGTGATGCCCCGCGCGCGCAGCACAAGCTCAAGGTCGGTATAGGTGAAGGCGCTGTTGCAGGTCTTATCGACGATGATGTCGTCGGGCGCGACCTCGATGTCGGCGACGATCTGAAAGCCGGGGCCGGAGCGCAGCAGCACGTCGGTGGCTTCGAGGCCCGCCCGCTTGCGGCGCCATTTCTCGTAAGGCGTCATGTCGGCCATGTCGCCGCGATAGCCTTGCCTGGTGTGGATGATGGTGAGGCCGGCCGACCGTGCGGCCGCGATCAATCGGTTGACCGTCGGCAGGATGGCGCGCAGCGGCGCAGGGTCATACCCTTTCCTGGCGAAATAGCCCGATGTCGAGAGAAAGTCCTCCTGCAGGTCGATGACCAGCAACGCGGTATTTTGCGGCACCAGCTGGCCGTCATAGGGGAAATCGAACGGTGTCGCCTTGATCAACGGCTGCTTGCCTCAATTGCTGCCCGGCATCGTGGCCCAGCAACGCCGCCGCCGTCCATCCCTCCGTGCGACGCGGCAAGGTGGACCGACACAAAGACGATGCGCCGGAATCGCGCCAAAGACCGATGGAAAAAAAGCCATCTTTTTTGTTGACTAGTAAACTCATGTTTTATAGTCAAGCGGGGGGCACGGCCGCCTGAATTGGTTTCCAGTGGCTATGCCACGTTTGAGAGAAAGCCAGAATCCGTGGCTGGTATTTTTCGGGGTCGAGATGGGGTGTTTGCGCATCCCGTTACCGGCCAGCCCATCGGTTACGTGCAATGACGAAGCGAGGACGAACCGTGTCCAGAAACGGTCTTTTGGCGGCGCTGGCCGCGGTTGTGCTGTCGGCCGGCAGCGCTGCGGCGCAAGAGCAGCCGGGCACGCAGCCTCGGGTGACGACCGAACCGGCTCCAGCTGCGCCGGCCGCAGTCGCCCAGCCCGCGCCGGTCTCGCCGCCAGCGGCAATGGAACAGGCGGCACCGACCGCGCCGGCTGCGCCTTTGCCGGCCAGCCAGCCCGGTACGCCCACGCAGGCCGAACCTTCCGCCATTTCGCTGACCTTGCCGCACGATCTGTCGCCCTGGGGCATGTTCATGGCCGCCGACATCATCGTCAAGGCGGTGATGATCGGGCTCGCCTTCGCCTCCCTCGTCACCTGGACGGTGTGGCTGGCCAAGTCGCTGGAAATCCTGTTCGGCAAGCTCAACGCCCGCCGCGCCGCGCGCGCCATCGGCAATGCCGCCACGCTGCGGCAGGCGAGCCGTAAGCTTGGCACCAGCGCCAGCCCCGGTGCGCTGCTGATTCAGGCAGCCGAGGAAGAGGCAGCGCTTTCGGCCGGCGCGCTCGACCACGTCACCGGCGACGGGCTGAAGGAGCGCGTGACGTCGCGTCTGTCACGCATCGAGGCGGCGGCGGCGCGGCGCATGTCGCGCGGTACCGGCGTCTTGGCGACGATCGGTTCGACAGCGCCCTTTGTCGGCCTGTTCGGCACTGTCTGGGGCATCATGAACGCCTTCATCGGCATCTCGCAGGCGCAGACCACCAACCTCGCCGTCGTCGCCCCCGGCATCGCCGAGGCGCTGCTGGCCACCGCCATGGGCCTGGTCGCGGCTATTCCGGCTGTCGTCATCTACAACGTCTTCGCGCGCTCCATCTCCGGCTACCGGCAGATCCTTGCCGATGCGTCGGCCGGCGTCGAACGGCTGGTCAGCCGCGATCTCGATTTCCGCACGGTGCCTCAAGCGCCCGCGTTGGCGGCGGAGTGATGGGGCATGGCGGGTAGAATTCGCGAGAACATCGACGGCGATCTCGAGGAAAACCACGAGATCAACGTGACGCCGTTCATCGATGTCATCCTGGTGCTGCTGATCATCTTCATGGTCGCCGCACCTTTGGCGACGGTCGACGTCAATGTCGACCTGCCGGGCTCGACGGCGACACCGGCACCGCGGCCGGAAACGCCGCTGTTCCTGACGCTGAAGGACGATCTGACGCTGGCGATCGGCAACGACAGGGTGCCGCGTCCCGCTTTTGCCGCCGTGCTCGACGGCAAGACAAAGGGCGACAAGCAGACCCGCATCTTCCTGCGCGCCGACAAGGCGGTCGGCTATGGCGATCTGATGGAGGTGATGAATCTCCTGCGCCGCGCCGGCTATCTGAAGATCGCGCTGGTCGGGCTGGAGGTGCCGGCGGATCCGGCGGCGCCGCAACCAGGCGCCGTCCCATGACGCATCTGGCCGCCGCCGTTCCCATGGCCGATCCGCCGCGCACAGGCGCGCGCGAGATCGGTTTGTGGGCGGCTGCGGCCATTCTCATTGTCGGCGCGCATGTCGCGATCGCCTATGCCGTGCAGAATTTCGGCCTGGCCAACGAGATGGATGGCGGCCCGCCGCCGGCGGTGGCGATCGAACTGTCGCCGATGATGCTCGCACCGGCGGTGCCTGAGGACACGATGGCCGATGTGGTGACGCCGGAGCCGACGAACCAGGTCGAGGAGACCGTCGCCGACGCAAGACCCGTCGTGGATCCGGACGTCGACAAGCCGGAGCCGGTTGCCGATGAGGCGGAAGCGGTTCAAGCCGACGAGACCGCACCGGTCGAGACAGCAGCGGCCGAACAGCCCGATCAGGCGCCGCCGCTGGACGAGGTCGTACCTGACATCGTCCCGACCGTGGCGCCGGACGTGGTCATTCCGCTGCCGCAAGCCAAGCTTGTGGAGGACAAGCCGGTCGAGAAGGCAAAGAAGACGGTCGAAAAGCCCAAGCCGCGCCCGAAGAAAGAGAAAAAGGAAAAGGCCGCGCCGGCGAAAGCGGTCGTGACCGCCAGCGTCGATGCGAAGGTGGGCGCACAAGCGTCGGCGCCGAAGACTTCGCAATCGAGTGGATCATCGGTCAGTGCAAGCAAATGGAACTCACAGCTGATCGGATGGATCAATCGGCACAAGCGCTACCCGAGCGCGGCAAGGTCGCGGCGCGCCGTGGGTACCGCAAATGTGACCTTCGTCGTCAGCGCTTCGGGCAAGGTGATCTCCGTCCGGCTGACCCGATCATCGGGTGACGCGGACCTCGATCGAGCCGCGCTGAGCATTCTGCAGGGTGCGACGGTGCCCGCACCACCGCCAGAGAAGGTCGGTACGGCTGTCGTGGCGCCTTTGATGTTCACGCTGCGGTAAAGTGGAGTCCAGCGAACGGTACCGACCTTGTTGGTGCGCGAAAAATTGCGCCCGGCGCCATGCGGCGAGAAGCCAAGCCCGTTCTCGGCATTCTTGCCGCGCACGATCAGCACCATGGCAAGCGGAAGGATGGCGACACCGATACCTCGCCTCGCTCGGCCACCTTTTCGTGAAGCTGAACGGGTTGAACCGCTCGCCTGTTTGCCTAGGTAAAGAGCGTGGCCGGGCGCATTGCAAATCTGACAATCGGTATGACATTTTCCTGTATTAGAAAGCTTGCCCTTCCTGTTCTTGTCGTCGGCGTCCAGTCTTCCTGCGTCATTCCCGACGATACATCACGCATCGCCAAGGTTGACCCCACGGTGGCGGCGGCTCGCAAGGAGATGGTCGGCCTCAGCGAAGCCGACGTCCGGATGTGCGCGGGGTTTCCGACCGCCACCGCAGACGTTGGCGGGTCTGGCCAGATCTGGACCTACAAGCGCGTCGTTCAGCGCGGCAATCTCAGCATTGCCGTCCCAACCATGGCGATAGGCGCGATCCCGGCGGTCGGCGGGTCCGTCAATGTCGCTCCCGGCGGTTATTGCGATACGCAAATTCGCATGGCCAACGGTCGCGTCGCCGAAGTCGCCTACGCGGGCGACAACAATTTGCCGAACAGACGGGACGCGCTTTGTGTCAGCACGGTGGACGCCTGTGTGGCTTATGCCCGCCAACACAGTCAAAGAGCGACAGCCAGATAGCTGGTCACGGCTGATTTGTCCGACGGCAGCTAAAACCGACGGCAAGCCGTGGCTGCATGTCGCCGCCAATAAGGGCTTGACTGACAAGGAGACGATCCCGGTGCTGGGGAAGGCGGGGGGCATGCTCTGGTATGCCTGCCCCTATGAAGGCTTCGAGGCCAACGAGCATGTCGTCTACATGCACGCTTGCCCCAACCAGCACCTGGTGCTGTTCACCGATATAGACGATCAGGAATCGGTCGGCTAAACGGCTGTAGTTTCCCGGTCCCGAGAGCCGCATCTATTCAGATGGCCGAAAGTATGCCGCCATCGGAATGCCGGCATTGCAGCTATTCTTTACCTTGTTCAGACCAACCAGCGTTGTCGTCTTCGGGTTTACCGCACCTTAGGCTGATAACGGCCATGATACATCAGGCGTTCAGGCCCGAGGGGACAAAAGATATTGCTGAAGGCGGTTCTGCAGCTGCTGCCGGGTCGGTTCATGGATGTTCGCATGCGCGCGTCCGACGGCTACGAGACGCGCGTCGTGGAGCGGCCCGGGCGCTGGATGAAGGCGGCCGATCTGGAGCAGTTGAGCAACGATCTGCGGCTGGTGGCGTCGAAGACGCTGAAGGTGGGCAGCCTGACCTATGGCGTCTTTTCCGGCGATCGCAGCCGACTGGAACATTCCATCATCACCATCGTCTATCGCCGCAGCGACGGGCGGGCGATCGCCTTCAACGCGCTGGCGCTGATGGAGATTTCACTGGCCGGCAAGCCGTATGAGGTCCTGCACCTCGGCCTCGTCATGGTCGATCCGGACGAGCGCAGCCGGGGGCTGAGCTGGATCCTCTACGGCCTGACCTGCTTCCTGATGTTCCTGCGCAACCAGCTGCGGCCGATCTGGATCTCCAACGTCACCCAGGTGCCCGCCGTCGTCGGCATGGTCGCTGAAGCCTTCACCAATGTGTTTCCGGGACCCCATGCCGGCGCGCGGCGGTCGCTGGCCCATGTGCTTTTGGCGCGGCAGATCATGGCGCGCCACCGCCATGTCTTTGGCGTCGGCCCCGAGGCGGGCTTCGACGAGGAGCGCTTCGTCATCACCAATGCCTATACAGGCGGCTCGGACGATCTGAAAAAAACCTTCGACGAGGCGGCCAAGCACCGCGTCGAGACCTATAACGAGTTCTGCCAGAAAGAGCTCGACTATGGGCGCGGCGATGACGTGCTGCAGATCGGCCAGATGAGTTTTCAGTCCGCGCGCGCCTATCTCGCCGACGCGGTGCCGCGCGGCTCGCTTGCCGCCCTTGCCGTGGCGGGTGCCGCCGCCACGCTGCAGCGGCTGGTGCTGCCGGTGGTTCACTGGGCGGATTCGAGCCGGCAATGGAATGTGCTGAGACCATGGACACGCTAGCGGCCTCAGATGCGGTACGCCGTTTCACGCTCAAGCTGATGGCAGCGGAGCCATGAGTTTCGACGACACACTCGTCGCCGACACCATCACCTCGCTGGCGGCGCTGTTCGGCCTGCTGATCGTGATATCGGTCGTCGGCGGGCGCGACGATGGGTTGTCGCGCCGCTTCCTGTTTGGGTTGCGTGTGCTGGCGGTGCTGCTCGCCTGCCGCATTCTGGACTGGACGACCGGCCTCGCCCTCTTCCGTTTCGTCACCATCGCGGCAGCGGGCCTGCTGCCGCTGGCCGCTCTTTTGCTGACTGAGGGCTTGCTGCGCCGGCATGCGCCGTTTGCGCTTAAATTCTTCGCCGCAAGTGGCGCCCTGCTGTTCCTCCTGCTGGCTCTGATCCCGGAAAGCCTTGCGGAGCCATGGCGGATGGCGATGCTTCTGGCCTTCCAGTTCGGTGGTTTTGTCGCCATCGGCTGGCTGGTGACGACGCGCGATCGCGACAGCCTGTCGGCGGCCGAGAACCGCACCGTGGAGCGCATGGCGCTGTCGCTGCTGCTGATCCTTCCGTTCATGGTCACCGACTATCGGCCCGGCCTGTTTGAAGTGCCGGTGCGGCTCGGCGGGATCGCCATCCTGTTCCTGTGCTGGCTGACCATTGGCCTCGGGCGGGCGAGCCTCGGCCACCGAGACACGATCGGCGCCTTTGCCGTCATCGCACTCAGCTCGGTGTTTGCCGGGCTGGCGCTGGGCGGCATCGATGATCTCGGCTGGCGCGGCAGCGTGCAGGGCGTGGTGATCGTGCTGTCGGCGACGCTGCTGGCCGTCATCTACAATGACAGCGTCAGCCTCACCGCCGAAAAACGCCGCGATTCGCTGCTGAAGCACATGGCCGAGGGCGACCTGACGGATTCCGCGCGCTTCCTGCGCGGCCTGCAGCACCATATCCTCGTCGACGGCGCGCTGATCCTGCCGGCCGCCGACCTCGGCGATTTCGACCTGAAGGTGCTGGCGCGGGCGCTGGAACAGGAGCCGGTGCGCTCGCTCGCCGACGTGCAGCCGGATGCCCCCGTGGACGAGGACATACGCGAGCAGCTGGCATGGCTGTTCGAGAAATACGAGGCGACGCATGTGCTGCTGGCGACACTCGACCCGTTGGCCGTGGTCGCGCTCAACATGCCGGCGATGGCATCGTCGCCCGGCGTGGAAATGGAATTGCGCGCCGTGCAGCGCATGGCCATGCTGATAGCGCAGCGGGAGGCCGTGACGTGACGACAAGAAGGGCCGGCGTTTTGTGCCGACCCGTCTTGTGAGTGGATCAGGCGGCCTTAGTCTTCAAGGCTTCTTCGTCTCGGACCATCTTGGTGACGGCGGCGAAGTCGAGCTTGCCGGAGCCGAGCACCGGCACTTTTGAGACGACCCGCACTTCGGCCGGCACCATCAAATCCATGGCGCCATTGGCCTTGGCGAACGCGAGGAAATCCGCGCGGGTGGCGCCTGGTGCCTCGGTGATGAGGATCAGCTTTTCGCCCTTGCGCGCGTCCGGCACGGTGGCGACGGCCGAGAGCGAGCCCTTCCACAATTCCCCGGCCAGCGCTTCCACCGCCGCCAGCGAGATCATCTCGCCGCCGATCTTGGCGAAGCGCTTGGCGCGGCCGCGAATGGTGATGAAGCCACCCTCGTCGATGGCGACGACGTCGCCCGTATCATGCCAGCCGTCTTCAAGCGGTTCGAGCACGCCGGGCTTCTCGGCCCGGAGATAGCCGGCCATGACGTTCGGTCCGCGCACGAACAGCCGTCCGCCATCGTCGACGCCGGGCACGGGATCGAGGCGATATTCCATGCCGGGCATGATCTTGCCGACGGTTCCGGAGCGGTTGTACATCGGCGTGTTGATCGAGATCACCGGCGCCGTCTCGGTGACGCCGTAGCCCTCGAGGATGCGCACGCCGAACTTCTCCATGTAGGTCATGCGCGTCGCGGCCTTGACCGGTTCTGCGCCGGCAAAACAATAGCGGATCGAGCGGAAGTCATAGGGATGCGCGGTGCGCGCATAGCCGGAGAGGAACGTATCGGTGCCGAAGATGATCGTCGCGTTCGAGCCGTAGATCAGTTCGGGCACAAGGCGGTAGTGCAGCGGCGAGGGGTAGAAATAGACCGGCACGCCCGAGATCAGCGGCAGTACGGTGCCCGCCGTCATGCCGAAGGAATGGAAGATCGGCAGCACGTTGAAGACCTTGTCGCCCGAGTGGAAGTCGATGCGCGACGCCGCCTGGGCGGCATTGGCCAGGATGTTGCGGTGGGTCAGCACCACGCCCTTGGGCGTGCCTTCCGAACCCGAGGTGAACAGGATCACCGCAGGATCGTCGGGCTTGCGGGCAACGCGCGGCGTGCTTTTGCGCAGCAGGCCCAGGAGCTTGTCCTTGAGGCCAATGGTGGCGCGCAAATCATCGAGCCAGACGATGTTCACCGAGCGGCCGAGCTCCTCGACCACGGCGCCGAGTTTTGCCTGTTCGATAAAGGCGCGCGAGGTGAGCACGGTCTTCACCTCGGCGGCCTTGCAGGCGGAGAGGATGTTGGCGGCGCCGGCGGTGAAGTTCATCATCGCCGGAACCTTGCCGGAAGACATGACACCGAGCAGCGTCGCGCAGGAGCCGTTGGCGTTGGGCAGCATGATGCCGAGCGTCTGCTGGCCGGCGTAGAGGTTCTTGAATTTCTCGCCAAGCACGGCAGCAGCCGTCAGGAGCTTGCCGTAGCTCAGGGAACCGGTTACCGGGTCCTGCACGGCGAGCTCTCTCATGCCGCGTTCGGTGGCGGTCTGGATGATCTTTTCCAGCACTGTCTTGTCGATGTCCTGGGTGCGGAAGACGAGGTCCGACATCACCTGATAGAGGGCAGACCCGGCCGCGGCGCGGCGCTTGCGGCCCTTCAGCTCCGGCGCAACCTCGAGCTTCACCGGTTCCAGAATGGTCACCTTGACCTTGGGGAACAGGCGGCGGCGCACATGTTGCGAGCTCAGCCGCGAGAAGTAGGTCTTCTCCAGCCCGTCGATACGCACCGGCACAACCATCGAGCCGGTCTTGTCGGCGACCATGGCGGCGCCGTCATAGACCTTCATCAGGCCGCCGGTAACGGTGATGCGGCCCTCCGGGAAGATGACCAGCGGGTCGCCACCCTGCACGACCTTGATCAGCGTGCGGGTGGACATCGGCTTGGCCGGATTGAGCGGCAAAGCGCGGGCAAGTTTCATGAACGGCTTCATCCACCAGGCCTGGGCGATGGTGTAGTCGATGGCGAAGACCGGCTCCTCATCGGTCAGCGTCAGCGCCAGCGGACCGTCGAGGAAGCTGACATGGTTGAGCGCCAGGATCGGCGCCTTGCCGGCCGCCTTGAGGTTGTCCATGCCCTCGACCTCCAGGCGGAGGAAGGCCCGGAACAGGATGGAGACGAAATCGCGGAAGGGGCTCGTCGGCAGGAATTTCAGCATCAGCCAGGCAGCAATCGCATTGGCCGCGGCGAGGCCGAACAGAATGCCACCGGTGGAGACTTTCGTCTGGATCACGGCGACAATGATACCGCCGACCGTCATGAAGCCGGCATTGACGATGCTCACCGCGGCAACGACACGGGCACGGCGCGCCTCGGGCGACCAGGCCTGCACGGCGGCGAAGGTCGGCACCACCAGGAAGGCGGCTGCAATGGCCATGCCGGCGAGGTCGATGGCGACCCGGATCGTGTTCGGGCCGGCGAAGAATGCGCCAAGAGTTTCTGCCTGGGGCGAAGGCGTCATGCTCCATATGGTCCAGGCCAGATGCAGGCCGAACAGCGCCAGCAGCGCCGTGCCGACCGGTGCCGGCAGAAGCACGATGCGGCCCTGCGACATCCAGGCGGCGATGGCCGAGCCGATGGCGATCGAGACGGCGAAGACCGCGAGATAGACGGTGACCGCCATCTCGTTGCCGCCGAGCGAATCCTTGACCAGGGTCGGCAGGATCGACAGCACGATGGCGCCGATCAACCAGAACCACGAGGTCATCAGGCCGGCGCGCCAGATGCGCATGTCTGTGCGCAGTTCCGAGACCTGACGCCAGGTCGAGCGGAAGATGTTCCTGTCGATGACGAGGTCGGGCGCCGCCGAACCGGTGGAGGGAATGTAGCGGCTGACGAGCCAGCAGCCGACGGCGAGCGCCATCATGATCGGTCCGAACACTGTGACGCCGATGCCATCGGCGGAAACGACGCCACCGGCAATGGTGCCGCCGAGGATGGCGGCAAAGGTGGCCGACTCGATCCAGGCGTTGGCCTTGGGCAGTTCCTTGCGCTCGAGGTGATCCGGCAGGATGCCGTATTTGATCGGCCCGAACAGCGCCGAGATGATGCCGAACATCAAGAGCGCCACCATCAGCACGGGAATGGACGACAGCGCGATGCCGACGACAGAGACACCCGCCGCAGCGATCTCGGCGAATTTCAGTCGCTTGGCGATGAGGGCCTTGTCGAAGCGGTCGGCAATCTCACCGCCAAGCGCGGACAGGAACAGGAAGGGGGCCATGAAGACGGCGCCCGCCAGAGTGACCAGAGACGCCGCCTGATCCGCCGCCAGCGTGAACAGAATAAGGAACACCAGCGTGTTCTTCAGGAAATTGTCGTTGAAGGCGGACAGGAACTGCGTCCAGAACAAAGGCGCAAAGCGCCGGGATGTCATCAGATGAGCTGTGGGACGGTTGATCGGGGCGATTTCCATAGCGGCGACTTCCATTGGGCAAGACCGGTGAAATCCTATTGGGATTGATCAGCGGTCTTGCGCGGTTTGAGCCTTGTTTAGCGGGAACCCGGTTACACTTCGTTACTGCGGCTGACTTCCATCAGCAGCTTCTCGGTCTTGGCGTCTTCCAGCCGGTTGATGAAGCGGCTTGCTTCTTCCGAGTCACGCAACGTCTTGGTGATGGTGATCGAGGTGTGCACGAGCATGATGGCGGCCATGGCGTAAAAGCCCTTGGCGGCGAAGCTCGCCTCCATGAAGTAGATGCCGCCGGCCATCATCGTGGCGGCAACGACGAAACTGGCCATGGTGAAGGTCTTCCAGGCACTCGAGTCCTTAGGGGAGTAGGTGTTCGGGGTCATCGGTATAATCCTTTCGTTTCAGGGTTAGGTTGGTTGGGCACGGGTCTGTTTCAGGCCTGATACAATCAGGCCGGCTTGGTCATCGTCTTCGTCAGCCGTTCGAGCACGGCGTCGGCGCTGCTTCTGAGCGGCGCGCCGCAGCCGGCGGCCGCGAGCTTTTCGCTGACCGCGGCCGGATCGCCCGATTGCTCCATCTCGGCCATGGCCGCCGCGGTGGCGTCGATCTGCTTTTGCCGTGTGCGCAGGCGCAGCAGCGTCTCCTCGGCGTCCCTGAGCGCCGAGAGAGTCGAGCCCGGAGCGCTTTCGCGCAGGCGCTGGGTCGAGTCGACGGCGGCAACGATGCGCTGGCCGCGCTGCAATTCACGCAAGCGCATTTCAGAGACGCGAATAATCCGCTTCAGCCGTTCGATTTCGGTGCTGAAGCTCTTCTGCGCCTCGCTGGAAGCGTCGCGTTCGGCTTCCAGCATGGCGATGGTTTCCGCCGCCTCGCGGGCCAGTTCATTTTGTCCCTGCTCGATCGCGGCGATGGTGCGCTTCTCCAGGTCGTCGATGCGGACGACCAGTTTCTTGAACTGCGCGACTTCCTGTTCGTTCTGGGCGATGGCAATTGCGACCGCCCGGCGGGCAGCGGCGATGGCGTCGGCGCAATCGCGGATCTGCTGGCGCAAGATCACCAGCGCGTTGCGGTCGACGACCGTCTCTGCTGCTTCGTAGCTGCGGCCGCGAACGAGAGCAAAAAACTGTTTCAACATTCCCGCTTCTCCTCTATGAACGTTGTTCACAAATGCAACGTAACACATCGTGAACGGCGTTCAAGAGAAAAATGAACGGTGTTCATGAATTTCGGAGCAAGACGGTTAATGACGGCAAAACGGGACGCCAAACGTGAGGATCTCAGGGGCAGGCTGATCGAGGCCGCCCAGGCGCGAATTCAATCCTCGGGGCTCGCCGGGCTGCGCGCACGCGACATCACGGCCGATGCCGGCTGCGCGCTCGGTGCGCTCTACACCGCCTTTGCCGACCTCGACGAACTCATCCTGCACGTCAACTCGATTACGCTGGCGCGGCTGGGAGAGGCCTTGCAGCAGGAGGCGACGGGCGCCGCAGAGCCAAGGGCGAGGCTGAAGGCGCTGGCCAAGGCCTATCTCGGCTTCGCGCGCGACAATCGCATGGCGTGGAAGGCGCTGTTCGAACACCGCATGGCGCCAGGCGTGGCGGTGCCCGAATGGCACCTGGCCGAACATGCGGTGCTGATCCAGCATCTGGTCGAGCCGCTTGCCCATTTGCTGCCCGCGTTGGACACGCCGGACCTGCTGGCCCGCGCGCGCACCCTGTTCTCCGCCGTCCACGGCATCGTCGCCATCTCGCTCGAAGACCGCTTCATTGGCCTCGCGCCCACCGACCTCGAAAGCGAGCTGCTGGGTTTCGTCGACACGCTGGTGAGCGGGTTGCAGGCGGAGGGTGGAGAGAAATGACGACAGTTACGAAAGAGCGCCTTCAAACAAGGTGCGGATCTTTCGAAGGCAGATGGACAGAAATTCTGCTGGTAGAGCTGAGGCGGCTCCACCAAGTTCGCAAAGCTTTTTGTGGCTTGGTAGCGCATTCCTTATGGAGAAGTATCCGGAGGACGCGTTTTCGCATCTCCGTTATGCATCTCGTAAAATGGCAGCGATCGATCATAGCATCATGGATCACCTTCAACACTCGGCTCTGCGGTTGCCTGCACTAGCCATTCTCCTAAGCCCTTTGCCTCATGGTGAGGCAGCAGATAGCTTAACCACCCATGCCCAATGTGGCGCAGGTTGAGTAGTACTCCTGATAGCCCTGGATGAATATTGAGGTGGGTGCGCCATGTGGGATTGATCGCAACTATCGAGCCACCTGTCGGCTTGAAAGGCACCTCTGGAAATATGTCTGCTCTGTGTCGCGTTAGTTCGGAAACCAAATCGGTGAGTGTGTCGGCGTTCAGGTCAATCGTGCACTCTCCAATCGTAATTGATACCGCTTTCTCCGACTTCTTGGTGACGGAAATGCCTTCAGGAAGCTTTATGTCTTCGCTCATGTTGTGGGAAATCCGATGATGGAATTCCGTGGCTGTGTTGTGTACGGAGTAAGAGATTGCATTCCCGTGGTCCGCCAGGACAAGGTCAATTTTTCCGTCTACGCCCTGCACAATACGCAAACTCTTCAGAGGCCATGGTTGCTGTTCGCCGATGAATAGTGACGCGTCGTGCCCCAATCTGCTCTTTATAGTTGCTATGAACTCGTTCGGCGACCCGGAGATGCTATGTTGATTGTATCCATCGTCATTCTTTAGGATGACCACTCCGGATTGCCGCTGAACTGTGTAAATAACCATGCCATCGTTTTCCGATGAGCCCGTCACCGACACCGTGTACCCACCTAGCTCCGGCGTACCCGGACCAATGAGGTCGCCAGGCTTATGCGTTTCAAATGTGGGATCGGATACTGCGTAGACGTAGCCGCAAAACGCCGCCCCGGCTTCGGTCAAAAGGTATGGAGTTGCCCATCCGCCGACGTCATGCTCAGCGGTAGTCGAAAACAGTTCGCACATAGCGACAATCGCTGTATCAAGTTCATGGGGGACCTCTCTCCCTGCAACACCGCACATGAAGTGTTTGAACGCTTTTGGAGCGAAACGGGCTCCTTCGGTTCTCAACCGCTGAAATCGTTCAAATGCGTCGGGCGAGCCAATATGCAGTGTGGGTAGCTCCGTCGCATCCCCCTTGCTTATGCGTTGCAAGGTCGGCCCATCTTTCCGTACTAGTGCGACCGCAAAATCGGCGTCCACATCGCGCGAAGCTTCGATCAAAATACTCAAGGCATGCTCCGCGCTATCTGCAGATGAAGCTCGCCTAACTAGCTGACTACCCAACTCAGCGGCGCCGGCGAAAGCAAAGAGGCCAGGGAAATTCTTGCTGCTCTCGATTTTCGGGAGAAACTGCCTCTCTCTTAAGCTGATGAGTCCACCCGTGATTGCCGTGTCGCCAACCATCCACGCCGAACCGTCTGATATCCCAGCTACGATTAGGGTCACTGTCGCTACCTCTTGCTCCAACTAACTATAAGATCGAACCAACGCCGGAACTGCTAAGGCAGACTGATTCCAGTGATATTTCCGGAAACGTGCACAGTTCCTGCACGGCCATGGTTTTGCGGCCTCAGATATCACGTCCAAAGCGGGGCTTTAACGGGACTGTCGATGTGTCCGAAAGCTGAATGTGGTGGAAAAAATTCCGCTGGTGGAGCTGAGGAGGATCGAACTCCTGACCTCGTCATTGCGAACGACGCGCTCTCCCAGCTGAGCTACAGCCCCGTCCAGCGGATGGCGCATTTATCGAAGGCTGCGGTTTCCTGTCAAGGCGGGGGTTTGCCGAAATCCCTTGTCGCCATGCCGCGTCGGGCGCTGTGCAAACGCTGCCCTTGCCGGTTTCGTGCGCAATGGCTACATGTCGGCAACAATTGGAGACCGGCATGCTCGCCCTCATTCAAACAATCGTCATGGCGCTCGACCTCTACTGGTGGGTCATCATCGCCTCAGCGATCTTTTCCTGGCTTTATGCCTTCAACGTCGTCAACTCGCGCAATCAGTTCGTCGGCAGCATCGGCAACATGCTCTACCGGCTGACCGAGCCGGCGCTGCGGCCGATCCGTCGGTTCATGCCCGACCTTGGCGGTGTCGACATCTCGCCGATCATCCTGCTTTTGCTCCTGTTCTTCCTCAGGCAGCTCATTCTCACCACGATAGCGCCGCTGGTCCTGTGAGGCCGAAGATCGCTTGAGCGCGCCTTTTCGTACCCGCGAGAATGGCATCGACCTGTTCGTCCGGCTGACGCCGAAGTCTTCCGCGGACAGGCTTGAAGGCGTCGAAATATCGGCGGACGGGCGAAGCTATTTGAAGGCGCGCGTGCGCGCCGTGCCGGAGAATGGTGCGGCCAACGCCGCGCTGGAGCGGCTGATTGGTAAGGCGCTCGGTGTGCCTGCATCGACCGTGTCGGTTGTCGGTGGAGGTACTTCACGGCTGAAGACACTGCGTGTCGCGGGTGATCCGGCTGTGCTGGCGCTGCGCGTTGAAACGCTCAGCGGCGGATCGAAGATCCAGCGTTGCGGCATGTACACCCTTGATCTGTCGGAAGGACAGCGCCCCCCTCTGTCCTGCCGGCTTTCGTCGCTCGCAAAGCCAAGCAATTGGCTTTGCGTCCGCAATGCGGACCGCTCCTCAACCCCCACGAGGGGGGAGATTGGCAGCTTCTGCGTCGCTCTCAATCCCCCAGCGGCAGCTTCGGATCATCGACCTTCAGCGTGTTCACGCTCTGCTTGATGCGGCGCAGGTTTTCGAGAACCCTGGGTCCGCGCGTCTCGGCGACCGAAGTGACGATCATGTCGACGATCGACAGCAACGCATAGCGCGACGAGGTCGGCTTGTAGATGTTGCCGTCTTCCAGCGACTGGAACTGGATGACCGTGTCGGCGGCTTTGGCGAGTGCTGAGTCCGGCGGGGTGATGGCGATGGTGGTGGCGCCATATTGCTGGGCAACCTGGACCGCATCGATGACCGAGCGCGCATAGCCGGACACCGAAAAGGCGATCAGCGTCGTCTCTGATGTGGCGACCGCGGCATACATGCGCTGCAATTGCCCGTCGATCTGCGCCAGCACCGGCACGCCCAGCCGAAATAGCCGGTTCTGCATCTCGGTCGCCATCATCGAGGAAATGCCGCCGGAGCCAATGCACAGCACATTGCCTGAATTGACGATGCGCGCGGCGACGCCCACCAGCGTCTTCATGTCGAGGTTTTCGCTGGCACGCTGGATGGCGG
Source organism: Mesorhizobium sp. P2_D6 (assembly GCF_056404315.1). Lineage (NCBI taxonomy): Bacteria > Pseudomonadati > Pseudomonadota > Alphaproteobacteria > Hyphomicrobiales > Phyllobacteriaceae > Mesorhizobium > Mesorhizobium sp. P2_D6. Next base: position 339,895 of record NZ_JBFUEG010000004.1, on the reverse strand, counting down.
CAATTGCCGCTTCGGTGATGGCTGAGGCGATGCGCTGCTCGCGCGCATCGCGGCTGAGCGGCTCGGGCGACAGATACTGGCCGCCAATGGCGATGGCCTGCGCCAGATAGAATTTAAAGTCGCGCAAGCCCTCGCAGCCGAGATTGCGGCAGAAGCGGGTGACCGTCGGCTCGCTGACGCCGACACGTGCGGCGATCTCGGAGATTGCCGCCTTGGAGGCGAAATCGAGATCGGTCAGCACGAGGCCGGCCAGCCGGCGGTCCGATTTGGTACCATCCTGCAGCATCAGCTGCAGGCGCGTGATGATGTCGGCCGGCGTTTTCATTTCTGGGTTGTCGTCTTCATCCCTGGATTTTCGTTTTCATACCGGCGCTTTCATAGCGGCAGGCCCGTGGCCTTGTCGAACAGATGGATGTTGCCCGGCGCGACGGAGACCGGCAGCATTTCACCCGGCTTGACCTGTATTCGGTCGCGGAACACGGCACGGACCGTATCCGCACCGATGGCGCCATAGACATGGGTTTCCGAGCCGGTCGGCTCGACGACATCGACCTTGATCGCCATCGCGTCGACAGCCTCGCCGATGACGAAGTGTTCGGGCCTTATGCCGGCCTCGACCGTGCTGCCCGCCGGTACCGTCTTGCCGCCGAGCGCCAGCCGCCCGCCGCCGGCCGACTCGAACCAGCTTTTCTCGGGCGTGGTCTTCAGCGCGCCGGACACGAAGCTCATCGACGGTGAGCCGATGAAAGAGGCGACGAATTTGTTGGCGGGACGGTCGTAAAGCTCCAGCGGCGCGCCGACCTGCTGGATCTCGCCGCGGTCCATCACCACGATGCGATCGGCCATGGTCATGGCCTCGATCTGGTCGTGGGTGACATAGACAATGGTCGATTTCAGCCGCTGGTGCAGCGCCTTGATCTCGGTGCGCATCTGCACGCGCAGCTGAGCGTCGAGGTTGCTGAGCGGCTCGTCGAACAGGAACACCGAAGGTTCGCGCACGATGGCGCGGCCCATGGCGACGCGCTGGCGCTGGCCGCCCGACAGCTCCCGGGGGTAGCGGTCGAGATAGGAGAACAGGTTGAGGATGCCCGACGCCTTCTTGACCTTCTCATCGATGGCAGGGCGCGCCTCGCCGCGAATCTTTGGACCGAAGCCGATATTGTCTGCCGCCTTCAGGTGCGGGAACAGCGCATAGGACTGGAACACCATCGCAATATTGCGCCGCTGAGGCGGCAAATCGTTGGCGCGCACGCCGCCGATCAGAAGGTCGCCCGAGGTGATCGGCTCCAGTCCCGCCAGCATACGCAGCAAGGTCGACTTGCCGCAGCCGGACGGGCCGACCAGCACGACGAACTCGCCACTTTTGATGTCGAGGCTGATGTTCTCGAGGATCTTGTGTCGCCCGAAGGATTTCGACAGGTCGCGGAACTCGACATCGGTCATGGTCAGGCTCCCAATATGTCGTCGATGAAGGGCAAGAAGCCGGCGGTCAGTCCAGCGTCCACCGGCACCACCGCCCCCGTTATGCCCGATGCGCGCTCCGAGGCAAGGAAGGCCACCGCTTCGGCCACTTCCGTGGCATCGACGATGCGGCCGAGCGGATAGAGCCGCTGCAGCTTGCCGAGAATATCCGGGTTCTTGGCCAGGCGATGGTCCCAGGCAGCGGTGCGGATCGAACCAGGGCAGACGACATTGGCGCGCAGGCCGCTGCGGCCGAGCTCCACCGCGACCGCTTTGGCATAGGCGTTGATGCCGGCCTTGGCCGCGGCATAGGCCGGGTTGCCGAAATGGGAAATCGCATTGACCGAGGAGATGAAAACCACGTTGCCCGAACCACGCGCCGCCATCGCCTTGATCAGCGGATCGGCGAACAGCATCACCCCGGCCAGATTGAGGTCGAGCTCGTGCTCGATCTTGTCGGGGGTCAGCGCGGCAAGCGTCTCGGCACGCGTCCAGCCGGCATTGTTGATCAGGATGTCGGGAACGCCGTCTTTCTCGAGGATCGCTGGTATCGCCACCTCGATGGAAGCCCGGTCGAGCAGGTCGAAGACGTAGCGCGAGGTCAGATGCGGGCTGCCGAGTTGATCTTCCGATTGGTCGCAGCCGACGACCCGTGCGCCGCGCTCCGCCAGAAGCGCCACGATGGCCGAGCCGAGGCCCCCGCCGGCGCCGGTGACCAGCACAGTCTTACCTGCAAATTCGGCCTTTGAAACCACCCTGCGCGTCTCCCTGGGTCTACGATAGTCGCAAAACGCTATTTTAAGAAATGTAATTAAGCAACAGGATAATCTGCTTGCGCAGCGCGAAATGATGGATAATGTAGGAAAGTCACATCAAGCCGAGGCCGCCTGAAAGCCGCAAGTGCGCAGGCGCCAATCAATGGGAGAGATCATATGACGCTTGCGAAATGGACCATAGGCCTGATGGCCGGAATGAGCATGCTGGCGCTGACGGCGCAGGCGGACGCCGGCGAAGTGCGTGTCACCGTCGCCGAATACAGCGCCAAGACCGGGCCGTATTTCGAAGCGGTGAAGAAGGAATTCGAAGCCGCCAATCCCGGCATCACCGTCAAGTTCGAAGTGGTGCCGTGGGAAGTGCTGCTGCAGAAGCTGACCACCGACATCACCGCCGGCACCAATGCGGACCTGTCGATCATCGGCACGCGCTGGCTGATCGACTTCGTCCAGCAGGATGTCGCCGAGTCGCTCGACGGCTACATCACGCCCGACTTCAAGGGCCGCTTCATCGACACTTTCCTGTCGCCGTCGATCATGGAGGGCAAGACCTACGGCCTGCCGATCGCGGCTTCGGCGCGCGCCTTGTACTACAACAAGGAATTGTTCGAGAAGGCCGGCATCGCCAAGCCGCCGGAGACCTGGACCGAACTGCAGGAAGACGCGCGCAAGATCAAGGCGCTGGGCACCGGCACGTTCGGCTTCGGTTTGCAGGGCAAGGAGATCGAGACCGACGTCTACTACTACTATGCGATGTGGTCGCAAGGCACCGAGATCCTCAACAAGGACGGCACTTCCGGTTTGAGCACGCCGGGTGCGCTCGAAGCCGCCAAGCTTTACAAGTCGATGATCGACGAGGGGCTGACCGAGCCGGGCGTCACCTCCAACAACCGCGAGGACGTGCAGAACCTGTTCAAGCAGGGCAAGGTCGGGATGATGATCACGGCACCCTTCCTGTCCAACCAGATCAGGGACGAGGCGCCAAATCTCAAGTATGGGGTGGCGGCGATTCCGGCCGGCCCAACCGGCGCGCGCGGCACCTACGGCGTCACGGATTCCATCATCATGTTCAAGAATTCCAAGAACAAGGATGAGGCCTGGAAGCTGCTGGATTTCCTGTTCACCACCGAACAGCGCGCCAAGTTCACCCAGGGCGAAGGCTTCCTGCCGGTGAACAAGGAAGAGGCCAAGATGGACTACTACGTCAACAATGCCGATCTGGCCGCCTTCACCGCACTGCTGCCCGATGCCCGCTTCGCGCCGGTCATTCCGGGCTGGGAAGAAGTCGCCCAGATTACCTCGGATGCCATGCAGAAAATCTATCTTGGCGGCGACCCCGAGGCAGGCCTGAAGGAAGCGGCTGATAAGGCCAACGCGGTGCTGAAGAAATAGGGCGTGTCTCCCTGCGCCCGGCGCGCCCCTAGAGATCGGGGCGCGCCAAATCTTCCAGCCTTCGGACGAAGGACAGATCGTCGATGTCAGCGCCGCCCCTCATTGCCCTGCCGGGCATTTCTCCCCGTATAGTGACGGGGAGAAAGGGCTGACGCACCTCCAACAATGAGACCGGGGCAGCGCAAACGTCTGCAGGAAACTCAAATCCTGAAGCGCTGCTCTAGAACGATATGCAAGATTGATCCGAGCTGGGATGCCAGCGCCACTGATGTCCAAACACGGTACAAAACCGGCCGATGCAAAATCGCTTCCTGCCCTATATGCTGACCTTGCCCAGCCTGCTGCTGGCGGCGGTGGTTATCTTCTGGCCGGTCTGGGACCTGATCCAGATCTCAACGCATGATGTCAGCCGCTTCGGCCAGTTGCGCGACTTCAACAATTTCGCCAACTACGCCGCCTTCCTCGCCGATCCCGATTTCCTGGCGGCGCTCTGGCGCACTGGCCTGTGGACGCTGCTGGTTGTCGGTGGTGCGCTGCTTTTGTCGGTGCCGGTGGCGATGGTCCTCAACACCGATTTCTATGGCCGCGGCATTGCCCGCGTCATCATCATGCTGCCCTGGGCGGTGTCGCTGACGATGACGGCAGTGGTCTGGCGCTGGGCACTCAACGGCGAAAGCGGCATGCTGAACTCGGCGCTGATCGGGCTCGGCCTGATCCATGAGAACATCCAATGGCTGGCGCGTGCTGAGACCGCCTTTCCGATGCAGGTGCTGATCGGCATATTGGTGACGGTGCCGTTCACGACGACGATCTTCCTCGGCGGCCTGTCGTCAATCCCCGACGATCTCTATGAGGCGGCGGCGCTGGAGGGTGCCACGCCGCTGCAGCAATTCCGCGAGATCACCTTTCCGCTGCTGAAACCGTTCATCAACATCGCCATCGTGCTCAACACCATCTACGTCTTCAACTCGTTCCCGATCATCTGGGTGATGACGCAGGGCGGGCCGGCCAATTCCACCGACATATTGGTCACCCATCTCTACAAACTGGCTTTCCGCATCGGCAAGCTGGGCGAAGCGTCGGCGGTGTCGCTGCTGATGTTCGCCATCCTTTTGATCTTCACCATGATCTATGTGCGCCTCGCCATGCGGGAGCAACGCGCATGACGCCAAAGCTGAAGCGCACGATCATCGCCTGGCTGCTGCTTTCGCCGCTGCTCGTAGTGACGATCTTTCCGTTCGCGGTGATGTTTTTGACCGCGGTCAAGCCAAGGCAGGAAGTGTTGTCGCCGACCTGGTGGCCGAGCGAATTCCACTGGTCGAATTTTGCCGACATGTGGGTGGCGACCGGCTTTGGCCAGGCGCTGGCCAATTCGCTCTATGTCTCGGTCATCGCCACGGCCGGCGCCATCCTGATCTCGGTGCCGGCCGCTTACGCCATGTCACGGTTTCGCTTTGCCGGCTATGGCGCCTTCCGCCAGTTCCTGCTGATCTCGCAGATGATCTCGCCGATCGTGCTGGTGCTCGGCCTGTTCCGGCTGATGGCAGCCTGGGGGCTGATCGAATCAACGACCGCGCTCGGCGTCATCTATATGGCCTTCAACGTCGCCTTCACCGTGTGGATGCTGCAGAGCTATTTCGACACCATTCCGCGCGATCTCGAGGAAGCCGCCTGGATGGAAGGCGCCGGCCGCTGGCTGACACTGCGAAAAGTGTTCCTGCCGCTCTGCCTGCCGGCGATCGCGGTCACCGCCATCTTCACCTTCATCAATGCCTGGAACGAGTTCGTCGTCGCACTCACCATGCTGCGCAGCCAGGAGAGCTACACGCTGCCGATCCAGGTGTTCTCGCTGGTCGCCGGCCGCTACTCGATCGAATGGCACCATGTGATGGCGGCGACGCTGCTGGCGACCCTGCCGGTGGCGATCCTGTTCATCTGGCTGCAGCGCTATCTCGTCAGAGGGCTGGCGCTCGGGGCGGTCAAATAGCCTGACACTACGGAGCTTCCATGCGTATCTTCACCGCCTCGCTGGCGACGGAAACCAACACTTTCTCGCCGGTGCCGACCGACCGGGCGTCGTTCGAGATGGCGTTCTATGCCGGCCCGGGCAAGCATCCGGACACGCCGACCTTGTGCTCGTCGCCAATGGTCGCGCTGCGCCGGCGTGCAGCCAAGGATGGGCTGACCGTCATCGAAGGCACCGCCACCTGGGCAGAGCCGGGCGGCCTGGTGCAACGCCAGACCTATGAGGCGTTGCGCGACGAGATCCTCGGTCAGTTGCAGGCCGCCTTGCCTGTCGATGCCGTCATTCTTGGCCTGCATGGCGCCATGGTCGCGCAAGGCTATGACGATTGCGAAGGCGATCTGCTGGACCGAGTCCGCGCAATGGTCGGGCCGGATGTGGTGATCGCGGTGGAGCTCGATCCGCACAGCCATCTGACGCCGAAGCGCGTCGCGGCGTCAAACATCATGGCCTACTTCCTCGAATTCCCGCACACCGATTTCTACGAGCGCGGCGAGCATGTCGTCGAGCTTGGGTTGGCTGCCGCGCGCGGCGAGATCAGGCCTGTGATCTCGACCTTCGACTGCCGCATGATCCAGGTGCTGCCGACCAGCCGCGAGCCGATGCGCTCCTTTGTCGACCGCATCAAGGCGCTGCATGGCAAGGACGGCGTGCTGTCGGTCTCGGTCATCCATGGCTTCATGGCGGCGGATGTGCCGGAGATGGGCACGCGCATCCTCGTCGTCACCAACAATGACAAGGCCAAGGGCGATGCGCTGGCGGAGCGCTTGGGGCGTGAACTCTACGCCATGCGCGAGAAGACCGCGATGACGATGCTGAACACCGAGGACGGCATTGCGCGGGCGCTGGCTGTGCGCAAGGAAAACCCGGATAGACCGGTGGTCATCGCGGACATATGGGACAATCCCGGCGGCGGTGTTGCCGGCGACGGCACCATCGTGCTGCGCGCCATGCTGGCACGCGGCATCGACAATGTCGGCGTGGCGACGATCTGGGACCCGATTGCCGTCACCTTCTGCCAGGCTGCCGGCGAGGGCGCCGTCATCGACCTGCGCTTCGGCGGCAAGGCCGGCCCGTTGGCCGGCGAGCCGATCGACGCGCGCGTCAAGGTGCTGAAAGTCGTTCCGGAGGGCTGGCAGAGTTTCGGGCCGAGCCGGGTGACGCTCGGGCCGACGGCGCTGGTGCGCATCGAAGGTACCGAAATCGACATCATCCTCAACACCAACCGCACGCAAACCTTCGAGCCGGATATTTTCTTCAACATCGGCGTCGATCCGATGAGCAAGGATATCTTGCTGATCAAGTCGACCAACCATTTCTACGCCGGCTTCGAACCGATCGCGGCGGAGATTATTTATGTCTCGGCGCCGAGCTCGTACCCGAGCAATCCGGCGATGACGGATTACAGGAAGCTGACGCGGCCGGTGTGGCCGAGGGTGACAGATCCTTGGAAGGACGAGGCCGGTAATCTCCCCCCTTGAGGGGGAGATGTCGCCGCAGGCGACAGAGGGGGTCGCCTCGCGTGAAGCGCTAACCCCTGCGCCGAAGATGAGGGGCGCGCCCGGTCGGACCGACCCCCTCTGGCCGCTTTGCGGCCATCTCCCCCTCAAGGGGGAGATTAACTGCGCTACACCAACCCGCGCTTCACCATCATCGCCTCCGGCGACGGCATCTTGCCACGAAACGCCGTGTACAGCTCTTCCGGGTCCTGCGAGCCACCGGCGGCGTAGATGTTCTTCCGCAGCCGTTCGGCCAGCGCCGGGTTGAAGGGGTCTCCGGTTTCCTCGAAGGCGGCGAAGGCATCGGCATCGAGCACTTCCGACCACATGTAGGAATAGTAGCCGGCTGAATAACCGTCGCCTGAGAAGACATGGCCGAAATGCGGGGTGCGGTGGCGCATGGCGATGGTGTCAGGCATGTGTAGCTTCTCCAGCGTTTCGGCCTCGAATTGAAGCGGCTGGTCCGGCGCATCCGAGCGCGCGTGATAGGCCATGTCGATCAGCGCCGACGCCGTGAACTCGACCGTGGCGAAGCCGGCGCCGAAGGTGCGGGCGGCCAGCATCTTGTCGAGCAGCGCCTTCGGCATCGGCTTGCCGGTTTTCACATGCAGCGCATGCTTTTCCAGCACCGCCGGCACCGTCAGCCAATGCTCGTAGAGCTGCGAGGGCAGTTCGACGAAATCGCGGCTGACCGAAGTGCCCGCCACGGACGGCCAGGTGACGTCGGTCAGCATGCCGTGCAGCGCATGGCCGAATTCGTGGAACAGGGTCTTGGCCTCATCGACCGACAGAAGGGCGGCTTCGCCGGCCGGCGGCTTGGCGAAATTCATGATGTTGTAGATCACCGGCTTCGACCCGTTACCGAGCTTATAGCCGGACTTCAGCGCGCTCATCCAGGCGCCGGAACGCTTGGAGGAGCGGGCGAAATAGTCGGCAAGAAACAGGCCCCGCTCGCTGCCATCGGCGTTCTTCACTACGAAGGTGCGTGCGTCGGGATGCCAGGCGGCAATGCCCCTCTTCTCCTCGAAGGTGATGCCGAACAGTTTGGTCGCAACGTCGAAACAGGCGTCGATGACGAGGTCGAGCTGCAGGTATGGCTTCAGCTCCGCCTCGTCGAAGGCGTATTTTTCCGTGCGCAGCTTCTCCTGGTAGAAGCGCCAGTCCCAGGCGGCGAATTTTTCGTTGCTGCCGGCTTCGGTCGCCAGCCGTTCCAGTTCCTTCTGGTCGGCGGACGCCTTCTCCAGCGCCTTCCCCCACACCGGGTCGAGCAAATCGTGCACGGCCTTCGGCGTCTTGGCCATGGTGTCGTCGAGCTTCAGCGCGGCGAAAGAGCCGTAGCCGAGCAGCTTTGCCTTCTCGGCGCGCAATTTCAGCATGTCGCGCACCACTGACGTGTTGTCGCTGGCGCCGCCATTCTGGCCGCGCATGGTGAAGGCGCGGAAGGCGGTTTCGCGCAGGTCGCGGCGCTCGGAGAAGGTGGTGAACGGCTCATAGATCGAGCGCGACAAAGTAACGGCGTAGCGGCCCTTCTGGCCGCGCGTCTCGGCCGCCTCGGCCATCGAGCTCTTCACGAAGTCCGGCAGGCCGGCGAGATCGGCCTCGTCGAGGAACAGCGCCCAGTCGCGCTCGTCGGCCAGCACGTTCTGGCCAAAAGTGGTGCCAAGCGAGGACAGTTCCTCGCTGATGTTGGCCAACCGCTTCTTGCCGTCGGCGTCGAGCTTGGCGCCGGAGCGGACAAAGCCTTTCCAGGTCTTTTCCAGCACGCGCAGCGTCTCGGCGTCCAGTTTGAGCGTTTCGCGGCGCTGGTAGAGATCGTCGATGCGGGCAAACAGCTTCTCGTTCATCGAGATCGCCGAGAAATGCCTCGACATCTTTGGCGAAATCTCGCGCTCCAGCGCCTGGATCGCGTCGTTGGTGTGAGCGCCGGCCCGGCACCAGAAGATCGACGAGACATGATCGAGCGGCTCGCCAGCAAGCTCAAGTGCTGCCAGCGTGTTGTCGATGGTCGGCGCATCCTTGTTGCCGGCAATGGCATCGATCTCGGCCTCATGCGCCTTCAGCGCTGCGTCGAACACTGCGGAGAAATCGCCGTCGCCGATGTTGGCGAAATCCGGCAGGCCGAGCGGCCCTTGCCATTTGGTCAGCGGATGGGCGGCGAGGTCGACGGTTTTCGTGGACGGCATGGGGATCTTTCTATGATTGGCGGGCTTGCTGACCGATGTAGGGCGATGCCTGGCGCTGCGCAACAGCGCGACCGTTCAAGCTGGCGTCAGAAGCCGTCGCAATTTTCCGCGATCGCCGCTTGCGAACTGGCGGTGATGCGGTTGCCGGTGACCGCAAACGTCTCCTGCATCAGCATGTCATTGTTGGGAAAATCGTAGCAGGCGATGACCGTGGTGATGCCGGCCTCGCTTTTTTCGATGCGATGCCGGATCGCGGCGCCGGCGACCGCACCCTTCCATTCGTCGATTGAAGCGATGAATTCCTGTTTCGACTGCACGACGCCGAGATCGTCGAGCTTGATGCGGACATCGTCGGCGAGCAGATCCGACAGTTCGGTGCGATCGGCAACCAGCAGCGCCGAATACCAACGGTCGATGATGGCGCCGTCATCGGCGCGGGCAGGGGTGAGCGAGAAGAGCAGCGCCACCACGGCGAAAACGATCGAATGGCGATTCCGCATGGCTGCCTCCTCTTATTTGACCATGATCTTATCCGAAAACCGGTGCCCACTTTTCGCTGGCGCGGACCTTCGGTTCGGGATCATGATCTATGTCAAATCCGGCCGCTCGAAGTCGCCGGTGTCCTTGTTCATCACCCAGAGTTCGCCGGTCGAAATGTCGAACCAGGCGCCGTGCAGCGCCAGCCGTCCCTTGCCTTCGAGGATCGAAACGCAAGGGAAAGTCCTCAGATTGGCAATCGAATAGCGGATGGAAATGCGCTCGAGCGCCGTCTGCCGTTCGGTCGCCGTCATGAAGGTGCTGGACGACACGGTCTCGGCCGCCGGCGCGATCAGGCTCATCCATTTGCCGATAAAGTCGCCGGGCGACAGCGGCGCCGAATTGGGATCGAGCGCGGCGCGGATGCCGCCGCAGCGGCCATGGCCCATCACCACGATGTTTTTCACCTTCAGGCTCTGCACGGCGAATTCGAGCGCGGCGGAAGTCGAGTGGAACTCACCATCCGGCGCATAGGGGGGCACCAGATTGCCGACATTGCGCAACACGAAGAGTTCGCCGGGGCCGGCGTCGAAGATCGCTTCGGGGGCGGCGCGGGAATCGCAGCAGGCAACGATCATGGTTTCGGGCGACTGCCCCTCGCGGGCGAGCTCACGATAGCGTCCGCTCTCGGTGAGATAGCGGCCGTTCATGAAGTTGCGATAGCCGTTGAGAAGGTGTTCGGGGAGGTGGGGCATGGGCGGAGGACGGAGCCTTTCCGGGTTGGAGACGGCAGCTCGTTTTCAGTTGAGAAAGCCTCTAACGGCAAATGCCCGTCGCGGGCAATGCCGAATTGCGGATGACTCCGTCGCAAATCGCCATGCGGCACGCATGGGTCGCGGCCTGCCTTACGCCCAAATGGCGACGGGAATGCCGAAACGGTCGGCAAGCGGCGGGTCGGGAAACGGTCTTGCCTTGCCGCTGGCGAGGCGTCCGGCGATCAGCATCATCACTGCCGCGTCGAGGAAATCGTCGGCGGCAGCCCCTGTCGGCGGCTTCTGATCGAGAAAGGCTCTGACATAGCCGTGTCGGCACAGCAGCGCCTTGCGCTCTTCCATGCCGGCCGGGTTGACTGCGCCCTTGATCTTCTTCGGCAGCGTCATCGCCTTTTCACTGTTCAGCCGGCAGAAGGCGACTTCCGGATGCGATTCGTAGACGCGGGTGCGCAGCTCGGGGCGCGCAATCAGCAGCGCGTCGATCTCGCGGATCTTGGCAAAGATGCCGAAAGCCTGGATCGAGACGCCGCGCGGCGGATCGGAGGTCGTCTTGGCCACGTCGCTGGCGCGGCGATGCGCTTCATACCAGGCCTCAACCGTGGTGAAGTCGCTGATGTCGGCGTAAAGGGCAGCGCGGGAAGGGATAGAGAAGACGCTGGACTGGCGCTGCCCGAGCAGCGACCGCACCAGTGCTTCCGGTCCGCGCCCGCCTCTTTGCGAGAAGTCAGGCAGGCCGATCGGCATATCGACAGCCACGATCGCATCGGTCGGCAAGGCGTCGAGCAGTTCTGCGAAGCTTGGAAAGACAGAGGCTGACGGTGCGGCATCCAGATCGCGGCGGACGGCGATCCAGCCGGCCTTGCAGCCGTCGACGCCGACGAGCACACCGGATGTCACGCCCGGCGGTCCCGCCCTGGGTGTGTGAGATGGCGCATCTGCACCATCGCCATCGGGTGCGACAGGCTTTGCGCATCGGTTTCGAGCTGCAGTTCGTCGCCGCCGCGCTTGGCTGTGCGTGCTAGGATCTCATAGACGGCGGCCGTGGTCGACTGCAGCGCCTTGATCGGCGGCTGTCCCGACAGGATGCGGGCGAGGTAGACGGCAGCCGTGAGGTCACCCAGCCCATTCGGCGGCTTGTCGATGAGGCGGTGTTCGGCCAGCAGCGCCTGGCTGCCGTCGAGCAGCAGATTGCCGGTGCCGCCGGTCATCATCGACGGCGCTGACGTCACCAGCATGGTGCGTGGTCCGGCATGAAGGGCAGCTGCAATGACCGATTTCAGATCGGGCAAGGGCGCGCCGGCCATCCACTCCAGCTCGAAGCGGTTGGGGGTGGCGATATCCGCGATCGGCATCAGCCGGTCGCGCATGCCGGCGGCCGTCGGCTCGGGTACGTAGAGCCCGCCGGAATCGCCCATCACCGGGTCACATATATAGACCGCGTCCGGCGTCTTCGCCTTGACCGCAGCAACCAGCGAAGCGACGGCCTCGGCCTGGCCGGCCTCGCCGAGATAGCCTGACAGCACGGCGCCGACCTCGCCCAGCCAGGGCGCGCGCTCGAGATCGGCCATCAGCGCCTTGAACTGGTCGAGCGGCGGCACAATGCGCGTGGCCCGCCCATGGCCGGGATGCCAAGGCAGGATGACCGTCGGCACCGCCCACACCGGGAAGCCCAGCGTTTCCAGCGCAAACACGGCGGCGCGGTTGCCGACCGAGCCGCGGGCGACATGGCTGGAAATGACGATGACCGCGCGCGGCGCGTCGGCTTTTTCGCTGTTCATGGAATTCCTAGATCGGGATAACGTTTCGTTGAATCGTCATCCTAATCTATCTCTTTGTTGGAGCATGATCTTTTCCGAAAACCGGTTCCCACTTTTCGGGATCATGCTCTAGCTGCCCCGGGAGACGAAATACACCAGCCAGATCAAAAGGCCGAGGGCGACGATGAGCCCAAGCGTTCGGCCAATGCGGGTGCCCCAGACCTCGATCGGATCGGAGCGGTCGGCCTCGGCGGCGGTGACGTGATCGCGCGCGCCTTTCGCGGCACGCGCGATGAACGACGTCCCGCCCGGGCCGCTCTCGTTTGCCACGCGCTCGATAATGCGGCGCGATTCGCTGTCATCGTCTTGGCGTTGCGCCATGATCCTGTCCTGTTTGCCGGCGACCTTACCGTGTTCGCGCGGTCAATCACAGGGCCTCGCGAGCGCATGCGCGCGCGCCAGCCGCAGACATTTTCTTGAGCGCAGATTGTGCTAATGCTTCGCGTGCAACTTCTGTCGAGGGACCACATTATGTTTGCCCAGCGCCTTGCCTTCCCATTCCGCAACCTGCCGGCCGTGCTGATGATGGCCATTGTGCTGCCGCTGCTTGCCGGCTGCGGCTACAACACCATCCCGACGGCGGAGGAAAACGCCAAGGCAGCCTGGAGCGAGGTGCTGAACCAGTACCAGCGCCGTTCCGACCTGATCCCGAACCTGGTCGAGACGGTCAAGGGCTATGCGGCGCATGAAAAGGACACGCTCGACGCGGTGGTCGAAGCGCGCGCCAAGGCGACGCAGATCACGGTGACGCCGGAAACGCTGAAGGATCCCGAAGCCCTCAAGAAGTTCCAGGATGCCCAGGCAGGGCTAACCAGTGCGCTGTCGCGGCTGATCGCGGTGTCCGAGGCCTATCCCGACCTCAAGGCCAATCAGAATTTCCTGGCGCTGCAGGCGCAGCTCGAAGGCACAGAGAACCGCATTGCAGTGGCGCGGCGCGACTACATCCTGGCGGTCAAGGACTACAATCTGACACTGAGGACCTTCCCCTCGGTGCTGTGGGCAACCTTCTGGTTCCGCAGCAACGAGCCCTTCGCCAACTTCACCGTCGAAGAAGACAAGATGCAGCCGCCGAAGGTCGATTTCGGCACGAAGCAGGGCGGATAAGCGATCGGTTGGCAAGCTTGGTCATTTTCGGCCTTGTATTCCTTCACACCCCCCTCTGTCCTGCCGGCCCCGGCCCTTCGCTGCCGCTCCGGGCGTTCGTCGCTCGGAAAGCCAAGCAATTGGCTTTCCGTCCGCTGCGCGGACCGCTCCTCACCCCCTGCAAGGGGGGAGATCGGCAGCTTTGTCGCTTTCGCCAATTTTCGGCGTTGCAGAAAGGTAGCTGCCGGTGATGACAGCCAATCTCCCCCCTTGCGGGGGAGATGGCCGGCAGGCCAGAGGGGGGTGTGCCGGAGCGCCTTCGTCGGCGTCTTGCTTGCCCTGTTTTTCCTCCCCTTCACCGCCTTCGCCGCCGATCTCCCGGTGCTCACCGGTCGCGTCGTCGACAATGCCGGCATCATCGATGCGGCGACCGAGGCGGCACTCACCCAAAAACTCGCCGACTTCGAGACAAAAGGCTCCGATCAGATCGTCGTCGCCACTATCCCAAGCCTCGACGGCGAGGAGATCGAACCCTATGCCAACCGGCTGTTCCGCTTCTGGAAGCTCGGCCAGGCGAAGGAAAACAATGGCGTGCTGCTTCTGGTGGCGCCGAACGACCGCAAGATGCGCATCGAGGTCGGCTATGGGCTGGAAGGCACGCTCACCGACCTGCACACCAGGCTGATCATCGAAAACGACATGGTGCCGGCGTTTCGCGCCGGCGATTTCTCCGGCGGGCTTTCCAAAGCCGTCGACGACATGGTGATGGTGCTGGAAGGCAATCCGGAAGAACTGGAGGCGCGCGGAAAGCGCAATGAGCAACCGCCCATCGACATGGACAATCTGTTCTTCACCGTCTTCATCAGCATCTGGGCGATCATCTTCTTCGGCAGCATGGCGGCCTCCATCCTGCCGCCGATCTTCGGCAAGAAACTTGGCCCCGGCCGCTACCGCTGGCTGGGCATGACTTTCGAGCCAGGCCGGCGATCATCCAGCAGCCGCTGGTCTTCGGGCAGTTCGGGCGGCGGCTGGTCGTCGGGTTCAAGCGGTGGTGGCGGCTTTTCAGGCGGTGGCGGTTCGTCCGGCGGCGGCGGCTCCTCGGGAAGCTGGTGACGAGATGAACGCACGCATCATCAGTTCCTGGCATGGCCGTCTCGTCGCAATGACCGGCGCTGCCTTGCTGGGCTTGGCGGTGCTGCTCGTCGGCTTCACAGCGCTGGCTGCGGAGTTGCCCGCACTCACGGGTCGTGTCGTCGACAATGCCGACATCATCGACGCCGCGACCGAGGCGGCGCTGACGCAGAAGCTGGCGGATTTCGAGACCAAAGGCTCCGACCAGATCGTCGTCGCCACGGTTCCCAGCCTCGGCGGCGAGGAGATCGAACCTTACGCCAACCGGCTGTTCAACTTCTGGCAGCTCGGCCAGGCGGGCAAGAACAATGGCGTGCTTCTGCTGGTGGCCAGGAACGACCGCGAGATGCGCATCGAGGTCGGCGATGGGCTGGAGGGCGCGCTGACCAATTCGCACGCCACACGGATCATTGAAAACGACATGGTGCCGGCCTTCCGCGTCGGCGATTTCTCCGGTGGCCTTTCCAAGGCCGTCGACGACATCATCAAGGTGCTCGAGGACAGTCATGGCGCTTGAGGGCAATCCGGAAGCGTTGGCGGCGGTGTCGATATGATGATGCCCATCATCAGCCCCTCCGGGCGTTTCACCGCCGGTGCGTTGTTTGCCCTGGCGGTGTTGATCTTCGGCTTTGCCGCCATGGCGGCGGAGTTGCCGGCGCTCACCGGTCGCGTCGTCGACGATGCCGGTATCATCGACCCCGCGACCGAGGCGGCGCTGACCCAGAAACTGGCCGACTTCGAGACAAAGGGCTCCGACCAGATCGTGGTGGCAACGATCAACAGTCTCGACGGAGAGGAGATCGAGCCCTACGCCAACCGGCTGTTCCGCTTCTGGAAGCTCGGCCAGGTCGGCGAGAACAATGGCGTGCTTTTGCTGGTGGCGCCGAACGACCACAAGATGCGCATCGAGGTCGGTTATGGGCTGGAAGGCACGCTGACCGATTTGCACACAAAACTGATCATCGAAAACGATATGGTGCCGGCTTTTCGTGCCGGCGATTTCTCCGGCGGCATTTCCAAAGCCGTCGACGACATGGTCATGGTGCTGGAAGGCAATCCCGAAGAGCTGGAAGCGCGCGGCAAGCGCAATCCGGCCGACAACAGTACGCCCATCGATCCCATCGTCGCGATCTTCCTGATCCTGTGGGCGACGATGTTCTTCGGCGGCCTGGCGATGGCCTTCCTGCCGCCGATCTTCGGCACCAAGCTGTCACCGGGCGTGTATAAATGGCTGGGCATGACTTTTCGCTATGGCCAGGGACCGAGGGGATCGTCTTCGGGTTCAAGCAGCTGGACAACGAGTTCGTCGTCGGGCTGGTCCTCGGGCAGTGGATGGTCGTCAGGAAGTTCGGGCAGCAGCTGGTCGTCGGGCTCAAGCAGCGGCGGTGGGTTTTCAGGTGGCGGCGGTTCGTCCGGCGGTGGCGGGTCTTCAGGGAGCTGGTGAGAGACATGGCAACACGACCGATCAGCCCGCAGGACCATGAGCGCATCGCCACCGCGATCCGCGCCGCCGAATCGAAAACCGACGGCGAGATCTACTGCGTCGTCGCGCATGCCAGCGACGGCTATTTCTTTCCGGCCGCCTTCATGGCGACATCCGGCATGCTGATCGTCAGTCTCGCCGTCGCCTATGGGCTGGAAGCCTGGTGGCTGTCGATCCGGCTGCCGCATTTCGTCATTGTACAGCTGCTGGCGCTGGCCTCGGTGCTGGTGCTGTTATGGGCGCTGCCCGCTTTGCGCATCCATCTGGTGCCGCGCCGGCAGCGTTACCAGGCAGCACATGACAATGCGCTCAGGCAGTTCCTCGCCCGTAACGTCCATCGCACCACGGCGCGCACCGGCGTGCTGGTCTTCGTGTCGATCGCCGAGCGCTATGCCGAAGTGGTCGCCGACTCGGGCATCAACAGCAAGGTCGGCCAGCATGTCTGGGACGGTGTCATCCGCGACCTTACGCAGCATGCCGGCGACGACCGGCTCGCCGACGGCTTCGTCAAGGCGATCGAGCAGGTCGGCGCGGTGCTGGCCGAGCATTTCCCGGTTACATCGGGCGACGCCAATGAGTTGGACGACCATCTGGTCGAGATCTGAAAAGCCTGCAAACGCTACCCTGACGACCGTTTACCGCCTCGGCAGCGCGCGTTTTCAAGCCGGCTCTGGCCCGATGTCACCAGTGTCGTGGTCGGCTGTGAGAAAGCGGTTGGCGAGTTGGCCTCGACTCTTGCAAATGGCCGATGCGGGTTTATGGTTAACAAATCATGAATACGCTGAGCATCGACATCAGGAAGGCAGAACCACGCGACGCTGGCGCCATCGCCGACGTGCACCAGCAGGCTTGGGAGGGCGCCTATTCCGGCATCATCCCGCATCGCTCGCTGACCTCGATGATCAACCGTCGTGGCGCCGACTGGTGGGCGAATGCGATTCGTCGCGCTGCCACGGTGCTGGTGGTCGAGATCGGCGGCACCATTGCCGGCTACGCCACGATCGGCAAGAACCGCGCCCGCGAACTTCGCCAGCAGGGCGAGATCTACGAGCTTTATTTGCGTCCGGAGTATCAGGGCATCGGGCTCGGCAGCCGGCTGTTCAAGGCGGCGCGGGCACGGCTTGCCGACCACGGGCTGAAAGGCATGGTGGTGTGGGCGCTGGAAGACAACCAGAACGCGCTGGCCTTCTATGCCGGCGCCGGCGGCCGCGATGTTGCCGAGGGCGTCGAGATTTTCGAGCAGAGGGCGCTGAAAAAGGTCGCCTTCGTCTGGGAATAACGGGTCTCGGTTACAAATCATCATAAACTGTGCGCTTCCATGAGCGCTGCGTACCAATCGCCGCATTGCGCCATTGCGCTCCGCCCGCTATCGATCTGGGAAAATCGAGAGAGGGATTTGAGCCATGCGCATTGAGGCCATTGCCAGCGGAAAGAACCCGCCTGAGGACGTCAACGTCATCATCGAGGTGCCGATCGGCGGCGAGCCGATCAAATACGAGATGGACAAGGAGGCCGGCACGCTGTTCGTCGACCGCTTCCTGCACACTTCGATGCGTTACCCCGGCAACTACGGCTTCGTGCCGCACACGCTGTCGGGCGATGGCGACCCAATCGACGTTCTGGTCTGCAACACTCGCGCGCTGGTGCCGGGCTGCGTCATCAATGTGCGGCCGATCGGCGTCTTGATCATGGAAGACAATGCCGGCCAGGACGAGAAGATCATCGCCGTGCCGTCGCCGAAGCTGACGCTGCGCTATGAAAACGTCACCGAATACACGCAGCTGCCCGAGATCACCCGTGACCAGGTGCAGCACTTCTTCGAGCACTACAAGGATCTCGAACCCGGTAAATGGGTCAAGATCGAAGGCTGGCACGATTCCAAATATGCCAAGAAGATGATTATCGACGCGATCGCGCGGGCGAAGGCGGCGAAGTAGGCGGCGACGCTGGGGGTGCGAGCGCCGCTAAGCACGGCGCCGCCCCTCATCCGCCTGCCGGCACCTTCTCCCCGTGTAGTGACGGGGAGAAGGGAGTAGCCCGGCCCTCGGCTTCTCATTCTGCAACGTGTGTAATTGGCGAAAGCTGCGATGACAGCGTCTTTCTCCCCGTCACTATACGGGGAGAAATGTCCGGCAGGACAATGAGGGGCAGCACGAACCGACGACACTGCATAAGGGGGCGTTCCAACGCGAACGGCCCTTAGTTATCCACCCTACCAAACGCCGGCACATCGCCAATGACGGTGTGCTTGTCCTTGCCGCAGGCGAAACTCTTGGCCTTTTCGTCAGCCAGTTTGCGTGCCTGGTCGTTGGCCTGCGGGTTGCCGGTGGCGAGCACCAGGCCGATGGTGCAGCCATCGCGGGCTTCCATCTGGGCGACCTTGGCGACGAGCAGCACTTCGGTCGGCTTGTTCTCATCCTCGGGATTACTGATCGAGCGGCGGTGGATGACGGCGAAAGGAACGGCGACGTCGCCCTTGCTCTCGATGCGCCATTCGACCTTGGCGCCGGACGAATTGAATCCGGAAAAGCTCTCCCAGACCGAGGTCATCTCGCCGCCGGGCGGAAATCCGTAAAACAGTGATTCACGGGCATCGTCATAGGCGATCAGCACGGGATAGCCGCGATAGCCGGAGCAGGCGAGTTCAGCCCAGTCGCCATCGCCTTCCTCGGCCTGCGCATAGGTGACGCAGTCCTTTTGCGAATCGAGGTCGGTGTAGGCGCTGGATATGCCGTCGGCATGGGCTGCCTGGCAGAGGCCGGCAAGGGCAAAGGGGACAAGCAGCAGGGTGCGCATGTGGACGTCTCCCGTGGAGTTCGTTCCAGCCTATCGTCAAATTTTCGACAGGCCTAGCGTGCGCTATCAGGGGTTGGCGCCGCCCCTCATTGCCTGCCGGGCATTTCTCCCCGTGAACGGCAGGGCAATCGCATATGACATTTTCTGAGATGTTTGCCTGGCACTTACCCCCACCCTTAATCCCTCCCCACAAGGGGGAGGGAGACCCTGCTGGCGCTGATCTCGGCAAATTATTGAGGTCTGGATGCAGGGGCGGAGATAAACAGGGGGCGCGGCAGCGTTCCCTCCCCCTTGTGGGGAGGGTTAGGGTGGGGGTCCCTCTTCGTAAGAATCCATATGCGATTGCCCTGCCGTGAACGGGGAGAAAGAGGCTGGGCGCGCCCCGGCGAAACTCTTGCAACGTTGGTGATTGGCGAAATCGGTGATGGGAGCGCCCCTCGGGGCGGCGACAACGCTCGAAAATGTTATTTCTTCAAGCTCGCCTCAATCAGCAGGTCGGCGTTGCGGGCTACCGATGCCGCCGGGCCGCCGAGGCCGAACAGCTGGCCGCTGATGTAGGCGCCCTCGATCAAAAGCAGCAGGCCGTCGCCGAGCGTGTCAGGGGCTTGTGCACCCATCGTTGCCGCCATTTCGCGCAAGCGGCGGCGCAGTTCCTGCTTGTTGGCTTCGCTGACGACGCGTGCCGGATGGCCGTGTTCCGGGTATTCCACCGCCGCGTTGGTCATACCGCAGCCGCGATAGTCCGGTCTTTGCGTACGCTTGCCGACGCGGGTCAGGAAGGCACTGATCTGCGCGCGCGGGTTGCCGGGATGAGCGGCCACGGCTTCGTCGAAACGCTCCCAATATTCACGGTCATATTGCCTGAGATACGAAGCGGCGAGCTCGTCCTTGGAGGGAAAGCTGCGGTAGAGGCTGGGCTTGGTGACGCCGGCGCGCTTGACGATCTCGTCGACGCCGATCGCCCGGATGCCGCGCCGGTAAAACAGGTCGTAGGCGACGTCGAGGATCTTCTTGGCAGCCTTGGGCGGCGGCGCTGCATGACCGTCATTGATGGTCAGTTCAATATTTTTGTCCGTTGGCATCATGTGACTCGGTTGACGTGTTACCGATCGGTACGTATACATCTCCTCGCCCTGCAACGTACCGGTCAGTAACATGATAGCTCAATCCCGTCCCTTTGGCCAGCGCTACGCTTTCGTCGTGGTCGGCGTCATCTTCCTCTGCCTGCTGATCGCGGCCGGGCTTCGTTCTGCGCCCTCCGTGATGATGCTGCCTCTGGACAAAAGCTTCGGCTGGGGGCGCGATACCGTGTCGGTTGCCGCCGCTATCGGCATCTTCCTCTATGGCCTGACCGGGCCGTTCGCCGCCGCATTGATGGAGCGTATCGGCCTGCGCCGTACGCTGCTGGCCTCGCTGGTGATCATGTCGGGCTCGACCGCGCTCAGCCTGCTGATGACCGAGCCCTGGCACCTGTTCATCACCTGGGGGGTGTTTTCCGGCATCGGCTCCGGTGCTGTTGCCACCGTGCTCGGCGCCACCATCGTCAATCGCTGGTTCAAGACCAATCGCGGTCTTGTCATGGGGCTGATGTCAGCCTCCAGCGCCACTGGCTTGCTGGTGTTCCTGCCGCTGCTCGCCTCGCTCGCCCAGTCGGGCGGCTGGCAGCCGGTCGCCATCGCCGTCTCTGTCGCCACCGCCTGTCTGCTGCCGCTGGTCTGGCTGCTGGTGCCGGAGCGTCCCGCTTCCATCGGCATGGTGCGCTATGGCGCCGAGGCCGATGACGTGCCGCCGGTGTCGCCGGCCTCGCAAGGCAATTTCCTGGGGCATACGCTCAACACGCTGCGCCGCGCCGCGGGAACCAGGGTATTCTGGTATCTGTTCGCCACCTTCTTCGTCTGCGGATTCACCACCAACGGGCTGGTCGGCACCCATCTGATCTCCTTTTGCGGCGATATGGGCATTGGTGAGGTGCAGGCGGCCGGCCTTTTGTCGATGATGGGCATTTTCGACCTGATCGGCACGACGCTGTCGGGTTGGCTCACCGACCGTTTCGACCCGCGCAAGCTGCTCGGTGTCTACTATGGCATTCGCGGCCTGTCGTTGATTTACCTGCCCTATTCCGGCTTCTCGGCGACCAGCCTGATCATCTTTGCCGTGCTCTACGGTCTCGACTGGATCGCCACCGTGCCGCCGACGCTCAGGCTCGCCAACGAAGCCTTTGGCGACCGCAGCGGACCCATCGTCTTCGGCTGGATCGTCGCCGGCCATCAGGTGGGCGCCGCCGCTGCCGCTGCCTTTGGCGGCACCATGCGGGAATTGCAGGGCAATTACGAACTGGCCTTCCTGATTGCCGGCATGACGGCGATTGTGGCGGCGTGTCTGTCGCTGCTGATCAATACGAGCCGGCCGGCCTTCGACCCGGAGCCGCAGGTGGCTTGAGGTGCGGTGCTGATCTCCCCCCTCGAGGGGGAGATGGCCGCGAAGCGGCCAGAGGGGGTCGGTCCGACCGGGCTCGGCGTCCTTGCGGCGAAGGAGGAGGTCAGCGCTCTACGCGCGGCGACCCCCTCTGTCGCCTTTGGCGACATCTCCCCCTCAAGGGGGGAGATCACCTGTCCATTGTTATCAAAACTTCATCTTTCCGAGATGCGGCTGAAACATTGAGGCTGGACGCTGGTGGCGGACGTTCAAGCCATCAGGAGACAGCCATGAACAAGATCTCGTTGACCCGCCGCGCTTTCGTCACCTCAGCGAGCGCTGCGGGTCTGCTCGGCGCATCGGGCCTCGCTTTGCCCTACTATTCGCGCGCCAGCCAGCGCCCGGCCTTTACCCATGGTGTCCAGTCCGGCGATGTCGATGCCTCGAGCGGCATGGTGTGGACGCGCACCGATCGACCCTCGCGCGTCATGTTCGAAGTGTCGTCGACCGAGAATTTCGCCAACGCCATCCGGCTGGCGCCGCTCGATACCTCGCCGGCCAGCGACTTTACGGTCAAGCGGCTGCTCACCGACTTGGCTGCCGACCAGGACATCTTCTACCGCATGACGGCCGCCGACCTCGCCGACATCAATGTCGTTTCCGAGCCGATCGTCGGGCGCTTCCGCACTGCACCCGCCTCGAAGCGCGACATCAAATTCGCCTGGTCGGGCGACACCGCCGGCCAAGGCTGGGGCATCGACCAGACCGGCATGAAGACCTACGCCACCATCGCCAAGCACACGCCCGACTTCTTCCTGCATTCCGGCGACACGATCTATGCCGATGGCGCCATGAAGGATGAGGTCGACCTGCCTGGCGGCGGCAAATGGAAGAACGTCGTCCTCATCGACGGCAAGCGCAAGGTGGCCGAGACGCTGGACGAGTACCGCGACCAGTGGAAGTACAACATGATGGACAAGAACGTTCTCGCCCTGAGCGCCATCTGCCCGACCTTCTACCAGTGGGACGACCACGAGGTGCTGAACAACTGGTCGGATTCGAAGGATCTGAGCGCAGACAACCGCTACACCGAAAAATCCATCCATGTGCTGGCGGCGCGTGCGGCGCGCGCCTTCCATGAGATGACGACGATCCGCTACGAACCGTCGGAGCCGGGCCGCGTCTATCGCAAGATATCCCATGGGCCGCTGCTCGACGTGTTCTTCCTCGACATGCGCTCCTATCGCGGCCCCAACGGCCCGGACATGCAGGACACCATGACGCCGGAGTCCCGTATACTCGGCGAACAGCAGACCAAATGGCTGAAGCGCGAACTGGCCAACTCCAAGGCGACCTGGAAGATCATCGCCGCCGACATGCCGCTTGGCCTCGTCGTCTGGGACGACGGCACCAAGAAGGTCGGCGCGGAAGCCGTCAGCAATGGTGACAACGGCCTGCCCAAGGGCCGCGAGCTCGAGATCGCCGACCTGCTGCGCTACATCAAGAACGCCGGCATCACCAACACAGTGTGGCTGACGGCCGACGTGCATTACACGGCCGCGCACTATTACAACCCCGACAAGGCGCAGTTCCAAGACTTCAACCCGTTCTGGGAATTCGTCTCCGGCCCGATCCATGCCGGCACGTTCGGCCCCAACGATTTCGACATGACCTTTGGGCCGGAACTGAAATTCATCAAGGCGCCGACCGCCGAACAGGGCCAGAACCTGCCGCCCTCGGCCGGGCTCCAGTTCTTCGGGCTGGTCGATATTTCAGGGGCGACCGAGCAGCTGACGGTGCGGCTGATGGATCGCGATGATAACGAGCTCTACAAGGTGACGCTCGATCCGGTGCGGTCGGCGTAGGCTGGATAGGTCGGCAGGACAGCACCCCCCTCTGTCCTGCCGGACATCTCCCCCGCAAGGGGGGAGATTAGCAGTTCTGCCGCTGGCGCAGGTTCTTCCGCGTTGACGATTGGCGAAAGCCGACGCGGCATCTGATCTCCCCCCATGCGGGGGAGATGCCCGGCAGGGCAGAGGGGGGGTGTGACGGATCGCTACGCTTGGAGTAGGTGGGAACCGTCAATCCGGATAGCAAACCGTCGGAATCTTTGGCCAAACCGCGCTGTCGCAGCCGGCAACCTGCTGCCTCTGCTTGAAGGAGGCGCTGACCGGGCCGGTGACCACGGGGTCGACGCCATCAGGGGCGTCGGCGAACAACTGCTCGGCCGTCTGGTCAGAGGACGAGACTGGATTGGCTTCCTTCAGCGTCGCGGCCGATTGCGCGGCATTGGCCGCCAGCAGGGCAGCGAATGCGACCGAAGCGATGAGTGGCCAAAATCGGTTGAGTTTGTCGGTCATGAATTTCGAACTGCCCAGGCCCCGAAAGGTTCCCGCCTTGGTTAACAAAACCATCTCACACCGAGATGCTTAAGATTTGATGAGTATTTGGTGATGCGCCTCCTCTTTCGCAATTGCGAAAAACCCTGTATGAGCCGCGCAACCGAAAGAGGCGGCGCCTTTGGCCTGCTGCCTGCAACGCTCCCGAGACCACAACATGAAAATTCGTAATATCGCGATCATCGCGCACGTCGACCATGGAAAAACCACCCTCGTCGACCAGTTGCTCCGGCAATCCGGTTCCTTCCGCGACAATCAGCGCGTCGCCGAGCGTGCCATGGATTCCAACGACCTGGAAAAGGAACGCGGCATCACCATCCTGGCCAAGGCGACCTCGGTCGACTGGAAGGACACCCGCATCAACATCGTCGACACCCCCGGCCACGCCGATTTCGGCGGTGAGGTCGAGCGCATCCTGTCGATGGTGGATTCGGCCATCGTGCTGGTCGACGCCGCCGAAGGCCCGATGCCGCAGACCAAGTTCGTCGTCGGCAAGGCGCTCAAGGTCGGGCTGAAGCCGATCGTCGTGATCAACAAGATCGATCGCCCGGACGCCCGCCATGTCGAGGTGGTCAACGAGGTGTTCGACCTGTTTGCCGCGCTCGACGCCACTGACGAACAGCTCGACTTCCCGATCCTCTACGGCTCGGGCCGTGATGGCTGGGTTTCGGAAAATCCGGAAGGTCCCAAGGATCAGCAGCTTGCGCCGCTGTTCGACCTCGTCATCAAGCATGTGCCGGAGCCGACCGTTCATCCCGGCCCGTTCCGCATGATCGGCACCATTCTGGAAGCCAACCCGTTCCTCGGTCGCATCATCACCGGTCGCATCGAATCCGGCACCTTGAAGTCCAACCAGGCGGTCAAGGTGCTGCACCATGACGGCACCCAGATCGAAACCGGCCGTATTTCCAAAATCCTCGCCTTCCGCGGCCTCGAGCGCCAGCCGATCGACGAAGCGCAGGCGGGCGACATTGTCGCCATTGCCGGCCTGTCGAAAGGCACCGTTGCCGACACGTTCTGCGACCCGGCGGTGACCGAACCGCTGCATGCGCAGCCGATCGATCCGCCGACCGTGACCATGTCGTTCCTGGTCAATGACTCGCCGCTCGCCGGCACCGAAGGCGACAAGGTGACCAGCCGCGTCATCCGCGACCGCCTGCTGCGCGAAGCCGAAGGCAATGTCGCGCTGAAGATCGAGGAATCGCCCGATAAGGATTCGTTCTTCGTCTCCGGCCGCGGCGAATTGCAGCTGGCCGTGCTGATCGAGACGATGCGCCGCGAAGGCTTCGAGATCGCCGTGTCGCGTCCCCGCGTCGTCATGCAGAACGGCGAGAACGGCGAATTGCTGGAGCCGGTCGAGGAAGTCGTCATCGACGTCGACGAGGAGCATGCCGGCATCGTCGTGCAGAAGATGTCGGAGCGTAAGGCCGAGATGGTCGAACTGCGCCCCTCCGGCGGCAACCGCCAGCGCATCGTCTTCCACGCGCCGACACGTGGCCTGATCGGCTACCAGTCGGAACTCTTGACCGACACGCGCGGTACCGCCGTGATGAACCGGCTGTTCCATGCCTACCAGCCCTACAAGGGCGAACTGCCGGGCCGCACCAACGGCGTGCTGATCTCCAACGAACAGGGCGAAGCAGTGGCCTACGCCATGTGGAACCTGGAAGACCGCGGCCCGATGGTCATCGATCCCGGCGTCAAGGTCTATCAGGGCATGATCATCGGCATCCATAGCCGTGACAACGACCTCGAAGTGAATGTGCTGAAGGGCAAGAAGCTGACCAACATCCGCGCCGCCGGCAAGGATGAGGCGGTCAAGCTGACGCCGCCGATCCGCATGACGCTGGAGCGCGCGCTGGCCTGGATCCAGGACGATGAGCTGGTCGAGGTAACGCCGAAGACCATCCGCCTGCGCAAGCTCTATCTCGACCCGAACGAGCGCAAGCGCTTCGAGAAGTCGGCGAAAGTGGTCGGCGCGGCTTAATCGTCTGATTTTTCCGGATATGGGACGGGGCGAAGCACCAACATGCTTCGCCCCTTTCGTTTATCCGCTGGCCGCTGAGATAATGGCTTTGCGGTCGGCTTCGCTGGCGAGATCAATCCGCACGGTGGTGCCGTTGCGGGCCGGCTTGCGCAAAGCCTTGGCCCCTTCCGGATCAACCACCAGCAATCGGTTCTCCTCCAGCGCCTGAAGCCTCGACCGTGAGATGCCGAGCTCGCCGGCAAGCAAACGGTCGAGCCGCAGCGATGTCGGCATTTCGAGCGCGAGCCCGATCTCAAGCGCGGTTGCGCCTTCGCCGCCGAGCCTGTGCTTGTGAACCGCGACGTCGGAAAACTCCTCGACGCGTCCGACCCGGCTTCGCAACGCCAAGACATCGAAGGCGTGGCGGCGGGTCAGCGCCGGGTCGTTGCTTTCAAGGGCTGCCAGCAGGGTCGGTTCGATGTCGCGGCGGTTGCAGCGTTCGAAAATGCCGAAATTCCAGGAATTGTCGCAATCGATGCAGCGATAGATCAGCCACACGTCGATACGCTTGCCATTGGCGTTGACGCGGAATTTGTCGCTGCAGCGATAGGCCTTCACCGTGCCGCAGCGGTTGCAGTTGATCAGGGGTCGAGGTGCGGTGCCGGGCGCGATCGTCCAGCGAATAGCGAGATGTTGAGACAAGCCGAAAACCTTCCAATGCGGAAGTTCTTCAGGCCGGCAATGTCGAGATGCCCATGCGGGCACGGCGTGGCGAGAGCTAGCTATGGTCGGAAGTCAGGTGCCACGGGCGACAGCCACGCAACAGCGGTTCAGCAGTGCCAAACCGGTCTCGAACCGCCGCCTGAGGAACACATGAAAATGGAGCAGACACCGCTTAATGCGGCGCCCTGCCAGTGTGATCAGGGGAGTTGGCGAGACCGGCGGTTACTGAGGCAAAGTGAAGCTCGAAATGGATGTCGGGACGGGTCTTCTAGCGACAAGATGCCACGTGGGCAAGGCCTATAGCCGGTCTTCCGCCATGCTCAGCCGAACGCGATCTGCACCTTCATCGATTGGGTGCGGTCGCCGGCGATCTCGAACGCCGCCACCGCCTCGTCCATCGGATAGATGCCGGTCAGCAGCGGCTTGACGTCGACACGGCGGTTGTTGATCAGGTCGACGGCCAGTGCGAATTCGTCGTGAAAACGGAAGGAGCCGCGCATCTCGATCTCCTTGGCGACGATCTGATTCTGTGGCAACGACATGTCGCCGCCAAGCCCGAGCTGGACCAGCACGCCGCGTGGCTTCAGCACGTCCAGGCCGGCCCGCACCGCGCGCTCATTGCCGGAGCATTCGAACATCACGTCGAAACTGCCCTTTTCGATGTTGTAGGCGACGAGGCTGGCGCCGTCGGTGGCGACATTGATGGTGCGGTCGGCGCCGATCTCGCGGGCCTTGACCAGAACCGCGTCCATGACATCGGTGGCGACGATCTCGCGCGCGCCGTGGACGCGCGCAGCCAGGATGCAGAGCGCGCCGATCGGCCCGCTGCCGGTGACCAGCACCCGCTTGCCGAGCAGCGGGCCGGCGCGGTTCACGGCGTGCAGCGTCACCGCAAAGGGCTCGGCGAAGGCGGCTTCATTGATGGAGACGTGGTCGGCGATCTTGTGGCACTGCCAGGCTTCCGCGACCAATCGCTGGCGGAAGGCGCCCTGTATATGCGGCATCGGCATGGCGCTGCCGTAGAAGCGCATGTTGAGGCATTGGTTCTGCGTGCCTTGCAGGCAGTAGCGGCAGGCATTGCAGGGCCGGCTGGGCGAAATCGCGACGCGGTCGCCGACGGCGAGGCTTGAGACACCAGCGCCAAGCGCTCTCACCGTGCCGGCAACCTCATGTCCCAGGATCATCGGTTCGCGCAGGCGGACGACGCCAAAGCCGCCATGATTGTAATAGTGCAGGTCCGAGCCGCAGATACCGCCGGCTTCGACTGAAATCTCGACCTGTCCGGCGCCGAGCGCGCCCGGATCGGTCTCCTCGATGCGGAGGTCTTTTGCGGCGTGGATGACGATCGATTTCATGGCCGCGATCCTTTCTCAAACCATAGGTGCGGGCAAGGTGCGAGCGCTGAAATTTCTCGTAAGCTCTGGCCCATCGGCCCGCAGGGTTCCAAATTGCGGCTGATCGGCTATCCTTCGCGCTCCAACGCTCGAAGGCTCCGCCATGCACCTTACCTCGCTCCTGATCTTCGCCGCCGCTCTGTTCGTCGCTGCTGGCTCGCCCGGTCCGTCGATCGCCGCGCTGGTTGCGCGCGTCATCTCGAAAGGGTTTCGCGACGTGTTCCCGTTCCTGCTTGCCATGTGGATCGGCGAGGGCATCTGGCTGTCGCTGACGGTGTTCGGACTGGCTGTCGTGGCGCAGACGTTTCACTTCGCTTTCGTGGTCGTGAAATGGGTCGGTGTCGCCTACCTCGCTTACCTCGCCTGGAAGATGTGGACCGCGCCGGTCGAAGCCAGGGACGGCGAGATGCCGCGCGAGGATTCGCCGCTCAAGCTCTTCTTCGCCGGTATGGCGGTGACGCTCGGCAACCCCAAAATCATGATGTTCTACCTGGCGCTGCTGCCGACCATCATCGATCTCGCTTCGGTCAGCGTCGTCGGCTGGGTCGAGCTGACGGCGACGATGGCGGTGGTTCTCATCGCCGTCAATCTCGCCTGGGTGGTCGCCGCCTCGCAGGCGCGCAAGCTCTTGAAGAGCAAGCGGGCGATGAAGATCGCCAACCGCATCAGCGCCACGACGATGGCCGGCGCAGCGGCGGCGATCGCAGCGCGGTCATAGGGCATGATCCGGAACCGAAGGACCGGGTCAGCGAAAGGCGAAACCCGGTTTGCTTTGGTCCCGAAGATCATGCTGGAACAAACGGCACGTCACATCATTTCGATGATCGGCGCGATCTCGACACTGAACGCCGGGTCCATCAGGATCGGGCAACCCTTCGCCTTGGCGACGGCATCGTCGATGTCCTTCGCTTCGACGATCGTGTAACCGGCGGTCGGACTGCTGCCACCATTGTTCTCGACCTTGCCGCCGGGCAGCACCATCTTCGACTTGCCGACCGGATTGCCGCCGTCGACGACGGCCGAGCCAAGCTTGCCGTACCAGCCGGTCCAAGCGTCCATCGAGGCTTTCCGCTCGGCCTCGTCGGTCGGCATCTTGCCGGAGCCATGATAGACATAGAGAAATTTCGCCATGTTCTCCTCCCTTGGTGAGCGGCTCGAACCGGCACGCGGTCATGCCGCCCGCCGATCATCGGACCAAACGGGCAAACAAGCAACGAGAATGAGGGATAGCTGATATAAGGCGGCCGCCGCGCCTCACCTTGCCATGGCGTGGTATTCGTCGTTCGGGCGCATATCGATGGCCGCCGCCACGCGGTTCGACATGTTGAAGAAGGCCGCCGTCGAGGCGATGTCCCAGATGTCGCGGTCGGTGAAGCCAGCCGCGCGCAACGCCGCCCGGTCGGCCTCGACGATTCTGGCCGGCTCTTCGGTCAGCTTGACGGCGAATTCGAGCATCGCCGTCTGCTTCGGGGAAAGATTGGCGGCACGGAAATTCATCACCATCATCTCGCCGAAAGCCGGGTCGCCGGAGAGTTGCCGCACCGCCGCGCCGTGCGCGGTCAGGCAATAATAGCAGTGGTTGACGGAGGAGACGACGACCGCGATCATCTCGCGTTCCAGCTTCGACAGGCCCGAATCGCCCAGCATCAGGTCGTTGTAGGTGTCGGTGAAGGCGCGCAGCTTCTTCTCGTCGAAGGCATAGGACAGAAGCACGTTGGGAACGAGGCCGAGCTTCTCCTCGCATTTGGCGAAGTAGGCTTTTGTCGCCTCGCTGAGTTCGCCAGGGGCGAGGTCAAGTGCCGTGATCTTTCTGCTCATGCTGGCGGGGGTCTTGCCGGTCATGGGGGCCGTTCTCCTCACTCGTCGCTGATATCAGCCAAAATTCCGAATAATCTTTGCAAGCCGTCAAACCTTTGTCGCCAAACAGCAGTCATCTGCTACCATAATCGCAAAAGCATATGACGGGAGGGAATAGCATCATGGCCAGCCTGAAAACCGTAAGCCAGCCGAAAAAGACGGCTCCGGCCAAGGGAAGCGCGGCAAGGACGAGCGAAAGACAAGGCGGACTCGCCGACTATCTTCTGGCGCGCGCGCCGGCCGAAGACGTCGCCGCCTACGATGCCGCCGACCTTGAGCGCGCCGCCGATCTGGCCGGGCGCGCCGTCGCCAGGCACAAGAAGGGCGATTGCGTTGTCGCCATCGACGTCGACTCCGGCGTCGTGCGCCAGGGCCGGCCGCTGACGGTGATCACCGTCGTCAATGACAACATGCCGTTCCTATTCGATTCCATCCTCGGCGAGATTACCGAGAGTGCCGGCGAGCCGCTGCTGGTCACGCATCCGGTCATCGTCGTCAAGCATGGCAAAAGCGGCGTCGAGGAAATCCTCGGCGATGGCGGCTTCGCCAAGGGTGATCGCAGCCTTGACCGGCTGAGCGTGATTCATGTCCATATCGGCCGCCTTCCGGTCGACCAGGCCGAGGCTTTGGCCGGGCGGTTGAGGAAACTGCTGGGCCAGGTGCGCGCTGCCGTCACCGACTGGAAACCAATGCTGGCCCGCCTTGACCAGGCAATCCACGAATTCCGCTATGCGCCGGTGCCGCTCGACAAGGCCAGTGTAACCGAGGCCATCGCCTTCCTCGAATGGCTGCGCGACGACAATTTCACCTTCCTCGGCATGCGCGAGTTCAAATATACCGGTGGCGAAAAGAGCGGCACGCTAGAGCGCGCCGACAAGCCCGGCCTCGGCATCCTGTCCGATCCGGACGTGTTGGTGCTCAGGCGCGGCACCGAAGCGGTGACGACGACGCCGGAAATCCGCGCCTTCCTGCACGGGCCGGAACCGCTGATCGTCACGAAAGCCAACGCCAAGTCAGCCGTGCATCGCCGCATCTATCTCGATTACATCGGCGTCAAGACCTACACCGACAAGGGCACGCTTCTGGGCGAATTGCGCATCGTTGGCCTGTTCACCTCGACCGCCTACACGCGCTCGGTGATGAAGATTCCCTATCTCCGGTCGAAGGCCGAGACCATCATCGCCAAGTCCGGCTTCAATCCAGGCGATCATTCCGGGAAGGCGCTGATCAATGTGCTGGAGAGCTATCCGCGCGACGAGCTGTTCCAGGTCCCGGTGCCGATACTGCGGAAGCATGCCGAAGCCATATTGGGACTGGTGGAGAGGCCGCGGGTCAGGGCGCTGGTGCGCGCCGACCAGTTCGACCGCTTCGTCTCGATCCTGGTCTTCGTGCCGCGCGACCGCTACGACAGCGTCGTGCGCGAGAAGATCGGGGCGTACCTGAAGACGGCATTCGAAGGCCGCCTGTCGGCCTATTATCCAGCCTTCCCGGAAGGTGGCCTGGCGCGCGTGCATTTCATTATCGGCCGCTCCGGCGGCAAGACACCGAAGATCGAGCAAGCCACCATCGAGGCGGCGATCCGCGACATCGTGCGCACCTGGGACGACGCGCTGCGCGAAACCGCGGCCGAGACCGGCGCCGACGCGGCGATGACCGCGATCGCCTCACGCTTTTCGGAAAGCTATCGCGACAGCTTCCCGCCGGCGGTGGCGCTGGCGGACGCTGGGCGCATCGCCAAGATCAGCCCGGCCAATCCGATCGCCATCGACTACTACCGCCATGGCGACCAGAAGCCGCAGCAGGCGTCGCTGAAGATCTTTCACCACGGCAACCCGGTGGCGCTGTCCAGGCGTGTGCCGGTGCTGGAAAACATCGGCTTTCGCGTCATCAGCGAGCGCACCTTCGAGGTCGGTGACGATCCATCCAGCATGGTCTTCATCCACGACATGGAGCTCGAGAACAGCTACGGCAAGCCGATCGACCTCGGCGACGGCGGCGCGCTGTTCGAGGACGCCTTCCTGTCGGTCTGGCGCGGCGACGTCGACAATGACGGCTATAATGGCCTTGCCCAGACCGCCGGCCTGTGGTCGGACGAGGTCACCATATTGCGCGCCTATGGCCGCTATTTGCAGCAGGCCGGCATTCCGCAGAGCCAGGATTTCATTGCCGCCGCACTCAACCGCTACCCCGACATTGCGCGCGGCCTGCATGCGCTGTTCGTCGCCCGCCTCGGGCCGACGGCCGGGACGGAAGGCCTGGTTGCCGCCAAGCATCTCAAGGCCAAGATCAAGGATGCCTTGGAAGAGGTGCCCAATATCGATGACGACACCATCATCCGCCGCTACCTCAATCTGATCGAATCTTCGCTGCGTACAAACCATTTCGTCGCCGAAACGAAGGCGCGGGGCCAGTCGCTGGCGATCAAGCTCGACTCGCAGGCGGTCGAGGGTCTGCCGGCTCCGCGGCCATGGCGCGAGATTTTCGTCTACGGCTCCGAGGTCGAAGGCGTGCATCTGCGCTTCGGCCCGGTGGCGCGCGGCGGCCTGCGCTGGTCGGACCGCGCCCAGGATTACCGCACCGAGGTGCTGGGCCTGGTCAAGGCGCAGCAGGTCAAGAACGCCGTCATCGTGCCGGTCGGCGCCAAGGGCGGCTTTTTCCCCAAGCGCCTGCCCACGGGCGGCAGCCGCGACGCCATCTTCGAGGCCGGCACCTCGGCCTACAAGAACTTCGTCTCCAGCCTGCTGTCGATCACCGACAATATCGGCCTGGATGGAGTGATCCCGCCTGCCGGCGTTGTCAGGCGCGACCCCGACGATCCCTATTTCGTCGTTGCCGCAGACAAGGGCACGGCGACCTTCTCCGACACTGCCAACGCTATCTCGGAGAAGCACGGCTTCTGGCTCGACGACGCCTTCGCCAGCGGCGGCTCGGCCGGCTATGACCACAAGAAGATGGGCATCACCGCCAAGGGCGCCTGGGAAGCGGTGAAGCGGCATTTCCGCGAGATGAACCGCGACATCCAGACCTCGCCCTTCACCGTCGTCGGCGTCGGCGACATGTCGGGCGACGTGTTCGGTAACGGCATGCTGTTGTCGCCGCAGACCAGGCTGATCGCCGCCTTCGACCATCGCGACATCTTCATCGATCCCGATCCGGACAGGGTGGCGTCGATGGCCGAGCGCGAGCGCATGTTCGCGCTGCCGCGCTCGTCCTGGCAGGACTACGACAAGACCAAACTGTCGGAAGGCGGCGTTATCGTCTCGCGCAGCCAGAAGTCGATCACGCTACCCGCGGCAGCCGCCACCGCGATCGGCCTCACCAAGACCACCGCGACCCCGGTCGAGATCATGACCGCCATCCTCAAGGCGAATGTCGACCTTCTGTGGTTCGGCGGCATTGGCACTTACTTGCGGGCATCGGGCGAAACCAATGTCGAAGTCGGTGACCGCGCCAATGACGCCATCCGCATCACCGCGCTCGACGTCCGGGCGAAAGTGATCGGCGAGGGCGCCAATCTCGGCGTCACGCAGCGCGCCCGCATCGAGTTCGGTATGAATGGCGGCCGCTGCAATTCCGACGCCATCGACAATTCGGGTGGCGTCAACTGCTCCGACGTCGAGGTCAACATCAAGATCGCGCTGGCCTCCGCCATGCGCAAGGGACTGCTGACCCGGCCTGCGCGCAACAAATTGCTGGCTGAAATGACCGACGAGGTCAGTGGGCTGGTGCTGTCAAACAATTACGAGCAGACGCTGGCGCTTTCGATCGCGCGCAAGCGTGGCCTCGCCGACATCGCGCATCAGAGCCGCTTCATGACGGCCCTGGAGGCGCGCGGCCTGCTCGACCGTGCGGTCGAGACGCTGCCGTCGCCGGCAGCCCTTGCCGAGCGCGAGGCGCGCGGCGAGCCGCTGACCCGGGCCGAGCTCGGCGTGCTGCTTGCCTATGCCAAGATCGTGCTGTTCTCCGACATCGTCGCCAGCGACGTGCCGGACGATGCGCATTTCGACCGCGACCTGATGGGCTATTTCCCCGATCGGATGGCGAAGAAATACGCCACCGAAATCCATGGCCACCGTCTGCGCCGCGAGATCATCGCTCGCGTCGTCGCCAACGATCTCGTCAACCGTGGCGGCCCGTCCTTCGTCAACCGGCTGCAGGAAGCCACCGGCCGCAGTGCCGCCGACGTGGTGCGCACCTTCGCCGTGGTGCGCGATGGCTTTGGACTGCCGGGGCTCTACCGCGAGATCGACGCGCTCGACAGCCAGATCGATGGCCAGGCGCAGCTCGACCTCTACCAGTCCGTCAGCCGGCTTATCTTTGTGACCAGCGGCTGGTATCTGAAGAACGACGCGGGCACGGCAGCGCTCGGCCAGCGCATCGCCGAATTGCAGGAGGCGCGCAAGGCGCTGGAGCCGAAGCTCATCTCGCTGCTGCCGGGCTTCTCGCGCGAGCGGGTCGAGGAACGGCGGCATGGCCTGTTCAAGGCCGGCGCTCCGGAAAAGCTCGCCGGGCAACTGGCTATGGCCGATCTGGCGGCACTGATCCCCGATATCGCGCTGACCGCGCGCACGGCCAATTCCGACATCGTCGCGGCGGCCAAGGCGTTCTTTGCTGTCAGCGATGCTTTCCGGATTCCGCGCGTCGAAGAAGCGGCGCGTTCGATCACACCGTCGGATTATTACGACCAACTGGCGCTGTCGCGTGCCACAGACACAATCGGCGCGGCGCGACGCGGCATCGCGGTCGCCGCTCTCACCGGCCATGCCGGCACGGCGGACCCGGTGGCCGCCTGGCTGGAGGCCGGCGGCGAGCGGGTGGCCCGCATCCGCGAGCGGTTGCAAGCGCTGACCGAAGGCGGCGACATCACCGTGTCGCGGCTGTCGGTGGCGTCGGGGCTGATGAGCGATTTGACGGGGATGTGAGGCTTACCCTCCCTCTTGTGGGGGTGAGCAGCCGGTTCGCGAA
Source organism: Mesorhizobium sp. P2_D6 (assembly GCF_056404315.1). Classification (NCBI taxonomy): domain Bacteria; kingdom Pseudomonadati; phylum Pseudomonadota; class Alphaproteobacteria; order Hyphomicrobiales; family Phyllobacteriaceae; genus Mesorhizobium; species Mesorhizobium sp. P2_D6. Next base: position 305,285 of record NZ_JBFUEG010000004.1, on the reverse strand, counting down.
GCGAATTTATCGTGCCAGTGGCACGATGAAAGGCCGGCGAACGCCGGGACTCGCGTAGCAGCGGGGACCCGGCGGGGCGATCGGTCGCACCCGACCCTTCGCTGGCTCAGGGCGTTCGAAGCTCGAAAAGCCAAGCAATTGGCTTTTCGTCCCGGACCGCTTCTCACCCCCACAAGGGGAGGTCGGGGCGCGGCGCATGTTAATTGCATGAGCACCGGAAACATGCAGACATGGCGCCCGATACGGGCGGAGCAGGGATCTTCAGCATGGCGGCGGTAGAAACAGTGCAGCGGGCATCGGGACGCGGCATCTGGGGATGGATGCTGTTCGACTGGGCGGCGCAGCCGTTTTTCACCGTCGTCACCACCTTTATCTTCGGCCCTTACTTCGTCTCGCGCATGGCCAGCGATCCCGAAAGCGGACAGGCCGCCTGGGGTTATGGCATCGCCGCTGCGGGCCTGGTCATCGCTGTCTTGTCGCCGATCCTCGGTTCGATCGCCGACCAGACCGGCCCTCGCAAGCCATGGATCGCCTTCTTCGCCTCGATCAAGATCATCAGTCTTTGCCTGCTGTGGTTCGCCGCTCCCGGTTCGAACCTTTTCCTGGTGGTGCTGTTCTTCTCTCTCGCATCAGTGGCGGCGGAGTTTTCGACCGTGTTCAACGATTCGATGATGCCGCGCCTGGTGCCGAAGAGCGAGATCGGCCACATCTCGAATATGGCCTGGGGCCTCGGCTATCTCGGCGGCATGATCGCGCTGATCTTTGTCGTCACCTGCCTAGCGGGTTCGGCGGAGACCGGCAAGACGATCATCGGCATCGACCCGCTGTTCGGGCTCGACCCGAAACTCGGCGAGGACGCACGCGCCACCGGGCCGCTGTCTGCCGGCTGGTATTTCCTGTTCATCCTGCCGATGTTTTTCTTCACGCCGGACGCCATTAAAGGCATTCCGATTGGGCCGGCGGTCCGCGAAGGCCTGTCGGAACTGAAATCGACCCTGACCGAAGTGCGCCAGCGCAAAGGCATCTTTCGCTTCCTTGTCGCTCGCATGATTTATCAGGACGGCGTCAACGCGCTGCTCGCCTTGGGCGGCACATTTGCGGCGGCGATGTTCCACTGGTCGATCACCGAGATCGGCATGTTCGGCATCATCCTCAATGTCGTCGCTATCGTCGGTTGCCTGGTTGCCGCGCGCCTCGACACCGCGCTCGGGTCCAAGACCATCGTGATGATTTCGCTCGTCATGCTCAGCCTCGCCACCATCGGCATCGTTTCGACCGGGCCGGGCTACACGCTGTTCGGCGCCTGGATGATGCCGGGAGCCGATAGCGGCGGCCTGTTCGGCACGGCGGCGGAAAAGGCCTACATCTTCTACGGCTTGTTGATCGGGCTGGCCTTCGGGCCGGTCCAGGCATCGTCGCGCTCCTATATGGCGCGCAGCGTGACCGCTGCCGAGTCCGGCCGCTATTTCGGCATCTATGCGCTGGCCGGGCGTGCGACGAGTTTCCTGGCGCCGTTCATGGTGGCGTCGATCACGCTCGCCAGCGGCTCGGCGCGGCTCGGTATGGCTGCGATCGTGCTGTTCTTGGGCGTCGGCATCGCGATATTGATCTGGACGCCGTATCCGGCGGATCAGCCGGTGGGGTGAGCTTTACCCTCCCCCTGGTGGGGAGGGTCGATCCGCGAAGCGGAGCGGGGTGGGGGTGCGGCGCCAGTCACCCCACCCCGGTGCGCTCGCAAGCGAGCGCACCGACCCTCCCCTCGAGGGGAGGGTAAAGGCAGCGCTCAATGCCTAAAGTGCCTGACACCCGTAAACACCATCGCGATGCCATGCTCGTCCGCGGCGGCGATGACGTCTTCGTCGCGCATCGAGCCGCCGGGCTGGATGACGGCGGTGGCCCCGGCTTCGATGGCTGAGATCAGCCCATCGGCGAAGGGGAAGAAGGCATCAGAGGCAACCACCGAGCCTTTGGTCAGCGGCTCCGCCAGGCCAGCCGCTTCCGCCGCGTCAAGCGCTTTGCGGGCGGCGATGCGCGAGGAATCGACGCGGCTCATCTGGCCGGCGCCGATGCCGACGGTGGCGCCGTCCTTGGCGTAGACAATTGCGTTCGACTTGACGTGCTTGGCGATGCGGAAGGCGAATTTGAGATCGGCCATCTCAGCCGCTGTCGGCGCGCGCCTGGTCACCACCTTGAGTTCGAGGTCGTCGACCACCGCATTGTCGCGGCTCTGGACGAGCATACCGCCGGCGACGGACTTCACCGTGGTGCCGGCAGAACGCGGATCGGGTAGGCCGCCGGTGACCAGCAGGCGCAAATTCTTCTTGGCGGCAACGATGCGGATGGCGTCTTCCGAAGCGTTCGGCGCAATGATCACTTCTGTGAAGGTTTTGACGATCTCCTCCGCCGCCTCGGCATCGAGAATGCGGTTCATCGCGACGATGCCGCCAAAGGCCGAGACCGGATCGCAAGCCAGCGCCCTTGCATAGGCCGCGGTCAGCGAAGCGCCTTCGGCGACGCCGCACGGGTTGGCGTGCTTGATGATGGCCACCGCGGCGCAGCGGTTGGGATCGAACTCGCCGACCAGTTCGAAGGCGGCGTCGGTGTCGTTGATGTTGTTGTAGGACAGCTGCTTGCCCTGCAACTGGCGGGCCGTGGCGACGCCCGGCCGCTTGTCGCCATTGACGTAGAAGCCGGCGCCCTGATGCGGGTTCTCGCCATAGCGCATGACGCTCTCCAGCCGGCCGCCGAAAGCGCGCCAGGTCGGATGCTCGATCTCCAGCGTCTCGGCGAACCAGCCGGAAATCGCCGCATCGTAGGTCGCGGTGCGGGCAAAGGCCTTGGCCGCCAGCTTCTTGCGGAAATCCAGCGACAGCGAGCCGATGTTCATTTCCAGCGCATTCAACACCGAGGCGTAGTCGCCGGGATCGGTGACGATGGCGACATAGGCGTGGTTCTTGGCCGAGGCGCGGATCATCGCCGGACCGCCAATGTCGATGTTCTCGACGATCGCTGCATAGTCGGCGCCGGAACGGCGGACCTCTTCGAACGGGTAGAGATTGGAGACCAGGAGATCGATCGGCTCGATGCCGTGATCGCGCATGGCCTTTGCATGTTCGGGATCGTCGCGCACGCCGAGCAGCGCGCCATGCACCGAAGGATGCAGCGTCTTGACGCGGCCGTCCATGATCTCGGGAAAGCCGGTCAGCTCGGAAACGTCGCGCACGGCCAGCCCCGCATCGGCGATCGATTTTGCCGTGCCACCGGTCGAGACCAGCTCGACGCCGGCCGCGGCCAGGCCTTTGGCGAAGTCGATCAGGCCGGTCTTGTCGAAAACGGAAAGCAGGGCGCGGCGGACCGGAACGAGGTCAGGTGCCGGAATGTTCTTGGCGGCGACGGCCATGGGCTGGCGGCCTTTCAGGGCTGATTGGAGAGCGTTGCCGGGCCGTAGCACATAAGGTCAGGAAATCAAGCCGGAAGCTCGATCAAGCCGGTGCCGGCAACGACGCTCAGTTGTTCTCGGGGTAGCCGGCGATGCCGGTGCGCGTCAGCTGCCAATGGACTTCGGCAATCTCCGAGGCCTTGAAGGCAAGCACGATCTGGCGGCTGCGGCGCGGACCGCCGAGGCCGGCGAAATAGATCGATTCCTCCACCTCCGGCGCCACCTCGGTGCAGGTGAACACCCAGGTGTCGGCCTCGTCGGCGGTTAGCACCAGGCGGTCATGCTCGTCTTGCAGCAGGTTGATGTCGGGATGAATGTGGAAGCGGACCACGACGAAGTCGCGGCCATTATTGCGGATTGCCGCACCGCCGGGGCGCAGGAAGCGGTCCCGTCCGGCAAGCACATTGCCCTCGCTCGACAGTTTCAGCTCACGCTCATGCTGGAAGCCAAAGCGCTGGACGTAGCCGTCATGGCGGGCGATGAAGCCTTGCGCGCCCTTCTGGTCGATGCGCTTGCACGGCACATGCTGCGGGCCACCGAGCAATGGGGTGCCGAGCAAGTCGTTGACGCGCAGCGAATGGGAAAAGCGCGCCGACGAGGTGTCGTTGATGGTGGCGGTCGAATGCGCCGCGGTGGCGCGGGCCAGCGGCCGGAATTCGGCGGCGCCATAGGTGTCGATACCGGCATTGACGACATAGTGCTGGCGGCCCGAGGACAGTTCGAAGGCCAGGCAGCCGGCATGCGCAGCGTTGGAGACGTCGATGGGCGGCGACGCGCCGGTATCGGCAATGACAGTCACGCCGCCCATAGACAGCCGCTCATAGCCGGAATGCGGTGCATGCAGCAGCGGTGCTCCGGCGGTGTCGTCGTGGCGCAATATGGTGGCGATGCGGTCGTGGATGGTTGCGCCCATGCCGTTGAAGCGGGCGAGGCTGCCGTCCTGGTGACGGAAGAAGCGTAGCGCCGGCAGCATGCGGTCGATGGCACCCATAAGTGCTGCCGGTGGCGTTTCGGCCTGGTTGGCATAGGTCTGGCGCAGCGGCAGAAGGTCGGCAAGCAGTTCCAGCACCGCCATCGGGTTGCGCGAAATATGGCCGCCGTCGGGAAGAATCTGGCGGTCGAGTTCTTCCGCCAGATTGCGGGTGGCGCCGCGCAATGCCGAGGCCGGCGCCGGCAGCGACAGCGCGGCGAAGGCAAGCGCGATGCGAGCGCGCAGCCTGTCCTTGCCATCCGGCATTTCGCGCGCCATCGAGCGCAGATAGCGGATCTGCACGGCGAGCGATTTCAGAAAGGCGCGATAGAACGGAAATTCGGCGCCTTGCAGGACAACCGAGGAATGTTGCAGCCAGGCGATGACGCGCTTGGCGGTGGTGCCGGGCTCCCAGGCGATGCCGGATATCTGGTTGCCGTGCATGGCGATCCAGTCGGAAACCAGCGCACGGGCGTTGGCTGCGGCCAGCTCGGTGCCGGCAGCGCGCATGTGGCGCAGCCAGCGGAAACCGTGCAGCGTTTTCACCCAGCCACGATTGGCAACGTCGATCTGGAACGGCGATTTGCCGCCGGTCTCGACCAGATGGCCCGACAGCGGATAGCGGCCGTAATAGATTTCGAGCGCGATCTGCGGGTCGGCGAGCCTGAGATCCGGCGGCGCAATCAGGACGCGCTCCGGCGTGCGTCCGGAATAGCGCCAGCGATAGACTGGCCCTGCCCGCAGGCGCCGGCGCGTCTTGCGCCAAAACTCCTTAGCGACAAGCGTCCACAGACGTGTCGTACTGCCGGCAGCCAGTGCCAAAACCCCTCCTCGTCGTCCACTTCCCAAGCACAAGCTTATATGATTCAAGAACTTATGCGAAGTCGAATTCGGCCGACGTGAAGGGCTTCACGCTGCCGGCGGCCGATCAACTCCGAAAAAAGTCGAGCGATTTCCGGGGGTAAGCCCGACAATCCGGCACTCACTTGCGGTTGTGACGCGGTTGATCACCAAGGTCTGCGGTCGGCAACCTGAACCGACGACCCTAGGCCGCGCGCCGCATGCGGGCGGCGAAGAAGCCGTCCAGACCGGAAATCCCCGGCGAACCTAGGTCGAAATCGGCGGGCGTTGTGCGCAGCGTGCCCTGGCGGGTCAGGAAAGCATCGATGCCGTCGATCTCGCCCGGCTGCAATGGATCGTCGGCGATGGTTTTGTTTCCGGCCAGAAAGACGCGATAAAGATCTTCGCCTTCGATCGGGTCGAGCGAGCAGTTGGAAAAAACAATCCGACCGCCCGGTTTGACCAAGGTGACGGCGCGGGCGAGTAGCCTTGCCTGCAGGTCGGCGAGCTTTTCGACGTCGGCCATGGTCTTCGTCCACGGCACGTCGGGATGCCGCCGCACCGTGCCGGTGGAAGAGCAGGGCGCGTCGAGCAGCACGGCGTCGAACAGCTCCGCCGGCTGGTATTTCAGCAGATCGGCCTGGACGATGTCCGCCGACAGGCCGAGCCGTTCGAGGTTGTGGGTCAGCCGCGACAGGCGGTTCCTCGAGCTGTCGACGGCGGTGACTTTTGCGCCGGCAAGGATCATCTGGGCGGTCTTGCCGCCCGGGGCGGCGCAGAGGTCGGCGATGCGCAGGCCTTTGACATCGCCGAACAGCCGCGCCGGAAAACTGGCGGCGGCGTCCTGAACCCACCAGGCGCCTTCGCCGAAGCCGGGCAGTTCGGTGACGGAGGCGCTGAGCTTTTCCACCCGGATCGTGCCGGTCGGCAGCACGATGCCGCCGAGCTTTTCAGCCCAGAGTTCGGGATCGGCCTTGACGGTGAAGTCGACCGGCGCCTCGACCCGGTGAGCAGCGAGAATCTGCTTCGTCTTGTCGGCGCCATAGGCGGCCTTCAGCCTATCCGAGAACCACTTTGGCGCTTCGTCGGTGGCGGCGAGGGCTGCCGGCAGTTCGGTTTCCTTGGCGCGTGCCAACGTGCGCAGCACGCCGTTGACGAGGCCGGAAAAGCGCTGCGTGCGGGGATCGGACTTGGCGTGTGTCACGGCAAGGTCGACGGCGGCGCTGTCGGGAATGTCGAGGAACAGGATCTGCGCCGCTGCGACATGGAGGACGTGCGACAGAGCCGTGGCGTTGGGTGGCAGCGGCTTTTCGAGGCGCTTGGCCAAAAGCCCAGCAATCGTCATGCGGTAGCGCAGCGCGGTGACCAGTATGGCGCGCACCAGGCCACGGTCGCGCAGGTCGAGCGCCTTGTATTGCGGATGGCCGTTCTCGTGGTCGGTCAGCCCGTCGAGCGGCGTGCGCGCATCGATGACAGCAGCGAGCAGCCGCGCCGCCGCTTTGCGCGCGGCAAGGCCGGCGACCGGCTCGCCTGCATTGTCTTCACGATCGCCTGAATGTGCGGGCCGGCGTCTGGCTTCGCTCACGACCACGGACCTTTGGGTCCGGTCGGGTTGCGGCCCCACGGGTTGGGCTTTGGCTGTGCCGGTTCGGCCGGCGGCTCAGGCTGTGCCGGCCTGCCCCATGGGCCTTGCTGGCCATCGGAATGCAGTTCTTCGGTGGGCTCGGGCGTCGGCATCTGGCGCGGCGCCGGCTGGCTGCTGGCCATGTCGCGCGCCATCGCCTGCAGCGCGGCGATGCGGTTGTCGGTGTTCGGGTGGGTCGAAAACAGGCTGTCCATGCGCTCGCCGTGAAGGGGATTGATGATGAAGAGATGCGCGGTCGCGGGGTTGCGTTCGGCATCCGGGTTGCGGATGCGTTCTGCGCCGCGAGCGATCTTGTCAAGCGCTGATGCCAGCCAAAGCGGATTTCCAACGATTTCGGCGCCGCGTCGGTCGGCCTCGTATTCGCGTGTGCGGCTGACCGCCATCTGCACGATCATGGCGGCGAAGGGCGCGACCAGCATCGCCACCAGCACGCCGACAAAGCCGAACGGATTGTTGTTGTCGCGGCTGCCGCCGAAGAAGAAGGCGAAATTGCCGAGCATCGAGATGGCGCCGGCGAGTGTGGCGACGATGGTCATGGTCAGCGTATCGCGGTGCTGGATGTGGGCGAGCTCATGCGCCATGACCGCCGCCACTTCCTCATGCGAAAGGCGCTCCAGCAGGCCGGTCGAGGCCGCGACGGCGGCGTTCTCGGGATTGCGGCCGGTGGCGAAGGCGTTGGGCTGCGGATTGTCGATCAGATAGGTCTTCGGCATCGGCAGGCCGGCCTGCTTGGCCAACGCCTCGACGATGGCGTAAAATTCGGGCGCATTCCTGGCGTCGACCTCGACGGCGTGGTTCATCGACAACACCATCTTGTCGGCGTTCCAATAGCTGAACAGATTGGTGCCGGCGGCGACCAGGAAGGCAATCATCATGCCGCCAGTGCCGCCGATCAGCAAGCCGACGCCCATGAACAGCGCCGTCATCGCGGCCAGAAGCATGGCGGTGCGTAGCGTGCTCATCGTCTGCTCCGTTTGCGGCCGTGGCAAAAAGGGGTCGATCCGGGTGTCATCATCGCTATATGATGGGAGACGCCGTCTCTCGTTTCAATCCGCCGGAACTATCGCATGACCGATGAACCCAGTAAAACGCCGGCCGGAGCGGAGGACGACACGCTGCCAAAAGAGTTGGCACCCGCCGCCCGCCGTGCGCTGGCCGAAGCCAAGGCGCGCCGTGACGAGTATCGCCAGAAGGAAGCTGCGCTGCCCAAGGAAATCGGCGGCCGCGGCGGCAAGGAACCCGGCCGCTACGGCGACTGGGAGGTCAAAGGCCTGACCAGCGATTTCTAGGAACAGAAGAACTGGGGAACTGAAGAGTTGAAGAAAAAGGCGCATAGCGCCCGATGTTCTCCAGTTCTCCAGCTCCTCAATTCCTCAGGCCACGCTGCGCTGCGGCTCCAAGGTCATCCAGCCGCCGTCATCGACGGCGATGCCTACAGCGTCGTAGCCGGCAATCGCGGTGTGCAGTGTCGCCATCGGGTGCTGGTGGGTGGCGCTGATCACCATCACCGACGCTCCCGCCGCCTCGGCCGCCGCGATGCCGGCCGGGGCATCCTCGAAGACCAGGCAGTCGGCGATATCGACGCCGAGCCGTTTTGCCGCCAGCAGGAAACAGTCGGGCGCCGGCTTGCCGTGCGAAACGTCCTCGCCCGCGACCATCAGGGCCGGAACCGGGATGCCGGCCGCCTGCATGCGCAGCAGCGCCAGCGGGCGCGGCGCCGAGGTGACGATCGCCCAGCGCTCGGGCGGCAGCGCGTTGAGGAACGGCACGGCGCCGGCGATCGGCAGCACGCCTTCGACATCGTCGGACTCGGCCTGCAACAGCACATGCGCCTCGTGGACCGGGTCGACACCGGGAAGCGCCAGCCTGGTGATGGTCTCGACCGCGCGCACGCCGTGGATCGTCGGCAGGAAGGTTTCGACGTCGAGACCATGCCTAAGCGCCCACGCCGCCCAGACGCGCTCGGCCGAAGCAATCGAATTGAGCACCGTGCCGTCCATATCGAAGAGGAAGGCGGCGAATTTTCTGCCTGCAAACATCAGATTTTCCAGCGGGGTTAGGGATCGCTTCGGGAGGGTGTCGCTCGACCGTAACGTCGCCACGCCTGCCTGGGAAGGCGTGGGCGGTCCTTTTCGATAGTTCCAGGGAACCATGGTCCCGCTTCTGGCGTTTGAGCAAAACTGTTTTCTACGAGATCGAGGGGGAATTGCGATGCTGATCCGGCTTGGCTACGAAATCGCCATTGACTGTGTGGACGCCACGCCGGTCATCTCGCTTCTCGAGATCCATGCGGACCGGCAAGCCGACATCAAGCGGCAGACGCGCGTGCTGACCTCGCCTTCGGTGCCGAGCAAGGTCTATCACGATCTGTTCGGCAATGCCTGCCGCCGCTTTGTCGCGCCCGCCGGCAATTTCCGTATCCTCTACGACGCTGCCGTCGAGGACAGCGGCGAGCCCGATGCGGTCAACGCGCTGGCCAGGGAAGTGCCTGTGGCCGAACTGCCGGACGATGTGCTCGGCTATCTCCTCGGCAGCCGCTATTGCGAGACCGACCACCTGAGTGGGCTGGCCTGGCAGCTTTTCGGCCATCTGCCGTCCGGCTGGGCGCGGGTGCAGGCGATCGTCGACTATGTCCATAACCGGCTGTCCTTTGGCTATGGCTATGCCCGTCCGACGCGCACGGCCGCACAGGCGAATGAGGAGCGGGTCGGTGTCTGCCGCGACTTCGCCCATCTGGCGATTACGCTGTGCCGTTGCATGAACATCCCGGCCCGCTATGTGAACGGCTATCTCGGCGATATCGGCGTGCCGGTCGATCCGGCGCCGATGGATTTCTCCGCCTGGATGGAAGTCTACCTCGACGGCAAGTGGTACACGTTCGATCCTCGCCATAACAAACCCAGGATCGGTCGCGTCGTCATCGCGCGCGGCCGCGACGCCACGGACGTGCCGCTGCTGCACAGTTTCGGTCCGCATCGGCTCAGCCTGTTCAAGGTCTGGACCTATGAGCAGGAAGGCAAGCTGTTCAATCCGCCCTATCACGGCGTCGACAAGACGGTCAGCGCGCGCATGCTCGCGTAAAGCGGCTCCCGGCCCGGATTCTGATCCGCTTCGACACACTGCATCTTCCGGACATCTGTGCCGGATCGGGATCGGCATTCGGCACGCAATGGATCATGGTAAGCACTTCGTAAACGAAGTCGCTTGCGTGAATTTCCGTTTACCGCCCGTTCACTTTGCTGCGATGCAGAACCCAGCAAAAACAACGGCTTGAATGATAGTTGGCTGCTTTCGCGGAGGCAACCGCGCGATCCGGCCGGAATCCTGCATTGGCCTTCCTGCGGCGACTGGGCCGAGGCGAACGGAGGCTGAAGGATGCGGAATTACGGGGGTCTTATTCACGCGGCGGGTGTTTTCACCAGGGATCGCAGTGGAAGTTTCGCGGTGCTGTTCGGCCTTGCCGCTTCGGTCCTGGCGCTCAGCGTCGGCTTTGCCGTCAACATCTCCCAGATTTACAACGCCAAATCGAGTCTGCAGGGCGCGGTCGATGCCGCCGTTACCTCCACGGCGCGCGACCTGACCACAGGGGTGATCAAGGAAGCCGACGCCAACAAGTCGGTGCAGGCCTTTCTCGACGGCAACAGCATGGCCGGCATACTGCGGGCCAACCAGATCGTTCTCGACAAGCTGACTATCGACAGGACCGCCAACACGGTCACGGCCGACGCACACGCTGATGTCGCGCTCTACTTTCAGCTGTTCAGCATCGGCGACATGCAACGTGTCGGCGCTTCGACCACGGCGCTCTATTCCGACAAGACCATCGAAGTTTCGATGATGCTCGACGTCACCGGCTCGATGGCCGGCCAGAAGATCAAGGATTTGAAGGCAGCGGCAAGCAATGCCGTCGATGCGTTCCTCGCCGGCCAGGACATGTCGAAGGCGCGGGTGCGCGTCGCCATCGTGCCCTACGCCAATTCGGTCAATGCCGGCGCGCTTGCCGCCAGCAGCGTGTTTGTCGAAACCAAGGCCAGCCAGCGCAAACAGGCTCCGGCCAATGGCGACCCGCAAGCCGTCTCGTCATCGGCGCGTCCGGACAACTGTGCCACCGAGCGCAAGGGCGCCAACCAATATACGGATGCCGGCCCCGATGTCGGCATGGTCAATCGCGATTATTTGCTGTCGGGCTTCGCGCAAAACACCGGAACGGCGCCTGCCCGGCCGCCGCGCTGATGCCGCTGACGGCCGACGCCAACGCGCTCAAGAGTGTGATCAAGAACTTTTCCGCTTCGGGCGGCACCGCCGGCCACATCGGCGTGCAGTGGGCCTGGTACATGCTGTCGGAAAACTGGGGCAGTGTGATGAAGGCGTCGCAGCGGCCAGCCAAGATGGATCCGAAGAAGGTCGCCAAATTCGCGATCCTGATGACCGACGGCGAGTTCAACCTGTCCTATTTCGACGCCAACACGGTCAATGACGTCTACAACGACGCCGGCAAGGAACCGACCCGGACGGCAGCCAAGACCTTGTGCGGCGCGATGCGCAACAAGGGCATCGAGATCTTCACCATCGGCTTCGACCTCAACGAGAAGAACGCCAAGGCGACCTTGCAGGATTGCGCCAGCCCGGACACCGGCAGCATCAAGCACTTCTACCAGGTTGCCAGCGGCACAGAACTCAACGCTGCCTTCCAGACCATCGCCCGCAACATCGAGAACCTGGCGTTGACCAAGTAGGGATTCGGTTGGCTCCAAAGGAAAAGGCCGCCGCTTCTTGACGAAGCCGGCGGCCTTCCGTGTTTCCGTCCATGGCGCGGCCGATGGCGGCGACCGAAGTCGCCCACCGCGCTTCTCGCGCCTTAACGGGAAGACTGCTTCCCGAAAGTGCAATCCGCTGAGGCCACGTTCTGGAAAACGAAATCACTCGACATCGGATCACCTCCTTTCGATTTGTTGAACACACCGTCATGATGGGGTGCGTCGCAGCAAAAGACAAGATGCCGGTTTGAAATAGCCGGCGGGCTGGCTTTTCCGGGGCGGGTTGCGATCGGCGGGCCGGCCGGGCAAACTCTCCCCGAGGGACGAGCATTGGGAGGAATCGCATGGAAGCAGCCGGTAAGGCCGCGCGTATCGTTCGAACGGTGATCGAAACGCTGAAGCCGGGTTTTGCCGTCAGGCTGTGGACCGGCGAACGCATCGGCCCCGCCACCGGTCCGGTGCTGACCATCAACGATCAGGACATCGTCTGGCAGGTGGTGAAGCGTCCATCGTTGTCGACGCTGATCGAGATGTGGATTTCCAAGACGATAGACATCGAAGACGGGACGATTTTCGATTTCTACGCCCTGCCGTCGCAAGGCAAGCTCAGAACCAAGATCAAGTCGCTGCCGAAGCTGGCGATCCTGCGCGACCTGCCGGCGGTGCTCTTGTCACGCAAACAGATGAGTGCGCGGACCGATCTGTCGGGGCGCAATCCCTATGTCAGCGGCTCGAGCCAGGAGGCGATCCAGCATCACTACGACATTTCGAATGCCTTCTACCGGCTCTTCCTCGACGAGCGCATGGTCTACAGCTGCGGCTACTTCACGGATTTCGCCAACGGCATCGATCAGGCGCAGGCCGACAAGCTCGACCACATCTGCCGCAAACTCCGGCTGAAGCCGGGCGAAAAGCTGCTCGACATTGGCTGCGGCTGGGGCGCCATGCTGATCCATGCGGCAAAGCATTACGGCGTCGTCGGCCACGGCGTGTCGCTGTCGCAGGCGCAGACCGATCTTGCCCGCGAGCGCATCCGCGCCGAGGGTCTGGAAGACCGCATCACCATCGAGATCAAATCCTATGCGGAGCTCGAAGGCAGCTTCGACAAGATATCCTCGATCGGCATGTTCGAGCATCTCGGGCTCGCCAACCACGCTACCTATTTCAAGACCATCCATCGCCTGCTCAAGCCGGGCGGCATCTATCTGCACCACGCCATCACAAGGCGCAGCAAGGGAGATTTGAAGAAGACCTTGCGCAAGGGGCCGGAGTTCAAGGCGCTGCTCAAATACATTTTCCCCGGCGGCGAACTCGACACGATCGGCATGACGCTCGGCAATTTCGAGGCGCATGGCTTCCTGGTCTATGACGTCGAGAATTTGCGCGAACACTATGCGTGCACCTGCCGGCTGTGGGCCGAACGGCTGCAGGCCCGTTTCGACGAAGCGGTCGCCGAAGTTGGAGAGGCCAAGGCGCGGCTGTGGCTGCTCTATCTCACCGGCTGTTCGATCACCTTCGAGCGCGCCTCGGCACAGATTTTCCAGACCGTCGTCACCAAACGCGCGCGCGGCCCGAGCGGCCTGCCGCCGACACGGGCGGATTTGTATCGTTAGTGATCTGTCTGATCCGGGACTGGCCCGGCGCTAATCCTGAACGAACCGCATCGGCGCGCCGATCTCGACGCTGGCTGGCCTGTCCACCGTGCAATAGACGCCGAGATTGTGGGCGTTGTGGCGGACCAGATTGCGCAGGATGCCGGGGTCGTGGTCGAAGCCGTCCTGGGAGATGATGGTGAAGCCGCAGCGGCGGCATGGTGCCGAGATGGTCACCAGCAGGTCGCCGATGGCGAGCTTGCGGCCGATCCATTCGGTCTCGGGAAACGAACCTTCAACCGCCGCCATGTCGACGACGATGTTGGGGCGGAAGCGGCGCGTGTCGGGGGTGCCTTCCGGATGCAGCGCCTTCAGCCGCGCCAGCGATGCGGTGGTCAAGAGATGGATCGGCGCCTTGCGGTAGCGCTCGGCGGTCAGCGGGCCGGTGTAGCCGGGCGCGTTATCCTGGCTGAACGGCCGGATCGAGGCGGCGAAGCCGAGATAGGCCGAGACGGCGCGGTCGCATTCAGCACCTGGTGCTGCCAGCCAGTCGCCGTCGGGAACGGCGATTTCAAGCTTCCGGTCGTTGGTGAGCCGGGTGCGGATGCGCGGCACCTTGTGCCATTTCGCGTCGCGATCGGGCCGCGCGATCTCGTTGTCCGAGACATCGACGAGACCGAACAGCCGGTCACCGCCGATGGTCTCAAGGCCGACCGAAATGGCGTCGCGACGCTCGCCGGCAAGCGAGCTTGCCGGGTAACGCCAGAGCTCCGTAACCGCCCCCAGTGCAGTCATCAAACGCGTCAGCTCTTCTTGTTCTGGCGGTTGGCGATCAGGTCGTTGACCACGGCCGGGTCAGCCAGTGTCGAGGTGTCGCCAAGTGCGGAAAAATCGTCCTCGGCGATCTTGCGCAGGATGCGGCGCATGATCTTGCCGGAGCGGGTTTTCGGCAGGCCGGGAGCGAACTGGAGCTTGTCGGGCGACGCGATGGCGCCGATCTCCTTGCGGACATGGGCCACGAGCTCCTTGCGCAGCTCCTCGGTCGGTTCCACGCCTTTCATCAAGGTGACGTAGCTGTAGATTCCCTGGCCCTTGATGTCGTGGGGATAGCCGACGACGGCGGCCTCCGAAACCTTGTCATGGCTGACCAGTGCCGATTCGACTTCCGCCGTGCCCATGCGGTGGCCGGAGACGTTGATGACGTCGTCGACGCGGCCGGTGATCCAGTAATAGCCATCGGCGTCGCGCCGGCAGCCGTCGCCGGTAAAGTATTTGCCCTTGTAGGTGGAGAAATAGGTCTGCACGAAGCGGTCGTGGTCGCCATAGACGGTGCGCATCATGCCCGGCCAGGAATCGGTGATGCAGAGATTGCCGTCGGCGGCACCCTCCAGCACCTTGCCCTCGCCGTCGACCAGCTGCGGCTTGACGCCGAAGAAGGGCCGCGTCGCCGAGCCGGCCTTGAGGTCGGTGGCGCCGGGCAACGGTGTGATCAGAATGCCGCCGGTTTCGGTCTGCCACCAGGTGTCGACGATCGGCACCTTGCCGTTGCCGACGACGTTGAAATACCACTGCCAGGCTTCCGGGTTGATCGGCTCGCCGACCGAGCCCAGCACGCGCAGCGATTTGCGCGATGTCTTCTTCACCGGTTCGTCGCCGGCGCCCATCAGCGCGCGCAGCGCCGTCGGCGCGGTGTAGAAGATGTTGACCTTGTGCTTGTCGATGACTTCCCAGAAGCGCGACTGCGAAGGGTAGTTCGGCACACCCTCGAACATCAGCGTGGTGGCGCCGTTGGCGAGCGGGCCATAGACGATGTAGCTGTGGCCGGTGACCCAGCCGACATCGGCGGTGCACCAGTAGATGTCGCCGTCATGGTAGTCGAAGACATATTGGTGCGTCATCGAGGCATAGACGAGATAGCCGGCGGTGGTGTGCAGCACGCCCTTCGGCTTGCCGGTCGAGCCCGATGTGTAGAGGATGAACAGCGGATCCTCGGCTTTCATCTTCTCCGGCTTGCAGTCCGCCTTCACGGTGGCGATCTCGTCATGGTACCAGACGTCGCGGCCCTGGACCCAGCCCGCTTTGCCGCCGGTGCGGCGCACGACCACCACCTTTTCGACCTTGGTGCCGGCCTTGGCCGCGATCTCGATCGCCTTGTCGGTGTTGTCCTTCAGCGGAATCGGTTTGCCGCCGCGCAGCCCTTCATCGGCGGTGATGACGAAGGTCGACTTGCAGTCGTCGATGCGGCCGGCCAGCGCGTCCGGCGAGAAGCCGCCGAAGACGATCGAATGGATGGCGCCAATCCGCGTACAGGCCAGCATCGCATAAGCGGCCTCCGGGATCATCGGCATGTAGATGGTGACGCGGTCGCCCTTCTTGACGCCGTGCTTCTTCATCACATTGGCCAGCCGGCAGACGCGCTCGTAAAGCTCGTTATAGGTGACCTTCTTGTCGTCGTAGGGGTTATCGCCTTCCCAGATGATTGCGGTCTGGTTGCCGCGCTTCTTCAGATGGCGATCGATGCAGTTGTAGGAGACGTTGGTCTCGCCGTCCTCGAACCATTTGATCGAGACCTTGCCGTCGAAGGAGGTGTTCTTGACCTTGCTGAACGGCTTGAACCAGTCGATGCGCTTGCCGTGCTTGCCCCAGAACTTGTCCGGATTTTTCACGCTGTCGGCATACCATTTCAGGTAGGTGTCGTTGTCGATCAGCGCGTTCTTCTTCCACGCCGGCTGGACGCGGTGGACATGAACCTCGGACATTTCTTCACTTCCTCCCCAAACTATCCGCCGATTTGATGATTGGCGGGATCGCGGCAATGCGGCCGCGAATTCGCGCGCATTATTAACAGTTCCGGGATGACGGCAACATTAGACGTTGGATTCGCGCGGCGGGATGCCGCAGCCGTGGATGCAGCCGCTGTCAGCACTCTGCCAAGGTCGCTGCTAACTGCATGTTTTAGCGTGGAAAATGCCCGCGACGATCAAAAAAAATCAATAGACAGTTAAGCAAGTGAGCGCAGAATCCAACATTGGGAGGAAAGGAGATCGACGCAGGGGCTGCAATGCGTGACCATGCCGAAATGGACTTGATGCTCAAAGGCTATGGGCTGACCACGGCCAAGA
This sequence comes from Mesorhizobium sp. P2_D6, assembly GCF_056404315.1. Classification (NCBI taxonomy): domain Bacteria; kingdom Pseudomonadati; phylum Pseudomonadota; class Alphaproteobacteria; order Hyphomicrobiales; family Phyllobacteriaceae; genus Mesorhizobium; species Mesorhizobium sp. P2_D6. The sequence continues at coordinate 288,920 of NZ_JBFUEG010000004.1, read as the reverse complement.
TTCTCTATCACTTCCCCGACCACCCGCACCTGCTGCAGAGCTTCATCTGGCAGGATTACGATCTGGCACCGAAATTCCCGGTGCTGGTCCGCTTCATCGAATTCTGGCAGGCCAAGCTCGACGGCCCGCTGCATTCGGTGACCTACACGCACCAGAAGCTGATCGCGCCGAATGAGTGGCGGAAGGTCGACGGGGAGTTCGTGCTGCATTAGGGCGGCGCGCTTGATCTCCCCCTTGAGGGGGAGATGGCCGCAAAGCGGCCAGAGGGGGTCGTCTCGCATAGAGCGCCGACGCCTTAGAATACGAAGATGAAGTCGGTACTCCACGCGCGGCGACCCCTCTGTCGCCTTCGGCGACATCTCCCCCTCGAGGGGGGAGATTTGGCATGTCAGCAATCACACCGCCGGCGGGCTGAGTCGGGCGAATCCTTCCTGACGGCGATAGGGGAAGTACGGGTAGGGCGCGGTGACCTCGCTTGCCGCGTCGAGTTTTTTCACCTGCTCGGGCGTCAACGCCCAGTCGACAGCGCCGAGGTTCTGGCGCAATTGCTCCTCGTTGCGGGCGCCGATGATGACGGAAGACACGGTCGGGCGCCGCAAGAGCCAGTTGATGGCGATCTGCGGCACGGTCCTGCCGGTTTCTTCGGCCACCGCGTCGAGCGCATCCATGACCCGATAGAGATGCTCGTCGGCGACCGGCGGGCCGAAATCAGCGGTGTCGTGCAGCCGGCTCTTTTCCGGCAGGGGCTGGCCACGGCGGATCTTGCCGGTCAGCCGGCCCCAGCCGAGCGGGCTCCAGACCAACGCGCCGACACCCTGGTCGAGGCCGAGCGGCATCAGCTCCCACTCATAGTCGCGGCCGACCAGCGAGTAGTAGACCTGATGCGCGGCGTAGCGGGGATAACCGTGCTTGTCGGCTTCCGCCAGCGACTTCATCACTTGCCAGCCGGAGAAGTTGGAGACGCCGACATAGCGCAGCTTGCCGGCGCGTACGAGATCGTCCAGCGTCGACAGCACTTCCTCGATTGGTGTGCCGGCGTCGAAGGCGTGCAGTTGCAAAAGGTCGATGTAATCGGTGCCGAGGCGCTTCAGTGCCGCGTCGACGGATTTGATCAGGCGCGAGCGCGACGAGCCGTATTCGGCTGGCCCATCGCCCATCGGCAGCGAGGTCTTGGTAGAGATCAACACGGCGTCGCGGCGGCCCTTGATGGCTTCGCCCAGCACCTCTTCGGAAGCGCCATTCGAATAGACATCGGCCGTGTCGAACAGATTGACGCCGGCCTCGAGACAGATGTCGATCAGCCGCCGCGCCTCCTTGGCGTCGCTGTTGCCCCAGGCGCCGAACAGCGGGCCGGAGCCACCGAAAGTGCCGGCGCCGAAGGAGAGTGCGGGCACTTTCAGGCCCGATGCGCCGAGACGTCGATAATCCATTTTATGTCCTTTCAAAGTGTGAACCGAAGCAGCGGATGCGTCGCTCAGTTTTTGACCAGTGTGGCGAGGTCGATGGCGTCGGCCATGGCCTGGTTTCCCTCGTCACCTGGATGCAGATGGTCGCCGGAATCGAATTTGGGCAGCAGACGTGTTGGGTGCGCCGGTTCGCGCAGGAGGAGATCGAAATCGACCACGGCATCGAAGGCGCCGCTGGTGCGGATCCAGTTGTTGACCTTTTGGCGCAGCGCATCTTTTTCCGCCGTATAGTAGGGATCGAGCGGCGTCCCGCTCAATGCGCCCTCGAAGGGCGTCAGCGTGGCGCCGACAATGCTGAGATTGTGGGCGTGGGCCTGGGCGGCGAGCTGCAGGTAGGCGCTTGTCAAGGTTTCGAAAGCGGGCAGGGATTTTTCGCGCACGAAGGGCGTGCCTGGCCAGCTGATGTCGTTGATGCCGATAAGCAGGATCACCGCCTTGACGCCGGGCTGGGCCAGGACATCGCGGTCGAAGCGGGCGGATGCCTTCACGCCCATGGCGTCGTCCAGGAGCCTGGCGCCGGATATGCCGGCGTTGAGCACCGCCACCTGTTTCGGAGCGAGACGCTCTGCCAGGAAGTCGGGCCAGCGGTTGTCCGCATCCAAAGTGGCGCCGGCGCCGTCGGTGATCGAATCGCCGATAGCGATGACGGCGCCGTCATTTGCCGGGGCGTCGACCAGGACTTCGCTGAGCAGGATGCGTGCATCGGTGGTCTGCGTGGCCGCGAATGCGTCCGAAGCCGTCTGGTTGCCGTCGCCGACGTAGGCAGTCTGCTTGCCGTCCCAATGGAAGGTGGCGAGCGGCGTTTCCTGCGGCAGATAGATCGAGACCGAAAGCCGGCTCAAGGCATCGAGGGGCAGGTCCACCGGGTCGCTGATCAGAGACGTGCCCGGCGCGATTGCGGCCTTGGCCTGTCCGCCAAAGGTCAGCACGCGATCGGTGCCGGAGAGGATTTTCGACCCCTCGCCGGCGACCGCCACATGGGCCCCGCCGATCTGCACCGGCGTGGCGGCATACTCGTTCGACAGGACGACGCGGAATTTTTCGCCGCCAAGGCTGATCCGGACCGTCTGGCGAATGGTCTGGTTCTCAAGCTGCGGCGGTATCTTCACCGGCAAGGCGAAATCGGCGCCCCATGTCGGTTGCGGACTGGCCAGCCAGGTGCCGACCCATGCTTGCTTTTCGCCGGCTATCGCCGGATCGAACATCAACGACGCCGCCAAAGTGAGCGGAACGAGCTTCAAATGCCTGACCGCATTGGCAATGATGGCGTAGCGAACCGGATCTCTGCTGTTGGTCACAACGGTCTCTCCTGTTGAGTTCGTGTCTAGGCTCCTGTCGGGGCAGGATGTTGCGGAGTTGCGGTCACTCCGCAGCGCTTGGGCAGACGGCCACCGGCGCCAATCGCCTGCCGTTTCTGTCGAGGCGCAGCGCCAGGGCGGCGACGCCGAGTGCCGCGACCGGCAGCAATGCGGCGACCCAGGTCAGCGAGCCGAGGCCGAGGCCATGGGCAATCACCGCGCCGCCGAGCCAGGCGCCGGCGGCATTGCCGAGATTAAAGGCGGCGATGTTGAAGGACGAGGCGAGGCTCTGGCCGGCACCTTGCGCCTTTTCCAGCACCCACATCTGCAGCGGTGCCACGGTGGCGAAGGCTGCGGCACCCAGCAGGCCGACATAGATCACGGCCAGGACCTGGCTGTGGACGGCAAAGGTCATGGTTGCCAGCACCAGCGCTAGCACCACGAGGCTGCCGAGCACCGCCGGTACCAGCCAGCGGTCGGCGACTTTGCCGCCAAGCAGATTGCCGGCGATGAGACCGCCGCCGAAGACGAGCAGGATTGGCGACACCGCCGCTTCCTTGAAGCCGCTGATCTCGGTCAGCAATGGGGCGATGTAGGTGAAGACGGCGAAGACTCCGGCATAGCCGAGCACGGTGGTGGCAAGGCCGAGCAGCACCGGCGTGCGGCGCAGCACGGCGAGGTCGGCGCGCAAATTGGTCTTTTCGGGGGCTTCCTGGCTGCGTGGCACCAGAAGGAGGATGACGGCGAAGGCGGCCAAACCGACCAGGGTTACGGCCCAAAAACTGGCGCGCCAGCCGAAGGCCTGGCCGAGCCAGGTGCCGAAGGGGACGCCGAGAATGTTGGCGATGGTCAGGCCGGTGAACATCAGCGCGATCGCCGAGGCCTTCTTGTTGGGCGCGACCAGGCCGGTGGCGACCACCGAGCCGACGCCGAAGAAGGTGCCGTGGGCAAAGGCGGTGATGATGCGGGCGCCCATCAGCGTCCAGTAGTCTGGCGCCAGCGCACAGGCGAGGTTGCCGAGGGTGAAGATGGTCATCAGCGCCAAGAGCACGGTCTTGCGCGGCCAATTGCCGGTGGCGATGGTCAAAAGAGGCGCGCCGATGACGACGCCAAGTGCATAGCCTGAAATCAGCTGGCCGGCGGCCGAGATCGAGACGCCGAGATCTTTGCTGACATCGATCAGGAGGCCCATGATGACGAATTCGGTGACACCGATGCCGAAGGCGCCGGCGGCGAGGGCATAGAGAGCAAGAGGCATGGCGGTTTCCACTTCCAAGACGATGAGCGCCTTGTCCAAACCGCGCCCCGACCCAAGAAATCGTGCACCCACGCCTTGTGAACCAGACTTGCCTTAGGCATATTTCCTGTGAAATAGATTCACAGATGGCCAGACCCGACGTCAACCGCTCCGGCGAGATCGAAGTGTTCGTGCGCGTTGTCGAGGCGGGCAGCTTTTCGGCTGCCGCTCGCGCGCTGCGCATGACGCCGTCGGCGGTCAGCAAACTGATCGCGCGGCTGGAGGCAAGGCTCGGGGCGCGGCTGGTCAGCCGCTCGACACGCAAGCTGCAGCTGACGCCGGAAGGGACGGCCTTCTACGACAGCGGGCTGCGCATCCTGGCCGACATGGCGGCGGCCGAACGCGAGGCCGCCGTGGGTGCGGCACCGCGCGGACGGCTGCGCGTCAACAGCTATGTGCCCTTCGGGGTGCACCGACTGATCCCGCTGCTGCCGCGCTTCCTCGAACGCTATCCCGAGATTTCGGTCGATCTCGTGCTGACCGACAGCGTCATCGACCTGATGCAGGAGCGCGCCGACGTCGCCATCCGCGCCGGTCCGCTCGGCGAATCGCGGCTGGTGGCGCGCAAGCTCGGGCAATGCCGGATGGTGGTCGTTGCAGCAGCGTCCTACCTCGGGACGCATGGCACGCCGCTGACACCAGCCGATCTCGACCGGCACAGTCGCATGGCTTTCGGCTTTGTCCGGCATGTCGATGGCTGGCAGTTCGTCGACGCAGCCGGCAACGCCGTCACGGTGCCGATAATGGGAAACACGGTGGTCAGCGATGGTGAGTCGATGCGGCTGATGGCGGTTGCCGGCGTCGGCATCGCCCGGCTGGCACATTGGCATGTGGCTGATGACATTGCGGCGGGCCGGCTGACGGCGCTGCTGGAGGATTTCAATCCGGGCGACGAGGAGCCTAGCCACGCCGTCTATGTCGGCCAGGGCCGGCATTTGCCGGCACGGGTGCGGGCCTTCCTCGACTTTCTGGTTGAGAGCGTGCGGATGGCCTGACAGAGATTCGGGAGCCAAATGGCTCCCGAAGTATGAGGCCGAGATGCGCCTACCTCTTCGGCACGAAAGGCGCCGGGCGGCGGCCGGCGCCCTGACGCTCCAGCATCCAGCCGGGATATTCGGAGGGCAGCGCGCTGACCTCGTCCAGTTTGGCGAGATCGTCGACGTCGAGCTTCACATCGGCCGCGGCAAGGTTCTGTTCCAGCTGCCCCATGCGGCTGGCGCCGATGATGACGCTCATGACGAAGGGTTTGGCCAGCACGTAGCCGAGCGCCACCGTGGCGACGCTGACGTCGTGCTTCTTGGCGATGTCGCGCATGACGGCGACAGCTGCCCAGGCGCGATCCTCATTGACCGGCGGGAAGTTGAAGGCGGCGCGGCGGCCTTCGCCATTGCCGGGCGCGCCGGGGCCGTATTTGCCCGACAGCAGGCCACCGGCCATCGGCGACCACACCATCAGCCCGAGCTTCTCCTCGTTGATGAGCGGCACGATCTCGCGCTCGAGGTCGCGGCCTGCGATCGAATAATAGGACTGGATGGTCTCGAAGCGGGAAAAGCCCTTGCGCTCGGCAATGCCCAGCGCCTTGGCGATGCGCCAGGCCTGCCAGTTGGAGACGCCGACATAGCGAACCTTGCCGCTGGCGACGAGATCGTCCAGCGCCCGCAGCGTCTCGTCGATCGGCGTCACCGTGTCGGTGCCGTGCAACTGGTAGAGGTCGATATGGTCGAGCTGCAGCCGCTCCAGGCTAGCGTCGACCGAATCCATGATGTGGCCGCGCGACGAGCCGCGCTCGTTCGGGCCCTGGCCCATGGCGCCATGCACCTTGGTGGCGATGATGACGTCGGAGCGCTTGACAGCGAGATCTCTGAGCGACTGGCCGAGCAGACGCTCGGACTGGCCGAACGAATAGACGTCGGCCGTGTCGAAGAAATTGACGCCGGCGGCGATGGAGCGGGCAACGATGTCGTTGACGCCCTTCTGGTCGAGACTGGCGATGAGGCCCCATTGGGCATTCTCGCCGGCGGCGCCGAAAGTCATGGTGCCGAGGCAGAGTTCGGAGACGAACATCCCCGTATTTCCGAGTTGGTTGTAGCGCATGGTGGCGGCTCCAGAAGATGTGGTGAAGGCACATCTCATATAGGAACGGTCCGTTTCGTTTCTAGTCGTGGCGCAATGATGGACTCTCGATTGGTCCAACCATGCCGGCTCGCGTGCGTCAGGTAGCGGAGGCGGTCAGTCGTCCCAAGGGTTGAGCACCGTCACGCCTGTATCATCGAAGTCAGTGACGTTGCGTGTGACAAGAATGAGATCATGGACGAGCGCGGTTGCTGCGATGAGCGTGTCCGCGCTGCCTCGCGTGCGACCGGCGGTGATGCGGCCCCAAGCCAGCGCGACATCTTCCGTGACAGCAAGAATACGGTCGGCATTGTCGCGCCGAAGCTCGCGTAGCCATAGATCGAGGCGTGTTGCCTTTTCGGAATCGACCTTGCGCAACTTGATGATCCCACGCTCGATCTGTCCAAGCGTTATGACGCTGAGACTCACCGATGTGGGATCCACCGAAGCCAGCCATTCGATGGGCTTGGGTAGTCGCCTCTGCACATCCGAAACGATGTTCGTATCGAGCAGATACATCAGAGGTCGACATCTCTGATCATCGTATCCGGGCGGCGGTTGACCTCCTCGGCGAAATCATCATCCCAAACTGGGCCGGTCAAAAGATACTCGGCCAACGACTTCTTCTTTCCGGCCAGACGGTCATAATCTTCGGCGGAAAGCACCACTGCGGCACGCTCGCCGCGCAACGTCACCGTCTGTGGTCCCTCGCTGCGCGCGCGTTGAACCACCTTGGAGAAATTATTCTTTGCGTCCTGAAGGTGCCAGTTCATAGATGCTTCCTAGCTAGCTTGGCTAGATATAGCATTCGGCCGACGACGCGGCAAGGAGTGCTGGGAGAAACTACCGGCTGCCGAAGATCGCCGAGCCGACGCGGACGCTGGTGGCGCCGAAGGCGATGGCTGTTTCATAATCGCCGGACATGCCTATCGACAGTTTGGCGACGCCGGCCTCGCGCGCCAGCTTTTCCAGCAAAGCGAAATGCGGGCCGGGGTTTTCGTCCGCCGGCGGGATGCACATCAGGCCTTCGATGGCCAGCCCGTGAATGTCGCGGCAATGAGCAACAAAGGCGACGGCGTCACGCGGCTCGATGCCGGCCTTCTGCGGCTCCGAACCGGTGTTGACCTGGACATAGAGTTTTGGCGTCCGGCCTTGCCTGGTGATCTCTTTGGCAAGTTCGGCGGCGATCTTCTCGCGGTCGACGGTCTCGATGACGTCGGCCAAAGCGACCGCTTCCTTCGCCTTGTTCGACTGCAGCGGGCCGATGAGGTGCAGCTCGATGTCGGGGAATTCCTGTTTCAGTGCCGGCCATTTGGCCTGCGCCTCCTGGACGCGGTTTTCGCCGAAGACGCGCTGGCCGGCTTCGATGACGGGGCGGATGGCGTCGGCCTCAAAAGTCTTCGACACGGCAACCAGCGTCACGGAACCGGCGTCGCGGCCGGCTTCGCGCTCTGCAGTGGCGATCCTTGTCTTGACGGCGAAAAACTGTTCGACGGCGCTGGCCATGCCTATATCCTGCCTGTCTTTCTAGCCCTCGCCGGCTCACCGCAGTTGACGGGTCCGGCAATCCATGGTGAACACCGCGACGACATTTACCTCGGCCACCGGGCCTTGTCCGGCGGCTTGCGCCTGCTTTTAAGTGAAAATCATCCGATGGCAACCGAACGATACAATCCGCGCGCGTCAGAGCCCAAATGGCAGAAAGCCTGGGCCGAAAAGAAGCTGTTCGAAGCGCACAACAACGACCCGAAGCCGAAATACTATGTGCTGGAGATGTTCCCCTATCCGTCGGGGAAGATCCATATCGGCCATACCCGCAACTACACGATGGGCGACGTGGTGGCGCGCTACAAGCGGGCCAAGGGTTTTAACGTGCTGCATCCGATGGGCTGGGACGCCTTCGGCATGCCGGCCGAAAATGCGGCGATGCAGAACAAGGTCCATCCCAAGGAATGGACCTACGCCAATATCGCCGCCATGCGCGAACAGCTCAAGATGATGGGGCTGTCGCTGGACTGGGCGCGCGAATTCGCCACCTGCGACGTCGACTATTACCACCGCCAGCAGATGCTGTTCCTCGATTTCGTCGAGAAGGGGCTGGTGACGCGCAAATCCTCCAAGGTCAACTGGGACCCGGAGGACATGACGGTGCTCGCCAACGAGCAGGTCATCGACGGGCGCGGCTGGCGCTCCGGCGCGCTGGTCGAACAGCGTGAGCTGACGCAGTGGTTCTTCAAGATCACCGATTATGCGCAGGATCTGCTGGATTCGCTGAACGGTCTCGGCGAGTGGCCGGAAAAGGTCAAGCTGATGCAGCAGAACTGGATCGGCCGCTCCGAAGGGCTGCTGATCAGCTGGCCGCTGGCAGCACCCGTTGGCGACACGCACGAGCTGGAAGTTTACACGACCAGGCCCGACACCATCTTCGGCGCTTCCTTCATGGCAGTTGCCGCCGATCATCCGCTGGCCAAAAAGGCGGCGGAGACCAATGTCGAGCTGGCCAAGTTCATCGACCAAGTGCGCCATATGGGCACGTCGGTGGCCGCACTGGAGACGGCCGAGAAGAAGGGCTTCGACACCGGCATCCGCGTCGTCCATCCGTTCGACGACTCGTGGACGCTGCCGGTCTATGTCGCCAATTTCGTGCTGATGGAGTACGGCACCGGCGCCATTTTCGGCTGCCCGTCGGGCGACCAGCGCGACCTCGACTTCGCCAACAAATACGGCCTGCCGGTCATCCCGGTGGTGATGCCGGAAGATGCCGACGCAAAGAGCTTCCAGATCACGGAAGAGGCCTATGTCGATGACGGCGTGATGATCAATTCGCGCTTCCTCGACGGCATGAAGCCGGAGCAGGCGTTCGACGAAGTGGCGAAGCTGCTGGAGCAGAAAAGCATCGGTGGCCGGCCGATGGCCGAGCGCAAGGTGAACTTCCGCCTGCGCGACTGGGGCATTTCGCGCCAGCGCTATTGGGGCTGCCCGATCCCAATGATCCATTGCGAGGATTGCGGCGTGGTGCCGGTGCCGAAGGCCGACCTGCCGGTCAAACTACCCGACGACATCGAGTTCGACCGTCCCGGCAATCCGCTCGACCGTCACCCGACCTGGCGGCATGTGAAGTGCCCGCAATGCGGCAAGGATGCGCGGCGCGAGACCGACACGATGGACACGTTCGTCGATTCGTCCTGGTATTTCGCGCGCTTCACCGCGCCCTGGGCCAACGAACCGACCGAGCCCAAGGCTGCCGACGATTGGCTGGCGGTCGACCAGTATATTGGCGGCATCGAGCACGCGATCCTGCATCTGCTCTATTCGCGCTTCTTCACCCGCGCCATGCGCGAGACCGGGCATCTCGACCTCGCCGAGCCGTTCAAGGGCCTGTTCACGCAAGGCATGGTGGTGCACGAGACCTACCGCGTCGGCGGCGCCTCGACCAATGGCCGCTGGCTGTCGCCGGCAGAGGTCAGGATCGAGGATGCCGGCGGCAAGCGCCGCGCCATCGAGATCGCCACCGGCGAAGAGGCGGCGATCGGATCGCTCGAAAAGATGTCGAAGTCGAAGAAGAACACGGTGAGCCCGGAAGACATCACCGACGGTTACGGCGCCGACACCGCGCGCTGGTTCATGCTGTCGGATTCGCCGCCCGAGCGCGACGTCGAATGGACCGACGATGGCGCCGCCGGCGCGCATCGCTTCATCCAGCGCGTCTGGCGCCTGGTGTCGATCGCCGCCGAGACGCTCGACGGCGTCAAGCCGCAGGCGGCGAAGGAGGGCGAGGCCGGCGCCGTTTCCAAGGCCGCGCACAAGATCCTGAAGGCCATCGGCGAGGACATCGAGAAGCTCGGCTTCAACCGCGCCATCGCCCGCATCTACGAGCTGGCCAACGCCTTGACCACGCCGCTCAATGACGTCGCCGAGGGCAAGGCCGATGCAGGGCTCAAAGGGGCCTGCCGCGAGGCCGTGGAGATCCTGGTGCATGTGGTTGCGCCGGTCATGCCGCATCTGGCGGAGGAGTGCTGGCACACGCTGGGCGGCACCGATCTGGTCGCCGAACGGCCGTGGCCGGTCTACGATCCGGCGCTGGTCGTCGACAACGAGATCGTGCTGCCGGTCCAAGTCAACGGCAAGAAGCGTGGGGATTTGACAATTGCCCGCGACGCGGACCAAGGTGCGGTCGAAAAAGCGGTGCTGGCCCTCGACTTCGTGCAAAAAGCGCTGGAAGGTAAGGCGCCCCGCAAGGTGATCATCGTGCCGCAGAGGATCGTCAATGTCGTTGCCTGATCTGGAAAAGACGACGCATTTGCTTCGCCGCGCCGCGCTGTACGGCATGGTCGCCTCGATGACGCTGGTTTCGGCCTGCACGGTCAGGCCGCTCTATTCCAGCGCGCCGTTGACGGCAGGCTCGACCGTCAGCGCTTCAGCCGAATTGGCGTCGATCGCGGTCAAGCCGGTCAAGACCCGCTACGCCCAGCAGGTCCGCAACAATCTGATCTTTGCCTTTGGCCAGGGCGCCGGCGAGCCGCCAGCGCCGGTCTACATGCTCGATCTCGGCGTCACCGAACTTGTCGAATCGGCTGCTGTGGTGCAGGTCCAGACCGACGAGGATGAGCCGACCGCAGGCACGGTGACGCTGACGGCGAACTATGTGCTGACCGATGCCAAGACCGGTGCGGTCATCGCCACCGGCAAGCGCTCGATCCCGTCATCCTTCGACAAGCCAAGGCAGGAGTTCGCTTCCTACCGGGCGCAGCTCGACGCCGAGAACCGCGCCGCGCGCGAACTGGCTGAAATGGTGAGCCTGTCGGTCGCCCAGGACTTGGTCAGGCACGGCAAAAAGGCCTGAGAGACCGTTTGGAAATTCTACTCCGGCGGTCATCTGATGGCGTTTTCTGCGCTTCCGGTGCTCACGGACCGAAATGTCCGCTGCGCTCCGGTTCTCGAAACCACCACCATATGACTCGCCAGAGCGAATTTCGAAACGGTCTCTGAGCGTTGCCCAATATGCGGATCGCAATAAAAAAGGCCGGTTTCCCGGCCCTTTCGTTGATATCGAAGCCTGATCTCAGCCGATCTTCTGGCCGGTCTTGGCCCAGTCGGCGAGGAACTGTTCGAGGCCCTTGTCGGTCAGCGGGTGCTTGACCAGGGCCTTTAGCGTCGCCGGCGGGGCGGTGATGACATCGGCGCCGATCAGCGCGGCCTGCTTGACGTGGTTCACGGTGCGCACCGACGCGGTCAGGATCTCGGTCGGGTAATCGTAGTTGTCATAGATCTGCCGGATCTCCTGGATCAGCTCCATGCCGTCCGAACCGGTGTCGTCGATGCGGCCGACGAAGGGCGAGATGAACGAGGCGCCGGCCTTGGCGGCGAGCAGCGCCTGGTTGGCCGAGAAGCACAGGGTGACGTTGACCATGCGGTTCATCTGGGTACGGATCGTCTTGCAGGCCTTCAGCCCGTCCAGAGTCAGCGGCACCTTGATGCAGACATTGGGCGCGATCTTGGCCAGCACCTCGGCCTCCGCCATCATGTCCTTGTATTCGGTCGCCACGACCTCGGCCGAAACCGGGCCCTTGACGATGTCGCAGATCTGCTTGGTGACATCGGCGATCTTGCCGCCGGATTTCAGGATCAGCGAGGGATTGGTGGTAACGCCGTCGAGCAGCCCCAGGTCGTTCAGTTCCTTGATGTCCTTGATGTCAGCGGTGTCGACAAAAAATTTCATGGGGGTCTCCTGAAAGATTTCCATGTGCAGGTTATGCACATTTGGGGGTTGCCCTTTGATCTAGACCAAAGTCGGGGCAAGGTCACGCCCGATGATCGAAGATTCGCCCTTTGTCGCAGCCGCGCCGGTGCTGGTGCCGATGCCCGCCGAACGGCCCTACACCTATGCGGTGCCCGCCGGCATGCGCGTGGTACCGGGCTCGATCGTGCGCGTGCCGCTCGGTCCGCGCCAGGTTGCCGGCATCGTCTGGGACGGTGTGACCGAACAGGTCGACGCGAAGAAATTGCGGCCGATCGAGCAGGTTTTCGACTGCCCGCCGATCGACCGCGGCATGCGCCGCTTCGTCGACTGGATCGCTCAGTACACGCTGTCGCCGCCCGGCATGGTGGCGCGCATGCTGCTCAGGGCGCCGGAGGCGTTCGATCCCGAACCGTGGATCGAGGGCCTGCAGCGGACGCTTCTCATGCCCGATCGGATGACGGACGCGAGGACACGCGTGCTGGAGACGGCGGAAGGTGGCCTCGCCTGGACGCGATCCGGGCTGGCGCATGCGGCAGGCGTGTCGTCGACGGTGATCGAGGGGCTCAAGGCGCAAGGCGTGTTCGAGACAGTGATGATCCCGCCGCGACCGGTGGTCGCAGCGCCCGATGCCTCTTACGCCCTGCCGGAGCTTATGCCGGATCAGGCTGATGCGGCCGCCATGCTGCGCGCCAATGTCGCGGCCGGTGCTTTCAACGTGACGCTTCTGGACGGTGTTACCGGATCGGGCAAGACGGAGGTCTATTTCGAAGCGGTGGCGGCGGCTCTCGACCAGCGCAAGCAGGTGCTGATCCTGTTGCCGGAAATCGCGCTGACGCATGCCTTCCTCGAACGCTTCCAGCAGCGCTTCGGCGCCAAGCCGGCCGAATGGCATTCCGACCTGCCGCCCAGAATGCGCGAAAAGGTCTGGCGGCAAGTGGCGGAAGGCGGCGTGCGCGTCGTCGCCGGCGCGCGCTCCGCACTGTTCCTGCCGTTCCGCGAGCTCGGCCTCATCGTCGTCGACGAGGAGCACGACCCCGCCTACAAGCAGGAGGACCGCGTCTTCTACAATGCCCGCGACATGGCGGTGGTGCGCGGCCATATCAGCAGCTTTCCGGTGGTACTGGCATCAGCGACGCCGTCCGTCGAAAGCCGGGTCAATGCGCAGCAGGGCCGCTACAGCAGGGCGGTGCTTTCGGCGCGCTTTGCCGAGGCCGCCCTTCCCGACCTCAAGACCATCGACATGCGGCGAGCGCCGCCGGCGCGCGGCGGCTTCCTGTCGCCGCTGCTGATCGATCAAATGCAGCGCACGCTGGAGAAAAAAGAACAGTCGCTGCTGTTCCTCAACCGACGTGGCTATGCGCCGCTGACGCTGTGCCGGGTCTGCGGCCACCGCTTCGGCTGCCCGGTCTGCTCGGCCTGGCTGGTCGAGCACCGCTTTCGCGGCCAGCTTGTCTGCCATCATTGCGGGCACAATGAAAAGCGGCCGGAGGCCTGTCCCGAATGCGGCACGCTCGACCATCTCGTCGCCTGTGGGCCGGGCGTCGAGCGCATAGCCGAGGAGGTTGTGGCGCATTTCCCCGACGCGCGCACCATCGTCTTGTCCTCCGACCTGATGGGCGGCGTGCGGCGGCTGCGGCTGGAGCTGGAGGCCATCGCCAATGGCGAGGCCGATATCGTCATCGGCACGCAACTCGTCGCCAAGGGGCATAACTTCCCGAACATGACGCTGGTCGGTGTCGTCGATGCGGATCTGGGTCTCGCCAATGGCGATCCGCGCGCTGCCGAGCGCACCTTCCAGTTGCTCAGCCAGGTGACAGGCCGCGCGGGGCGCACCGGCAAGAAGAGCCTCGGCCTGCTGCAGACGTTCCAGCCGGACCATCCGGTGATGCGGGCGATCGTCTCGGGCGATGCCGAGGCGTTTTACGAGCGCGAGATCACTGAGCGCGAACGCGCCGCGCTCCCACCCTTCGGCCGGCTCGCCGGCGTCATCGTCAGCGCAGTGACCCGGGCGGAGGCCGAGGGCCATGCACGCGGCCTGCGCCGCGCCGCACCCCAGGCCAGCGACCTGTTCGTGCTTGGCCCGGCCGAGGCGCCGCTGTCGCTGCTTGGCGGGCGCCACCGCTTCCGCTTGCTGATCCAGGGCGAGCGGCGGGCCGACATGCAAGGCTTCATCCGCACCATGCTGGCCGAAGGGCCGAAGCAACGCGGCTCGGTCCGCGTACAGGTCGACATCGACCCGCAAAGCTTTTTGTAAGCAAAGGCTAACGCTCGCGGCGGCGCCCCGAAGTCGTTTTGTCAAGAAAGCTCAGCGTCTTAGCATGCGCTAAAATGCGCGTGGCTCATATACCTGACTGCCGTTCCGTTTGCTGAGTAATCCTGATCAAAAAACTCATAAAATAAATGTTGACTCGTTTTATCATGAATTATAACTGGGCCTTTCCGCTTTGGCACTGGGGATCAGGGCATGGTTGGGGGCAGCATGCGCAGATTTTACATTTCACTTCTCTGGTCATCGGCTTTGGGGTCGTCGATCCTGGCAGGCGCGGCATTCGCCCAGGAAGCCGCCCCAACAGATAGTCAGGGAGCCACCGTGCTAGACCAGATCCTGGTCACCGGCCGCAATGAAAGGTCCATTTCCAGCGTTGCCCAGTCTGTCCAGGTCGTGGAACGGGAACAGGTCGAGGAAGCTGCGCAGGAGAACATCGACGCCGCGACCCTGATCAGCCGCGTCGTTCCCGGCTACGCGCCACGCAACCAGACCATTTCGGGCGCCTCGGAAACCTTCCGCGGGCGCAGCGTGCTCATCATGGTCGACGGCGTGCCGCGCAACACGCCGCTGCGTGACGTGTCACGCATTCTGTCGATGATCGACCTGAATTCGGTCGAGCGCATCGAGGTCATCAACGGTGCGTCCAGCCTCTATGGCGCCGGCGCCACCGGCGGCACGATCAACTTCATCACCAAGCGCGGCGACAGCGACAAGCCGAAGGTGACGGTGCGCACCGGCGTCACCGCCTTCACCGAGAATCCCGGCAAATCGGCGGGGCCTAGTACCAGCATCTCGGTCGAGGGCAAGAAAGGCGATTTCGACTATTTCTTCTCGGCCTCCGGCGATCTGTCGCGCCGCACCTATGACGGCCACGGCAACGAGATAGCTTCCGACGCCATGCTTGGGCAAGGCGGCGGCGACCGCACCGGCACGGGCAATCTGTTCGGCGTGGCCGGTTATCAGTTCGATGCGCGGCGCTTTGAGGTCAGTGTCGACTGGACCTATGCCAACCAGAAGCCGGACTGGTTCACCGATTACACGACCAATCCTGTCTCCCCGGATTTCGGCGATCCCTATGAAGGCAAGCCGCTGAAGGAAGATTCGAAATACCTGACCGCCAAATACACCGACAGCGACTTCGCGCTCGGGAACCTCGAGGTCAAGGCGTTCTACAACGACATCTTCAAGCAGTCGCCCTTCACCAAATTCTCTGCCGTCAACAGTCAGGTCTACCTGCCGACAAACCCGACGCGGCCGGTGATCCTGCCGCCGGGCACGGACCCGACGGCCGACTTCAACCAGACGGCGCTGCAGTCACGGCGCAGCGGCGTCAATCTGACCGTCAACACGCCGATGGACTTCATAAAGGAGGGCAGCACGCTGACCTGGGGCACCGACTACGTCTTCGATGCCACCGATCAACAGCTGACCAACGGTCAGCACGCCATCTCGCCCACGACCCAGAACTCGGTCGCCTTGTTTGCGCAGGGCGAAATTCCGGTGACGGATCGTTTTCGCATCAGCGGCGGGGCGCGCTTCGACCAGTTCTACCTCAATGTGGAGGATTTCACCCGGCCTGCCGCCGCGGTCCTGCTTGGCCGCAACATTATCGGCCTGCCGGCGATCCGGGTGACCGGCGGCTCGTTCGACTACGATGCCGTCACCTTCAATGCCGGCGCCGTCTACGATGTGACCGAAAGGATGCAGCTTTTCGGCAATTTCTCGCAAGGCTACAGCCTGACCGACATTGGCGGCTTCACCCGCCGTGCAGGGTTGAACTCGAACGCCGAAACCTGCGACGCCTATGGCACCGCCATCCGGCCGCTGCTGCCCTGCACCAACGCACCGGACTATGCGATCAGCTATGCCGATATCGCGCCGGAACCCCAGCTGGTGAACACCTGGGAAGCCGGCCTGCGCGGGGACTGGGGCGACTATCGCGGCGGCGTCAGTACCTATCTGTCGACCTCGGACAACGGCGTCAGCTACGACATCGCAAACAACCGGGTGTCGCAGCAGAAGGAACGCATCTGGGGCGTGGAAGCCAATATCGAGGCCGACCTCAGCGGCATGTTCACGCTTGGCGGATCGGTCGGCTATGTCGAAGGCAAATACGATGCGGATCGCGACGGCCACATCGAAGCCAACGAATATTTGCCCAACAACCGCATTCCCTCGACCTACAAGGGGCTGGTGTATCTCACGACCCATTTCGAGAACGAGCTGACCCTGCGCAGCGAGCTGGAGCTGTTGTCCGGCCGCGACCGCATCGCCACACAGGAACTGGACGGTGCCGCGCTGGTCAATCTCGCCGTCTCGAAGAAGTTCGCCAATGAGAGCGTGCTGAACCTTGCGGTGCGCAACGTGTTCGACGCCTACTACATCAACCCTTCCGCATCGGCGACGCGCGGTGCCGACGTTCCCGGTCTGGGACGTTCGGTCGCGCTGTCCTACCAGATCACCTTCTGAGGGGCGGCGATGGCGGTGTCTCTCCAACGAAACGGTGCATTGGTCTCGCTGCTGGCAGAGGCTCCCGCCGATCCGGCGGATGGCGGGGCCTATGTCGAGGCGCTCGGCCGTCTTTCGCTGGAACAAGAGCCGTTCGTGCTGCTGGTCGATATCGGCATCGAGATCGCGCTAAGCGACACCCAGCGCAAGGCACAAAACCTCTGGTACAAGGCAGAACACGACCGGCTCGAAAAGGTCTGCCGCGCCTGCGCGCTGGTGCGCCCCGCGGCCGACGCGAACATGCAGCGCGTCTGGCAAAGCCTGTTCGGCTTTCCGGTGCTCGTCACCCGCAGCCGGGCGGAGGCCGACGCCTTCCTGAGCGGCTACGCGCCGAAGGGACATGCCAAATGAGCGGCGACGCCGACCGACCGGCGCCTGCCGGGCTTTCGCGCCTGCGGCTCTTCGTCGTCCTGGCCTGCCTCTATCTGGCGCAGGCCATTCCGAGCTATCTGTTCGCGGCGGCGATCCCGCCGATCCTGCGCGAGCAGGGCGTCTCGCGCACCGCCATCGGCATGATGGCGCTGCTGATGCTGCCGCTGGTGTTGAAATTCCTGTGGGCGCCGCTGGTCGACCGCTTCCGGCCGTTGGCCCGCGCACATCGCGCCGGCTGGGTCATCATCACCCAGGTCGGCGTCATCGCCGGCATCGTCCCCATGCTGTGGATCGAGCCGACCGATGTCGCCGGTATCTTTGCCGTCGGCCTTGTTGTGAGCCTTTTGATGTCGACGCAGGACATCGCCACCGACGGCTACGCGGCCAAGTATCTCGATCCGAAGGACAGGCCGATCGGCAATGCGATCCAGGGCGGCTCCGTCGCGCTCGGTGTCGTCCTCGGCGGCACGCTTGGCCTGTTGACCTATCATCATGCCGGCTGGCAAACCATGGTGGCCATGGTGGCCGCGCTGTCGGTCATCCCGCTGTTTGCCGCCTTCGCCATGCGCGAGACCGATCCCGTCGCCAGCGCGCCGCAGGCCGTCATAAACCGCCCCTCCATCCTGCGCTTCCTGCGCCGGCCCGAGGCACGCCAGATCCTGTGGATCGCGCTCATCTACCGGGCCAGCGAAGGGCTGGTGAAGTCGATGGAAGGCTCCTATCTCGTCGATGCCGGCGTGCCGCTCGACATCATCGGTTATCTCTCGGGCGGCGCCGCGCTCACCGTCGGCCTCGGCGGCTCGGCGCTGGCGGCGTGGCTGCTGCACAAGCGGGGCGCCGCTTCGGTGCTCGGCCTGCTCGGCGCGCTGCGCACCATCTGCTTCCTGATCTTCGCGCTGCATGCTTTCGGCGCCATTGCCGGCTTCTGGCCGATCTTCGGCGCCTCGTTCCTACAGACGCTGGTGCGCTATATGGAGATCGTGGCGCTCTACAGCCTGTTCATGACCGTAACCTCGTCGGACCAGCCGGGCACCGATTTCACCATCCTGTCCTGCGCCCAGCTCATCGTCTACCTCGTGGGCTCCATGGTTGCCGGGCGCCTCGCCGACATGCTCGGCTACGCCGCGCTGTTCACCCTGGCGACCGTGCTGTCGGGCATTGCTGTGGTGGCGACCTATCGCATGCTGAGCGCCCATTTTGCCGATGCCGCAAAAGCCCGGCCGGAAGCTCCGACGCAGCCGCTGCCGGAGGTCGCCGAATGAGCGCGGTTTGGCTAGTGCTTGCGAAGCATGGCGGCCAGACAGGCGGCGGCCAGCGCCAGCGCCGCGCAGCCGGCCAGCGGCGCAAAGGGCCAGAGCGTGAAGGCAAAGCCGCCGGCCAATGCGCCGATGCTCTGGCCGAGCACATGGGTGCTGGTGAGCCAGCCGGCCGCGGCGCCTTGCTCGGCGGGCTCCAGGCGCTTCATCAGCCAGGCGGTGTAGCCGGGCGTCGCCAGCGCAATGCCGGCCGCCGCCACCATCAGGGACGTCGCCGAGACGACATGGCTGGCCGTGACGGCCAGTATCGTCATGCCGGCGCAAACCAGGACGCAGCCGACGACAACGCTGTTGCGCTCTGCCAACCGCAGGCGGGCTACGACCAGCCCCTGAACCAGAACCATGACGATGGCCACCAGCATCAAAGCGAGGCCGGTCACCGTCGTCGCCTGCGCCGCGCCAAGGGCGAAACGCTGCTGGACCATGGGGCCGAGCATCATCTGCACCTGTCCGAAGCCCAGCGTCAGGCACAAGCCGATCGCCAGGCAAGGCAGAGCGCGGCGATCGAAGGGCGATATTCCGCGGCCGGCATCGGCCGCCCTGGCGTCGCTCTGTCCGCCGCTTTGCTCTCTGCCCGGCGCGAGCCAAAGCAGCAGCGGACTGAACAGGAACAGGATGGGCGGCAGCAGCGGCGACAGCACGGCAGCCGCCGCCGGCAGCGCGCCGGCCAGCCGTCCCATGCTGACGCCGGCGCCGAGCAGCCCCAGCGCCGCCTGGCGCCGGTCGTCGGCAACCGAGCGGCTCGCCCAGATCTGCGCCGTCGGCATGACGCCCGACGCGGCGAAGCCGTAGACGAAGCGCGAGAGCATCAGCAGAGCGATGCCGAGCGCGGCTTTGGTCCCGGCTGTCAGCAGCATGGCGAACACCGCCTGACCGGCCAGCATGGCGAGGCCAAGCAGGCGCAACAGCCTGGCGTGGCCAAGCCGTTCGCCCATGCGGCCCCACAGCGGCGAGCCGACCAGGAAGGCCGCCGCGCCGACAGCGGTTGCCGCGCCGACGGCAAATGTGTCGAGCCTCAGCCGCTCCATCACCAGGGGAACGAGCGACACGAAGGCCGACTGGCCGAAGCCGATCGCGGAGACAGCGATTGCCAGGCGGCGCAGAAGCGAAGATCGATTTTCCGTATTGTTCATCACAACGAGAAGCTTATTTCTTATTTGTGTTATATTATCAATAGAAATATTGGGATCTGTAAAAGTATAATATCCTATAAATGCAATATCGTTCAGAGTGTATGAGGACGGGTATGGAGCGAATAAGACCAGAAGCTTCCTCTGCATTAAGCCCGTTCCTCAACGCGCTGCTGCGGGAATGGGATGGCTGGGAATTCATCGACGCGAGCCAAACCGGATTGTTCGGGCCGCAGGCGAATGTGCTGCGCCTGAATTTCCCGGCCTCGCGCGCGGTCGTGCTCGTCGAGGCGCGGCATCGCTCGAAGGTCGGTTACCACGATTTCGCGATGCCGCTCTGGCGGCTCGATGCCGATGGCGAAGCGACCGAGCTTGACCTTTTCAGCCTTTTGGCGCTGATCCTGGCGGAGTCAGACATTGCCGGCCGGGCGACACCGAAAAGCCGGCTGACTTTCCTGCGCCGCAGCCTGGCCAGCATCACCGCGATCGCAGAGGCGACTGCGGCGCGTGGATCGTCGCGGCCCTTCTCCGAACGCGATCCGGATTTCATCGAAGCAGAGAGCGCGCTGCGCTTTGGCCACGCCGTGCATCCGGCGC
Source organism: Mesorhizobium sp. P2_D6 (assembly GCF_056404315.1). Taxonomy (NCBI): domain Bacteria; kingdom Pseudomonadati; phylum Pseudomonadota; class Alphaproteobacteria; order Hyphomicrobiales; family Phyllobacteriaceae; genus Mesorhizobium; species Mesorhizobium sp. P2_D6. The sequence goes on along the minus strand of NZ_JBFUEG010000004.1, from coordinate 268,815 downwards.
CGATGAGCCGCGAAGAATTCACGCAGACGGATTCCGAGCGCTTCGGACACGAATACGGCAATCAATTCAAGCTGCGCTGGTGGGCCGTCGATCCGGCCATACTCGCCGGCGGCAGCGTCGAACCGCTTGAAATCACCGAGATGGCCCGCGGGCTCGCCGTCAGCGATGCGCAGCTGCTCGCCCGGGCCAGCCGGGAGCAAGGCGAGGTTCTCGTTCCGATGCATCCGTGGCAGGCGGCGCGGCTGATGCTGGAAGACCGCGTCGAAGGCCTGTTCCGCGCCGGCCGCATCGTCGATCTTGGGCTCGGCGGGCCAGCATGGCGGGCCACGACCTCGCTGCGTACGGTTCATTCAGCTGAAACCGAGTGGATGCTGAAATTCTCGCTCAGCCTGCGCCTGACCAACTCGCGGCGCATCGTTGAGGAACACGAATGCCGGCGCGGCCTTTCGGTGCACCGGCTGGTCAAGGGCACACTTGGCGACGCCTTGAAGACCCGCTGCCCGACCATGACGGTGCTGGGCGAGCCGGGCTGGTTCGGCCTGCGCGACGAAGACGGCCGGCTGATGACGGACACCATCGTCTCGTTTCGCGAAAATCCGTTCCGCGGCACGGGCAGCCCGCGGGCTGCCGTTCTCGGCGCGCTTTGCGAGCGCCATCCCGGCTGTAGCGAGAGCCATCTGTCCGACCTGGTCCGCCGCATCGCCCGCGACGAGAAGAGACCTGTCGAGGAAACGGCGCGTCAGTGGTTTCAGCGTTTCCTCGAAACCGCAATCGAGCCTTTTATCGTTGCCTTCTCGGAATTCGGCCTGCTGTTCGGCGCCCACCAGCAGAACCTTGTCGTCGGCCTTTCCGGAGGCTGGCCGAATGCGCTCTATTTCCGCGACTGCCAGGGCACCGGTTATGTCGAGGAATTCCTGCCCAGGTTGCGCGAATTCCTGCCCGAGGCCGGTCAGGCGGGAGATCATGTCTTCCCGGCGGAAGCAGCCGCGAAGCTGTTCGGCTACTATTTGATCGTCAACGGCGCCTTCGCCGCCATCGCAGCGCTTGCCGCCGCTGGCCTCGCCAGGGAAGGCGACCTGCTGGCGATATTCCGCCGCTCGCTCGAGCGGCTGGTCGCCACGCCGATGGCCGACCGGTCCTGCGTCGACTATCTGCTCAACGCGCCGACGCTCTACGCCAAGGGCAATTTCCTGATCGCGCTGCGCGACATCAACGAGAACACCGAAGTGACCGACCCGCTGGCCGGTTACGTCGAGCTTCCCAACCCCCTGCATGTGAGAGAGTACGCATGAACATCGAGGCTGCGAAAAACTGGTCGCCCGCCACCGCTGGCGGCAACGAAGGATGGCAGCATCTGGCCTCCGCCGCGGAGCCGCTCGCCATCCGTGCCGGCGATGGCCATGTCAGCCTGGTCAATGCTGACGGAACAGCGGCCGGACAGGCCCGCATCTCCGTCGCGGATGGCCGCCTGCTGATCGATGACGTCGCCTTCGCCGGCGGACGTCTCGACCAACCGCAGATCCTGGCGGGTCTGGTCGATGCCGCGCTGCGCCTGCATCCCTCCTTCGACCGCGCTTTCCTGCCGGTTGCCGAGACGCTGTGGCCGGTTTCGACGCTGGCCACCGAGGCGGCAGCGGATGAACCGGAACGCGCGATCATCCATCGCTCGGTCCTGCGCCAGCTGCCGCTCTTATGGCGCAGCCAGGCCTCGCATTCCACCTATCCGGCGCTGACGACCGCGATCGGCCCGGAAGACCGACTGCCGCCGTTGCGTCAGCCGCGCCCCTGCGGCCCGATGTACGAGCGCTGGATTGCCGAGATCGGCCTCACCGTGTCGCTGCGTCCGATCGACCGCCGGACCGATCTCGATCTCTTCCATCGCTGGATGAATGATGGCCGTGTCGCCTTTTTCTGGGAGCTTGCCCAGAGCCATGAGGAGCTCGACAAATATCTCGCCGAGCAGGAAAGCGATCCGCACATCTTCGGCGTCATCGCCAGTTTCGACGGCGAGCCGACCGGCTATTTCGAGTTCTACTGGGCCAAGGAGGATCGGCTCGGGCCCTATTACGAGCCGCTCGACTGGGACCGTGGCTGGCATGGGTTGATCGGCAATACGCGCCATCTCGGCCGGCCGAAGACACTGGCTCTGTTCCGTTCCGTCACCCACTATCTGTTCCTGGACGAGCCGCGCACGCAGCGCATCGTCGGCGAGCCGCGCGCGGCGCACCAGAAGATGCTGAGCTATTGCGCCGATGCCGCCTACGACAAGGTCAAGGAGTTCGATTTTCCGCACAAGCGCGCGGCGCTGGTCTGCTGCGAGCGCGAGCGCTTCTTCCGCGAGGTGCCGCTGTGACGGTGCAGCAACCGATCGCCAAGGCGGGGGCATGCTGGACCGCGGTCAACCGCGAGGCGGTCGCCAAGGCCATTTCCGAACTGACCTTCGAGGAGTGCCTGTCGCCGCGCGAGCTTTTGCCCGGCCGATGGGAGCTGACGCCCGGCCCCGGCGTGACCTATCGTTTTGCCGCGACACGGCGCATATGGGGCCAGATCGCCGTCCGCCCCGAGACGCTGACCCGCGATGCCGGCATCGAGCTGCCGGTCGACGATGCGGTCGCCTTCTTCGCCGACGCGCGCGAGACGCTCAGCATGTCGCCGGCAACGTTCTGCACCTATGCGAAAGAACTCTACAACACGCTGATGGCCGACATGCGCATCGCCAAGGCGCGCGACGGCCGACCGGCGGCCGAGCTTGCGGCGCTGCCGGACACCGAGTTGCAGGCCTTGCTCGACGGCCATCCGAAGGCGCCTGCCAACAAGGGCCGGCTCGGCTGGGGGCGGGAGGATTTCGAGCGCTACGCGCCTGAATCCGCCGCGGCCGTCCGGCTCTTCTGGCTTGCCGCCGCACGCGACCGTTGCCAGCTGGCGCTCGACAGCGGGCTTGACGAAGAGGCGCTGCTGCAGGCCGCACTCGGTGGCGAGGAGCGCGCAAGGCTCGAAACGGCTTTCACCGCCGCTGGGGTCTCGCGGTCGACGCACAGGCTGCTGCCGGTGCACCCCTGGCAATGGCAGGCGATGATCGCCTCGCAATATGGTGGCGAGATTGCCGCCGGCCGGCTGGTGCCGCTTGGCCCGTTCGGCGACCCGTTCCTGCCCTTGCAGTCGCTGCGCACACTTGCCAATGCGGCACGGCCCGAGGCGCTGCACGTCAAGCTGCCGCTGACCATTCTCAACACCTCGGCCTGGCGCGGGGTGCCCGGAAAATACATGGAGATCGGTGCCGATCTGTCGCGCTGGCTGGCCACGGTGGCGGCCGCGGACCCGGTGCTCAAGAACGTCAAGGTCTTAAGGGAAGTCGCCGGCGCCTTCTATCCGCATCCGCACTACACCGGCGTTGAAGGCGGGCCCTACCAGTTTTGCGAGATGCTGGGCGCCATCTGGCGCGAAAGCCCCGAAAAGGATCTGGCCACGGGCCAGCGCCCGATGATGATGGGCGCCTTGCCGCAGCGCGACGCCCGTGGCAGGCCGATCGCCAGCGCCCTGATCGAAGAATCCGGCCTTGGTCCGGAGGCATGGCTGGACCGCCTGTTCTCTACGGTCTTCGTGCCGCTCTACCACTTCATGTGCCGCTACGGTGTCGGCTTCATCGCCCATGGCCAGAACGTCACGATCATCCTCGACGGAGCGACGCCTGTCGGCGTGGCGGTCAAGGACTTTCAGGGCGACCTTGACCTGGTCGACCAGCCGTTTCCCGAACTGGCCGGCCTCGACCCAAAAATCCTGTCGACGCTGAAGCGCCGGCCACCGGCGCATCTTCTCCAGCATTTGCAGACTGGCCACATCGTCAGCGTCCTGCGCTTCCTGTCCGAGGCGCTGGCCGCCCATGACCGCTTCGACGAGAGGACTTTCTACGGCATCCTTGCCGACGCCATCCGGCGCTACCAGGTGCAGAATCCTGAACTGGCGGACCGGTTCGCGCTTTTCGATCTGTTCGCGCCTAAGATTCCGCGCATCGCCATCAACAAGGTGCGGTTCGCGATCGGCTATGGCGATAGCGGCGAACGCCCTCTGCCCGACCTCGGCACACCGCTCGACAATCCGCTCAACCCGAGTCAGCCCGGCGATCTCCCCTCGGCCCAGCCAGCTCCAGAAGGAGCTCGCCATGACCCAAGCACTTGACCTCGCCGGCATCGGTATCGGGCCGTTCAACCTCAGCCTCGCCGCTCATCTCGATGCGGTGGATGGTTTTGAAGCGCGCTTCTTCGACCGGGCGACGCGGCTTGAATGGCACCCCGGCATGATGCTGCCGGGCGTCGAACTGCAGACGTCTTTTCTCAAGGACCTCGTCACCGCGACGCATCCGACCAGTCCATGGTCGTTCATGTCCTATCTGGTCGCGCAGAAGCGGTTCTACGAGTTCCTGAACGCAGATTTCTCCGCCATCCCGCGGCCGGAATTCGCCCGCTATCTCGCATGGGTCGGCGAGAACCTGTCTTCGCTGCGCTTTGCCAGTGCCGTCGATCAGATCGACTTCGACGGAACGAATTTCAGGCTCCGTATTGGCCGTGAGGAGGTGAGCGCGCGCAATCTTGCCATTGCCGTCGGGCTGAAGCCCAACATCCCTGCCTGGGCGCGAGCGGCGGCCTCCGACCAATGCTTCCACAACGCCCAGGCCGCCAACCGTCTCAATCGCCTGACCGGGCAGCGCATTGCCGTCATCGGCGGTGGCCAGAGCGGCGCCGAAGTGCTGCTGCATCTGATCTCCTCCGACCGCTTTGCCGGCCGCGAGATCGAGTGGATCTCGATGCGACCAAATTTCCTGCCGCTGGACGACTCGCCCTTCACCGACGAGCTCTTTACGCCGGGCTATGTGGAAAACTTCCATCGGCTGCCGCAAGGGCGGCGCGAGACCATCCTGGAACAGCAGCTGCTTGCCGGCGACGGCGCATCGACGAGCACGCTGAAGGCGATCTACCGCCGGCTTTACACGCTGCGGCATCTGTCCGAGGAAACGACGACGGTCAACATGACGCCGCACCGCGAAGTGCTGAACGTGACACGGGAAGGCAGTGAATACCGGCTGATCATGCGCAACGGCTTCGACGGCGCCATCGAGAGGCGCACCGTCGATGCGGTGGTGCTGGCCACCGGCTATGCCTTTGCCATTCCCGACTGCATGGCGCCGCTGATGGACAGGATCGCGCTGGACGAGCGCGGCCACTACCGGCTCAACGCCAGCTTCGAGGTTGAGTGGGACGGGCCGGATGACCGGCGCATCTACGCGCTCAATGCCGGTCGCCTCAGCCATGGCATAGCCGAGCCGCAGCTCAGCCTGATGGCCTGGCGCAGCGCCAAGATCGTCAATTCACTGCTCGGGAGGGCACATTTCGATCTCGATTTGCCCGACCCCCCGGTTGCCTGGAGTTCGAGGCATACGGCACAAAGCCTGCATCATCTCGGCACCAGTGCGAGGATGACCGAATCGGGTGCGCGGTAATATTTGGCGCCATGGCCGAGGCGCGGGGTTCGGCCCGCGTTCAGGTTGACATCGACCCGCAAAGCTTTTCTGTGAGGCCGATCGTCCGGTTCTTCAGGCCGTCTGTTTTCCGGATTGCGATTGGAGGCAGGTATCCGTTTCCTCTTCGGCGTCGTTATGCTCGTTGTCGGTGTAGTTCTGGGTGGTGCTGCTGGTAACCGGTCGGCATCCCATCCTCTATGGTGCGATCTTTTTCGTCTTCCTTTTTTGGTTTCCAATTGTTTGGAATCACGTGAGGCCGCGACGCTAGCGTGCTCTATGGCGGCCTTGGCGCAACGAGAACGGATGACTAAATGAAAACCCTTGGCCTGCTCGGCGGCATGAGCTGGGAATCGACCGCCATCTACTACCGCCTGCTCAACGAGATTGTGCGCGAGCGATTGGGTGGGCTGCATTCGGCAAAGCTGCTGCTCCATTCCTTCGACTTCGCCGAGATCGCCGAGCGGCAGCATCACGGCGACTGGGACGGTGCGGGCGTGCTTCTGGCGGATGCCGCGCGCAAGCTGGAGGCGGGCGGCGCCGAAGGGCTGCTGATCTGTACCAACACCATGCACAAGCTCGCCGATCAGATGCAGGCGGCGGTGTCCATTCCACTTATCCACATTGCCGATGCCACGGCGATGGCGGTCAAGGGCGCCGGCGTCAGGCGGCCAGCGCTGCTGGCGACGCGCTTCACCATGGAGCAGGATTTTTACAAGGGCCGGCTGACCGACAAGTATGGCCTCGAACCAGTGGTGCCGGACCAGGCCGGCCGCGACATGGTGCATCGGGTGATCTATGACGAGCTCTGCCAGGGCATTGTCAGCGAACCATCGAAGGCGGCCTATGTCGATGAGGTCGCGCGCTTGCGGCGCGATGAAAAGATTGACGGCGTCATCATGGGCTGCACCGAGATCACCATGCTGATCGGCCAAGGCGATTTCGACATTCCGGTGTTCGACACCACGCGCATCCATGCCGAGGCGGCGGTTGAATTCGCGCTCTCGTGATGCGCCGTTGCTAAACTGCCCACCGCCATCTGGCGCGCAGTCTTTCCTTCGCTAGAATGGCCGCGATTTCAGACAGCCATTTGCGAGGGGACAAAGATGGAGTTTGCGTTTCCGTGGCCGACCAGCCAGGGCGAATGGCTGGCGTGGTCGAGCGCCGTCGTCACCTTGGCGCTGGGCCTCATATTCTTCCTCGCGCCGGGGCTCGCCTTCCGCATCCTCAGGCTGCAGGTTCGACCGGAAAAGGCAGCGGCCATCGCCGAAGGGCGCGGCCGCATGTCCGGCTTCTATCTCGGCGTCAGCCTGTGCTGCATTCTTTTGGCGCAGCCATGGCTCTATATGGCGCTTGGCTTCTCCTGGCTGTTCACCGCTTTCGGCCGTTTGCTGTCGATGATGTCGGATGGCGCGAACACGCCTTTCAACTGGGCGTCGATCATTGTCGAGCTGGTGCTGGCCGCACTGCCGCTCGCCTTCGTCTTCGGCTTTCTGCCCTGAATCGGCGGCCAATCCGAAGGCTTTGGTTGAACTCTGCCGCCGGATGCGACAATAGTGCCTGAAAAGCATGCGGAACGACGCATTGCGGTCTTAAAATGCCTGTGCTAGACGGCAATCGACTTTCGGCCGGGGATAGCGGAAGCCGCGTCTTCGTGCTTGGAAAAACTTAGTAAGGTCAAAGATTTAGCCAGAGTTTTTTGCTCGCGCCAACAATCTGCGGCCTGTCAGACAAGAGAAAAGACAGTCCGTGGCCCAATCGTCATCGCCAATCTCAGGTGTCGCAGAACGCTACGCGGGTTCGCTGTTCGAACTCGCACTGCAGTCCATTTCAGTGGCCAAGGTCGAGGCCGACCTCAACAGCTTCGCAACGATGCTGGATGGCAGCGCCGACCTGACCCGCCTCATCAACAGCCCGGTGTTCTCCAGCGAGGACCAGGCCAAGGCCATCGCGGCGATCGCCGACAAGGCCGGCATCACTGGTCTCACCGGCAATTTCCTGCGCGTGGTCGCCCGCAACCGTCGCCTCTTCGCCGTGCCCGGCATGATCAAGGCATTCCGCCAGATCGCCGCCGAGCATCGCGGCGAGACCGCTGCCGAGGTCACCTCGGCGCATGAATTGACGGCGGCCCAGCAGACCGAACTCAAGGCCGCGCTGAAAAGCGTCGCCGGCAAGGACGTGGCGATATCCGTTACCGTCGATCCGTCGCTGCTCGGCGGGCTGGTGGTCAAGATGGGCTCGCGCCAGATCGATACGTCGCTCAAAACCAAACTCAATTCGCTCAAGCTTGCACTGAAAGAGGTCGGCTGATGGACATCCGCGCCGCGGAAATTTCCGCAATTCTGAAAGACCAGATCAAGAATTTCGGCAAGGAGGCCGAGGTCTCCGAAGTTGGACAGGTGCTGTCCGTCGGTGACGGTATCGCCCGCGTCTACGGCCTCGACAATGTCCAGGCCGGCGAGATGGTCGAATTTCCCGGCGGCATCCGCGGCATGGCGCTCAACCTCGAAGCCGACAATGTCGGCGTCGTCATCTTCGGCGCCGACCGCGACATCAAGGAAGGCGACACCGTCAAGCGGACCGGCGCCATCGTCGATGCGCCTGTCGGCATGGGCCTGCTCGGCCGCGTCGTCGACGCGCTCGGCAACCCGATCGACGGCAAGGGTCCGATCAAGGCGACCGAACGCAAGCGCGTGGACGTCAAGGCGCCCGGCATCATCCCGCGCAAGTCGGTGAACGAGCCGATGTCGACCGGCCTCAAGGCCATCGACGCACTGATCCCGGTCGGCCGCGGCCAGCGCGAGCTGGTCATCGGTGACCGCCAGACCGGCAAGACCGCCATCATTCTCGACACGATGCTCAACCAGAAGGCGGTCCACGACAACGGCCCGGAGAAGGAAAAGCTCTACTGCGTCTATGTCGCGATCGGTCAGAAGCGCTCGACCGTCGCGCAGTTCGTGAAAGTGCTCGAAGAGCGCGGCGCGCTCGACTATTCGATCATCGTCGCGGCCACCGCTTCCGATCCGGCGCCGATGCAGTTCCTGGCGCCGTTCACCGCCTGCACCATGGGCGAATATTTCCGCGACAACGGCATGCACGCGCTGATCAGCTATGACGATCTGTCGAAGCAGGCTGTCGCCTATCGCCAGATGTCGCTCTTGCTGCGCCGCCCGCCGGGCCGCGAAGCCTATCCGGGCGACGTGTTCTACCTGCATTCGCGCCTGCTCGAGCGCGCCGCCAAGCTCAATGACGACAATGGCGGCGGTTCGCTGACCGCGCTGCCGATCATCGAGACGCAGGCCAACGACGTGTCGGCCTACATCCCGACCAACGTGATCTCGATCACCGACGGCCAGATCTTCCTCGAAACCAATCTGTTCTTCCAGGGCGTTCGCCCGGCCGTCAACGTCGGTCTGTCAGTGTCGCGCGTCGGTTCGTCGGCGCAGATCAAGGCGATGAAGCAGGTCGCCGGCTCGATCAAGGGCGAGCTCGCGCAGTACCGCGAAATGGCGGCCTTCGCGCAGTTCGGCTCCGATCTCGACGCCGCCACGCAGCGCCTGCTCAATCGCGGTTCGCGTCTGACCGAACTCCTGAAGCAGCCGCAGTTCTCGCCGCTCAAGGTCGAGGAACAGGTCGCGGTGATCTTCGCCGGTGTCAACGGCTACCTCGACAAGCTGGCGATCAATCAGGTCGGCAAGTTCGAGCATGGCCTGCTCAGCCACATGCGCTCGGCCGGTAAGGACGTGCTTGACGGCATCCGCAAGGAGAAGGCGCTGTCGGACGATCTGCGCGCCAAGCTGAAGGCCGAGATCGATGCCTTCGCCAAGACCTTCGCTTGAGAAAGCCGGACGGACGGGATCAGGTTTGAAGCATGCCTTCGTTAAAAGACCTTCGTAACCGTATCGCCTCGGTCAAGGCGACGCAGAAGATCACCAAGGCGATGCAGATGGTCGCCGCGGCGAAGCTGCGCCGCGCGCAGGAAGCCGCGGAAGCCGCGCGCCCCTATTCGGAGCGCATGGGTTTGGTGCTCGCCAACATCACCCAGGCGATCGGCGGCGGCGGCGATGCCCCGGCGCTGATGACCGGCACCGGCAAGGACGATGTGCATCTGCTCGTCGTCTGCACCGCCGAGCGCGGCCTGTGCGGCGGCTTCAATTCGCAGATCGCGCGCCTCGCCCGCGACCACATCCGCCGGCTGTTGGCCGACGGCAAGCAGGTCAAGATCATTTGTGTCGGCAAGAAGGGTTTCGACATCCTGCGCCGCGACTACGGTTCGATGATCCTCGAACGCGTCGATCTGCGTGAGGTCAAAACGCTCGGCTTCGTCAATGCCGACGCCATCGCCCGCAAGGTCATCCATCTGTTCGGCGAGGGCGGCTTCGACATCTGCACGCTATTCTATTCGCAGTTCAAGTCGGTGATCAGCCAGATCCCGACGGCACAGCAGATCATCCCGGCCGGTGTGGCCTCCGCGCCCGCCGAGGCGACCGCCGGCGGCAATGCCGTCTACGAATACGAGCCGGAGCCAGGCGAAATCCTGACCGACCTCATTCCGCGCAACATCTCGGTCCAGGTCTTCCGCGCGCTGCTCGAAAACGCAGCTGGCGAGATGGGCGCCAAGATGAGCGCAATGGACAATGCGACGCGCAATGCCGGCGACATGATCAACAAGTTGTCGATCACCTACAACCGCCAGCGGCAGGCGCAGATCACCAAGGAACTGATCGAAATCATTTCGGGCGCCGAGGCGCTCTAGGCGCGGCCGCCAGGAGGTCATCGACCTTGTGGTGGAGCGTGAGAAACAAAGGACGAAAAGGGTAAAGACGATGGCGAAAGCAGCGACCCCGAAGGCGGCAGCTCCCAAAGCGGCGGCAAAGGCTCCGGCAGCAGCGGCGAAGGCCGCTCCGGCCAAGACGGCGGCTGCGCCCGCCAAGGCAGCGGCCCCGGCCAAGGCTACGGCAGCGAAGACGACGGCCGCCGTTGTGAAGAAGACCGGCGTTGTCGGCAAGGTCCGCCAGGTCATCGGCGCTGTCGTCGACGTCCAGTTCGGCGATCACCTGCCGGCCATTCTCAACGCCATCGAGACGACCAATGTCGGCAATCGCCTGGTGCTCGAAGTTGCCCAGCATCTCGGTGAAAACACCGTGCGCTGCATCGCCATGGACTCCACCGAAGGTCTGGTTCGCGGTCAGGACGTCTATGACACCGGCGCGCCGATCACCGTGCCGGTCGGCCCGGGCATGCTCGGCCGCATCATCAACGTCATCGGCGAGCCGGTCGACGAAGAAGGCCCGGTCGACGGTATCGAAATGCGCGCCATTCACCAGCCGGCTCCGTCCTATGTCGAACAGTCGACGGAAGCGCAGATCCTGATCACCGGCATCAAGGTTCTCGATCTTCTGGCGCCTTACGCCCGCGGCGGCAAGATCGGCCTGTTCGGCGGCGCCGGCGTCGGCAAGACCGTGCTGATCCAGGAACTGATCAACAACGTCGCCAAGGCTCACGGCGGCTTCTCGGTGTTCGCGGGCGTTGGCGAGCGCACCCGCGAAGGCAACGATCTCTATCACGAGTTCATCGAGTCCGGCGTCAACAAGAAGGGCGGCGGCGAAGGCTCCAAGGCGGCACTGGTCTATGGCCAGATGAACGAGCCGCCGGGCGCACGTGCCCGTGTCGGCCTGACCGGTCTGACGGTCGCTGAATATTTCCGCGACCAGGGCCAGGATGTGCTGTTCTTCGTCGACAACATCTTCCGCTTCACGCAAGCGGGTTCGGAAGTGTCGGCGCTGCTCGGCCGTATTCCTTCGGCCGTGGGCTATCAGCCGACGCTGGCCACCGACATGGGCGCGCTGCAGGAACGCATCACGACGACGACCAAGGGCTCGATCACCTCGGTGCAGGCGATCTACGTGCCCGCCGACGATTTGACCGATCCGGCGCCGGCAACCTCCTTCGCCCACCTTGACGCGACGACCGTGCTCAACCGCGCGATCTCGGAAAAAGGCATCTATCCGGCGGTCGATCCGCTCGATTCGACTTCGCGCATGCTCGACCCGCTTGTCGTCGGCGAAGAGCACTATGCCGTCGCCCGCCAGGTGCAGTCGATCCTCCAGCGCTACAAGTCGCTGCAGGACATCATCGCCATCCTGGGCATGGACGAGCTCTCGGAAGAGGACAAGCAGACCGTGGCTCGCGCCCGCAAGATCGAGCGCTTCCTGTCGCAGCCCTTCTTCGTCGCCGAAGTGTTCACGGGCTCGCCGGGCAAGCTGGTCGACCTCGCCGACACCATCAAGGGCTTCAAGGGCCTCTGCAACGGCGACTACGATCACCTGCCGGAAGCCGCCTTCTACATGGTCGGCGGCATCGACGAAGCGGTCGAGAAGGCACAGCGTCTCGCGGCGGAAGCGGCATAAGAAGCGAATAGCGAATAGGGAGTAGCGAATAGGGATTGATGGGTTGAGCGGGTCTTCTTTCCCTACTCGCTACTCACTATTCCCTACTCGCTAAAATGATCATGGCTGAAGCTTTCCAATTCGAACTGGTCTCGCCGGAGCGGCTGCTCGTTTCCGAGCAGGTCGAAGCCGTCGTCATTCCCGGCGCCGAAGGCGAGATGACCGTGATGGCGCATCACGCGCCGGTCATGACCACGATCAAGCCAGGCGTCGTCACGGTGAAGACCGCCGGCGGCAAGGAAGAGCGTTATGTCGTGTTCGGCGGCTTTGCCGACATCCTGCCTTCCGGCTGCACGCTGCTGGCCGAATCGGCGGTTGCCGTCGGCGACATCGACCGCGCCGATCTCGCCCGCCGCATCCAGGACGCCAAGGAAGATGCTGCCGATGCCAAGGACGATCAGTCCCGCAGCAAGGCCGAGCAGTTCCTCGCCCAGCTCACCACGCTCGAAAGCGCGCTGCTGGCAGCTTAGGCCGCAGGCGAAAACAAACTACGAGACAGGCCGGGTTCAACTCGGCCTTTTTTTGTGCCCACAGATATGGCTGAAGCACGTCAGCAGTCGGACGGAGTCGCGACTTGCCGGCTCGGCAATGCGGGCTCTTTCGGATCAGAATCCGGGCCTGGATCGCCGTTAGGCCCGTCTCGCCTTTCCGAGCGCTGCGAGCGCAAGCGCTATCCCGCCTTGCCGGATATGGACGCGATGGGCGGCGACCAGTTCGATGAGCGGCTGACGCTCGGGCTTGCCGGTGGCGAAGCCGGCGAGGTCGAATACCGCCGCTACACGTTCCTGCGTCCGCCGTTCGCCGATAGCTGCCAGTGCGGCGTCGAGCGGATCGGTGAAGTGGGCTTCCGGCAAGCTTTTGCCGCGCGCCTCGCAGGCCGCGATCCAGGCGGCGATCACCAGCGTCAGATGCTCCGGGACCAGGCCGGCCTGGATACGCTCGATGGCGGAAGCGACGATGCGCTGCGGCAATTTCTGGCTGCCGTCATTGGCGATCTGCGCCGTGCGGTGCGCGAGTGCTGTGTTGGAGAAACGCTCGGCAAGTTCGGCCGTATAGGCCGACGTGTCGAGCCCGGCATCAGCGGGCAAGGTAGGGATCGCTTCGGTCCAGAGCCGGTCGACGAATTCACGGATCGACGGGTCGGCGAAGGCACGGTCGACGGTGGCGTGGCCGCTGAGCAGGCCGAGATAGGCGATGCCCGAATGGGCGCCGTTGAGCAGCCTGAGCTTCATGTCTTCGAACGGCCCGACATCCTCGACCATGGTGACGCCGAATTTTTCCCAGGCCGGTCGTCCCGCCGGGAAGCGGTCCTCGATCACCCATTGCCGAAACGGCTCGGTCATCACCGGCCAGGCGTCCGCGACGCCGAGTTCGCCGGCAATGCGCCCCCGGTCGGCATCGATGGTTGCCGGCACGATGCGGTCGACCATGCTCGAGGGGAATGCCACCGCATCGACGATGTGTTCCTCGAGCAGGGCATCGCCCGATGCAGCGGCCCGGGCATCGCGCAATTTGGCGAACGCGATCAGCAACCGGTGCAGCGTGGCGCCGTTGGCCGGCAGGTTGTCGCAGCACAGCACGGTGAAGGGTGGCGTGCCGGCGGCACGGCGGTGCGCCAGCGCTTCAGCCAGAAAGCCATGCGCGGTTTTCGGCGATCCGGGATTGGCAAGATCGTGGACGATATCGGGATGTCTTTCGTCGAGGCTGCCGTCGGCTGCTCTCAAATAGGCCTTTTCGGTGATGGTCAGCGTGACGATGCGGGTGCGCGGATCGGTCAGCGCGGCGAGCACCGCGCCGGGATCTTCCGGCGCCACCAGCATCGACTGGATCGAGCCGATTATTTGAAGCGCTTCGCCATCGCTGCCGCGCACCGCCAGCGTGTAGAGCCCGTCCTGCGGCGTCAGCGCATCGCGCGTGTCGGGGCTGCGCAGCGACACGCCGATGATACCCCAGCCGGTCTCGCCGGCAGCCAGGCAGTCATCGACATAGGCTGCCTGATGGGCGCGGTGAAAGGCGCCGACGCCGAGATGGACGATGCCTGGGGCGACGGCGGCGCGGTCATAGGCCGGGATCGCAGCCGAGGCCGGCAAGGATCGCACCGTGTCGTTGCAAAGGCGTCTGGTTGTCATGGTTTGGCTTGTCGGGCTCGGATTGATCGGTCGGGAGGCTAGCGGCGTAACATCCGTTCTCCCGCCGCACAATGACCCGGTGTCGGCTAAAAGTCATCATACAACAATCCAATTTTTGTATGTTGACATTACTTCTTGCCAATCCTATCGATAGCGCCCTTGGGAGGAGTGACGTGGCAGGATTGACCCACCCCGATCTGCTTTTTGCCGCTGAAGGGCGTGCGCTTTCGATCGCGCGCGATCTCTATGCCGGTGTCAAGGACCTGCCAATCGTCAGCCCGCACGGCCACACCGATCCGCGCTGGTATGCGCTCAACGAGCCGTTTCCGGACCCGGCGCAATTGCTGGTCGTGCCCGACCATTACATCTTCCGCATGCTGTTCAGCCAGGGCGTGCGGCTGGAGGACCTCGGTATATCAGCCCTCGACGGCTCGCCGGTCGAGAGCGACCCAAGGGCGATCTGGCGGCGCTTTGCCGAACACTACTATCTGTTTCGTGGCACACCGACGCGACTGTGGCTCGACCATGTCCTCGAGCATCTGTTCGGCATTGACGAGCCGCTCAACGCGAGCACCGCCGACCGCCACTACGATACCATCGCCGGCCTGCTCAAACAGGACGGCTATCGCCCGCGTGCACTGTTCGAGCGCTTCAACATCGAGGTCATTGCGACGACCGAGGGGGCGCTGGACGATCTCCAATGGCACAAGGCGATCCGCGACAGCGGCTGGCAAGGCCGCGTCGTCACCGCCTACCGGCCGGATGCCGTCGTCGATCCAGACTTCGAGGGCTTCTTAGGCAACCTCGACCGTCTCGGCGAGGTCAGCGGCTGCGATACCGGCACATGGGCCGGCTATCTCGACGCGCATCGCCAGCGCCGCGCCTTCTTCAAAAGCTTCGGTGCGACCTCGTCCGACCATGGCCATCCGACTGCGGAGACCGCCAACCTTTCCGATGCGGCATCGGAAGAGCTGTTCAACCGCATCCGCCGCGGCTCCCACGACGAGCGCGAGCGCAAACTGTTTCGCGCCCAGATGCTGACCGAAATGGCCAAGATGAGCCGCGACGACGGGCTGGTTATCCAGATCCATCCCGGCTCGTGGCGCAATCATTCGCCTGGTGTTTTCCAAAAATTCGGCCGCGACAAAGGCTTCGATATTCCGACCCGCACCGACTATGCGGCGGCGCTCAAACCTTTGCTCGACTGCGTCGGGCTAGAGCGCGACCTGACCATCATCCTGTTCACGCTCGACGAGACGAGCTATGCGCGCGAACTGGCGCCGCTCGCCGGCGTCTATCCGGTGCTGAAGCTCGGGCCGGCCTGGTGGTTCCATGACAGTCCGGAAGGCATGCGCCGCTTCCGCGAAATGACCACCGAGACCGCCGGCTTCTACAACACCGTCGGCTTCAACGACGACACCCGCGCCTTTCCATCCATACCCGCCCGTCACGATGTGGCACGCCGGGCCGACTGCGCCTTTCTCGCCCGTCTCGTCGCCGAGCACCGGCTACGGGAGGACGAGGCGCACGAGCTGGCGCGGGAGCTTGCCTACACGCTTGCCAAGAAGGCGTACCGGCTCTGAGCCGGGCGTCGTGAATTTCAAAAGGGAGGAAGACAGTCATGTTGCATTTTTCAAAACTGACGGCAGCCACATTCGCCTTCGGCTCGCTGATGATCGGTGTCGCCAACGCCCAGACCGTGCTGCGTTCGGCCGACACCCATCCGGATGGATATCCGACGGTCGAGGCGGTCAAATATATGGGCGAGCTGATCAAGGAGCGCACCGCCGGGCGCTATTCGGTGGAGGTCTATCATTCGGCGCAGCTCGGCGAGGAGAAGGACACGATCGAGCAGACGCAGACCGGCGTCATCGATTTGAACCGCGTCTCGATGGGGCCGTTCAACGGCATCGTGCCGGAAACCGCTGTGCCGTCGCTGCCCTACATGTTCCGCTCGGTCGACCAGATGCGCCATGTCATGGACGGGCCGATCGGCGACGAGATCCTGAAGGCCTTCGAGGCGCATGATCTGGTCGGTCTCGCCTTCTACGATTCCGGTGCGCGCTCCTTCTACAACACCAAGAAGGACATCACCTCGATCGCCGATCTCAAGGGCATGAAGTTCCGCGTCATCCAGTCCGACGTGTTCGTCGACATGGTCAATGCGCTCGGCGCCAACGCCACGCCGATGGCCTATGGCGAGGTCTATTCCGCGCTCGAAACCGGCGTGATCGACGGCGCCGAGAACAACTGGCCGAGCTTCGAATCCGCCAAGCACTATGAGGTCGCCAAGCACTACACCGTCGACCAGCACCAGATCGTGCCGGAAGTGCTGGTGATGGCGAAGCCGAGCTGGGACAAGCTGTCGCCGGAAGACCAGGCGATCGTCAAGCAGGCAGCCAAGGACAGCGTCGTCAAGATGCGCGAACTGTGGGACGCGCAGGAAAAGAAGTCGCGCGACATCGTCGAGAAGGCCGGCGTCAGGGTCAGCGAGATCGACAAGCAGCCGCTGATCGATGCGATGAAGCCGGTTTACGACAAGTACCTGTCGACGCCGGAACTCAAGGATCTCGCCGCGCGCATCCAGGCAACCAAGTAATCTCCTGGCGGGGCGGCCTAGCGCCGCCCCGCCAATCGTTGTTGACGGACGGAAAAACCGGGAGGGTCGGATGACAGCGGGAATGGCCAGGAGCGGAGCGCCACCGCGCTTCAGCGCGGTGCTTTCGAAGATTTGCGACGGCGCGCTCTATCTCGCCTGTATCGGGATGGTCGTCATGACCGCGCTCGTCGCCTACCAGGTGTTTTCCCGCTTCGTGCTCAACGCGTCGCCGAGCTGGACGGAAGTCACAGCCATCATGCTGATGAACTGGTTCATCTTCCTGGGCGCGGCGGTCGGCGTGCGCGAGAACTACCATATGGGCTTCGACGTGCTGCTCTACATCCTGCCGAAAGGCAGCAAATGGGCGCTGCGCACATTGTCCGACCTGATCGCGTTCGGCTTTGGCTTCGGCATGGTCTGGTATGGTTGCAAGCTGGTCGGGTTGACCTGGCACACCGTCATTCCGGCGCTCGAACTTCCCGGCGGCTTCGACTATCTGCCACTGGTCGCCGGCGGCGTTTTGATCTGCCTGTTCTCGGCCGAACGTATCGTGCTGCGCTGGTCGGGCGTCGACATCGACAAGGACATCAATCTCGAAGACGTGCCGGAGATGCCGGCCGTGCAGGAGGCCTAGATGGAACTCTGGATCCTGTTCGGCGTCTTCACGCTGTTGATGTTTGCCGGCACGCCAATCGCGTTTTGCCTGGGTGCCGCATCTTTCGCCACCGTGCTTTATCTCGGCCTGCCGCCCCTGGTGGTCTTCCAGCAATTGAAATCAGGCATGTCGGCGTTCTCGCTGATGGCGATCCCGTTCTTCATCTTCGCCGGCGACCTGATGGTGCGCGGCGGCATCGCGCAGCGCATCGTCTCCTTTGCTGGCTCACTGGTCGGCCATGTCAGGGGCGGGCTCGGTCAGGTCAACATCATCGCCGCGACATTGTTCGGCGGCATTTCCGGCTCGGCGGTGGCTGAAGCCGCTGCTGTCGGCGGGCTGATGATCCCGCAGATGAAAGAGCGCGGCTACGGCGCGGACTACGCTGTCAACGTCACCTCGATGGCGGCACTGATCGCGCTGCTTTTGCCGCCATCGCAGAACATGATCATCTATTCGATCGCCGGCGGCGGCAAGATTTCGATCGCCGACCTGTTCACCGCCGGCATCCTGCCCGGTCTGCTGTTCGCCGCGTCGCTGATGGTCACCGCCTATTTTGTCGCCCGCAGCCGCGGCTACCCGGTCGAGGCCTTCCCCGGCTTCTCGCGCGTCGGCCAGTTGGCGGTGATCGCGGTTCCCGGGCTGCTGCTCATCGGCATCATCTTCGGCGGCGTCCGCTCAGGCATTTTCACGGCGACGGAAAGCTCCTGCATCGCCATCATCTACGCCTTGCTGGTCACCGTCTTCGTCTACCGCTCGATGGCCTGGAGCGATTTCGTCCATGCCACCAAGGGCGCGGTGCGCACGACATCGATGGTGCTTTTGATCATCGGCACGGCGGCCTCGTTCAGCTGGCTGATGGCCTATCTCAAAGTGCCGGTTCTGCTGATCGCCGGGATGAACGCCATCTCCACCGACCCGCTGGTGGTGCTGCTTTTGCTCAACGTCCTGATGCTGCTGCTCGGCACCTTCATGGATATGGGGCCGATGATCATCATCTGTACGCCGATCTTCCTGCCGCTGGTGACGCATTACGGCGTCGACCCAGTGCATTTCGGCGTCATCACCATCCTCAATCTCGGCATCGGCCTGAACACGCCGCCGGTTGGCACGGTGCAGTTCGTCGCCTGTGCGGTTGGCAAGATCACGGTATGGGAAGCGATGCGATCGATCTGGCCGTTCTATGGCGCGGGTATCGTGGTCCTAGGACTGGTGACGTATATTCCGGCGATCTCGCTCTGGCTGCCGAGTGTCTTCAAATAGGGCAAATAGGGCGTCTTCAAACAGGGGTGCGACATGGCATCGGATAGCGCTGTTGATCTCAGGGTCGAGAGAAAACCCAAACTGTCGGAGACCGTCGTCGCGGCGATCCGCAAGCAGCTGCATGCGGGCGAGATCCTGCCGGGCCACAAATTGCCGACCGAGGGCCAGTTGACCGAGACTTTCGGCGTCAGCCGCACCGTCATCCGCGAGGCGCTGGCCAAGCTTTCCGCCGACGGCCTGGTCGAGGCGCGCCAGGGCGCCGGCGTCTTCGTCACCGAACACATCTCGACCATGTTCGGCGCGCTCGCCGCAGACATGGGAGCCAAGGATTCGGTCGCGCTCAACGTGCTCGAGGTGCGCCTGGCCGTCGAAATCGAATCGGCTGGGCTCGCCGCCATCCGCCGCAATGCGGCGCAGGAAGCGGCGATCCAGGAAGCGTTCTTCGAATTCGAGCGCCTGCTTCTCAACAGCGAGCCGACCGGTCCGGCCGATCTCGCTTTCCACCGGGCAATCGCCAGCGCCACCAACAACCCGTTCTATGTCGAGATGCTCGATGTGCTGGGCCGGCGAGCCATTCCCTGCGACGTGACCTCGCCCTGGTCGACCGAACTGGTGCAGTCCGACAGCTATCAGCGCGGGCTGCAGCGCGAGCATCTGGTGATCCTGGATGCGATCACATCGGGTGACGCCGAAGCCGCGCGCGAGGCGATGCGCGCCCATCTCACCGCCAGCCAGCAGCGCTATCGCGAGCGCCTGCACGCACGCCAGGTCTTTTATGCCGACTCGGTCAAGGCGGCGGAAACCGAATAGAAGAATCAGCTGGAGCAATGATGGATCATCCCCATACCGACTATACCTCGCGTTTCGCCATCGACCCGGTAGCCGCGGCGTCCATGGGAACCGACGAGTTGCGTCACAACTTCCACATTGACGACCTGTTCCAGCCGGGACGCGTCAGCCTGACCTATACCCATTATGACCGCATGATCGTCGGCGGCGCCGTGCCGGTGGCGGAATCGCTGCCGCTGGAAGCGATCAAGCCGACGGGCACCAGGAATTTTCTCGACCGCCGCGAGCTGATCATCGTCAACATCGGCGGCGCCGGCTCGGTGACGGCAAATGGCGAGACCCACCCATTGCAGGCACGCGACATGCTTTATCTCGGCATGGGCAGCACCGATGTGTCGTTCGCGTCGGCCGATACGGGCCAGCCGGCCAAGTTCTACCTGCTCAGCGCGCCGGCGCATCACACCCATCCGAACCGATTGATCCGTATCGGCGACGCCAAGCGTCTCGACCTCGGCAGCAAGGAGACCTGCAACGAGCGCTCGATCTTCCAGTTCATCCATGCCGAGGGCGTCAAGACCTGTCAGCTGGTGGTCGGCATGACCCAGCTGGCGCCGGGCTCGGTGTGGAACACTATCCCTTGCCATGTGCATGACCGACGCATGGAGGCCTATCTCTATTTCGATCTGCCGGAGACGGCGCGCGTCTTCCATTTCATGGGCGAGCCGGACGAAACCCGACATCTCGTCATGGCCAATGAGGAGGCGGTGCTGTCGCCGGGCTGGTCGATCCATTCGGGCGCCGGCACCTCCAACTATGCCTTCATATGGGCGATGGCCGGCGACAATGTCGACTACACCGATGTCGATCCGGTGCCGCTGGGCGAATTGCGTTGAGCGGGCCGTCCACCTTCAGCCTCGCCGGCAGGCGCATCCTGGTCACCGGCGCCAATACCGGCATCGGCCAGGGCATCGCGGTCTCGATTGCGCGCGCCGGCGGCACCGTCATCGGCGTCGGCCGCTCGGCGATGGATGACACGCAAAGGAAGGTCGGCGAGGCCGGCGGGCAGTTCGAGGCCGTGCGGTGTGATCTCGCCGATCATGACGCCGCCAAGGCGATGCTCGACCAGGTCTGGGAAAAGACTGCACCGATCGACGGCTTGGTCAACAATGCCGGCATCATCCGGCGCGCCGATGCGGTCGATTTCACCGAGGCCGACTGGGACGACGTCATCGACGTCAATCTGAAGACGCTGTTCTTTTTGAGCCAGGCTTTTGCCAGGCGCGTGCTGGCCGATCCCGGGCGCCGTGGCAAGATCGTCAACATCGCCTCGGTGCTGAGTTTCCAGGGCGGCATCCGCGTGGCGTCCTACACCGCGTCGAAACATGGCGCGCTCGGCATAACAAGGCTGCTCGCCTGCGAATGGGCGGCAAAAGGCATCAACGTCAACGCCATTGCGCCGGGCTATATCGAAACCAACAACACCGAGGCGCTGCGCGCCGATCCCGACCGCAGTGCGGCCATACTGGCGCGCATCCCGGCCGGTCGCTGGGGCGAGCCGGAAGACATAGGCGACGCCGCCGTCTTCCTGCTGGCGCCGGCGTCCGACTATATGCATGGCGCGGTGGTTCCGGTCGACGGCGGCTGGCTGGCGCGATGAGGAGAGGGTCATGACCGAGCAGAAGATTTTCGCGCAGGCCGGCGAGAGCGCCTGGATGCCGACGCCGGACGGCAACAGGCGGCGCGTCCTCTTGCATACGGATGAGCTGATGATGGTCGAGTTCAGCTTCGACAAGGGCGGCGTCGGCGCGCTGCATTCGCACCCGCATGTCCAGGCAAGCTATGTCGCCGAAGGCCGCTTCGAGGTGACCATCGACGGCCGCATCGAAACCATCGAGACCGGTGGCAGCTTCATCGTGCCGTCCAATCTGGTGCACGGCGTCAAGGCGCTGGAGGCCGGCCGCCTCGTTGACAGCTTTACCCCGCATCGGGCCGATTTCCTGGCCTGATAGCCTTTCCGGTCTGTTCCAGAAACGGAAAACCCGCGCCTCTTGGGAGGCGCGGGCCTGTTGCCTGTGCGCTTGTAGCGCAGCGGTACTCGAAACATCGCCGCAGGGTTCGGACGGTGCCGCAACATTGTGAAGATAGGTTTAACGCAACTCGCCCCTTCAGCACTTGAAACACGGCCCCATATCGGCCAATCAAATAATGCGGGTCACGGCTATGTGCTCCAAAAGGGGCCGGGGGAAAAGGGATTTGCCAAAGCTTGAGGCAGTTGTCGGTTTTCTCATGGCGCGCTCAAGCCGCGAGCTTGCTCGTCTGGTGACGTCGCTGACAATTCGCTGGCGATCGAGACCGAATGCGAAGGCGGCGCGCGCCAACAAGATCTTCATAGCCGGGTGCGCACGCAGCGGAACGACCCTGACGCAAAGCATCATGAACACCTTCGAGGACACCTTTGTTTGGAAGCCCGAGGCGCGGCACACAAAATTCTATCTGCTGGATTGCCAGGAAAACAATCTGGTCATCAAGCGCGCCTCCAGGACCTTCGCCCATCTTGCGAAGCTGCCCGCCGGCATCGGCCTTATCTACTGTGTTCGACACCCTTTGGATGTACTGACCAGCATGCATCCGCAGACCAGGAAGGAGCGTCGATTTCATACCACGGCCGACCGCTGGGTCCTGGAATACGATGCGCTGCTGAGCTTGAGAAAGGCGCAGCCGGGGCGGGATGTTCTTTACGTGCGCTACGAAGACACGATTGCTGACCCGGACGCCGTGCAACAACTGATCGCAAACCGGTTCGGACTTCGTCCGAGAATGCCGGCGGCCGAGGGCGTGCAAGGCCCGATCCACTCACGCTCGCTGCGGAAATGGGAACGCAACGAAGAATATCTTGCCTATCTTCAGCAGCAGCTGTCACCGGCGGTTCTTGCACCTATGCATGTCTTCTGTCGCGAATTCGGCTATGACATGCCTGCCTGGGCCGGCTCAACCGGCTGAAGCAACCAACGCCGCTGCAGCCCAAGCCGCACGCCAAGGCGAAGACGACAGTGCTCGACAGGCCGAGCAAGACAAAGATGATGCCCAGCGTCATCGTCGGTTTCCTGCGAAGGAGCGTTGTGGCCGGGTGGTGGCTGCGCTACTCACAAGGGACACGCGGTGAATCATTTGGCCGATCTCCACATCCCTTCGAAAATCGCTTCCTGCACGGTGTCCGACTGATGCCGGCACAAGCAGCGAGTGTACCGACGCACGATCCCAAACGGCGTGTCCTCAAGGACGTGTTCGGCTTTGACGATTTTCGCCCGGGCCAAGCGTCGGTGATGGAGGCGCTGCTTGCCGGCCGTCATGTGCTGGCGGTCATGCCGACGGGTGCCGGCAAGTCGCTCTGCTATCAGGTGCCGGCGCTGGTCAAGGGTGGGCTGACGATCGTCGTGTCGCCGCTGGTGGCGCTGATGCAGGATCAGGTCGCGGCACTGCGCCTTGCCGGCGTCGCGGCTGACACGATCAACTCGTCGATCGATCGCGACGCCAATGTCGCGGCATGGCGGCGTGTTGCGTCGGGCCAGTCGCGGCTGCTCTATCTGGCGCCGGAGCGGCTGATGACCGAGCGCATGCTCGATGCGTTGGCCAGGCTCGATGTCAGGCTGATCGCCATCGACGAGGCGCATTGCATTTCGCAATGGGGGCCGGCGTTCCGGCGCGAATATGAAGATCTGTCGCAGCTGCGCGGCATCTTTCCCGACGTGCCGATCATTGCGGTGACGGCGACGGCGGACGAGACGACGCGGGCAGACATCGAGACGCGGCTGTTTGGCGGGCGTGTGGAAACGCAGGTGCTCGGCTTCGACCGGCCGAACATCAAGCTTGCCATCGAGCCCAAGCAGGACAGCAAGCGGCAATTGCTCAATTTCATCCAGCGCCATCAGGGCCGCAGCGGCATCGTCTATTGCCTGTCGCGCAAGAAGACCGAAGAGATGGCGGCCTTCCTCGAGAAGAACGGCGTCACCGCGCTCGCCTACCATGCCGGGATGAGCAAGGAGGCGCGTGACGCCAACCAGAACGCTTTCATGACGCTGTCGGGCGTCGTCATGGTAGCGACCATCGCCTTCGGCATGGGCATCGACAAGCCTGACGTCGCCTATGTCTTCCACACCGATCTGCCGGGCAGCCTGGAGGCCTATTACCAGGAAATCGGCCGCGCCGGCCGCGACGGCCGGGCGGCGGAGGCGCATATGCTCTACGGTCTCGGCGATATCCGCATGCGCCGCATGTTCATCGAGGACGAGGACGCTGCTGTCGAGCACAAGCGCCGCTCGCATGGCCGGCTCGACACGCTGATCGGCTATTGCGAGACGGCGGAGTGCCGGCGCCAGGTGCTGCTCGGCTATTTCGGCGAAGAGGCTTCGCCTTGCGGCAATTGCGACAACTGCCTGGAGCAGTCGCCGCGCGCCGACGGCACCACCGAGGCTGGCATCATACTGGCGGCGGTCGCGCAAAGCGGCGAGCGCTTCGGCGCCGGCCATGTCATCGACATCCTGCTCGGCCATGAAACCGAAAAGGTGACGGGCAGGGGCCATCACAGGCTGGCAGCTTTCGGCAGCGGGGCCGCACACAAAAAGGACTTTTGGCAGTCGCTGATCCGTCAGTTGGTCGCGAACGGCTTCCTGGTGCCGGATCCAGGTGGCCATGGCGGCTTGGCCATCGCCGACAAGGGTCATGCGCTCGGCCGTGGCGAGGTTCCGTTCCAGTACCGCGTCGAGACGCGCACCCGCGCGGCGCGCCGTGCGGCTCGTGCCGGCCAGAATCCCCAGGGTGAAAATGTCGATGCGTCGTTGCTCGCCACCCTCAAGACGCTGCGGCTGCGTCTGGCCAAGGAGCGCCAGGTGCCGGCCTATGTGGTGTTTTCCGACCGCACGCTGATCGACATGGCCGAACGCCGCCCGCATGACCTCGACGCTTTCGCCGAGGTGAACGGCGTCGGTGCGGCCAAGCTCAAGGAGTTCGGCAAGGTTTTCCTGAGCGCCATTGCCTCGCATCAAGCCGATGGATCGGTGTGATCACGAGTTGCGGCCCATTTGCATCTGATTGGGCAAATGGATTTCGGCGGGCGGCATCGGCCACAATCTGCCGCAGGAAGCGCCGCAGGCTTTCGCCAGGCGGTGATCGACGTCGACGGACATTGATCCTGTCGCGGGAAAACGAAACGGGCGGCCATTGGCCGCCTGTTGTGGAAGGACGCAAAGCCCGACGCTGTCAACGAGCGGATCGCCCGCTTCCTGCAAAACAGGACTGTGTGAAGGCGTTCACAGAGGCGAACTTAGATAGGGCTAATATGCCCTAACTTAGCGAAGACGAGACAGCCGGTTTTTCCATTCCGCATCTGTCCTCGCCGAGCTTCGGGGGACTCTGCAACTTGCATGAAACGAACGGGGCGCGCCGAATTTTTCGGCGCCCGCTTGGCTATGGGAGCAGGGCATGCCGACGCGTGAGGGGATCGACGTTTCGCATTATCAGAACGAGGCCGGGGGCAGCGGCGCCAGCGCCATTAAGTGGACGCGGGTCGCCAATGTCGGGGTCAAGTTCACCTTCGTCAAGATATCCGACAAGACCAGCAAGGACGCATTCGCGGTGCGCAATGTTGCCGATGCCAAGGCGGCGGGATTGCTGGTGGGGGGATATCACTTCCTGCGCAACACCGCTTCCGGCGCCGACCAGGCGCATGCCTTCCTCAACACGGTGTCGTTCGGCAGCGGCGACCTCATTCCATCGCTCGACATCGAACTCATTCCGGCAACGCCGGCGGCGCGGGGCGCCTATGTCCAGAAGGCGAAGGATTGGGTGGCGGCGGTGCGGTCCGCCCATAGTGGCCGTTGGCCGTTCATCTACACCCGCGCCAATATCTGGCAGGCGCTGGGCAACCCGAGCGGCTTCGGCAACTGCCCGCTCTGGCTCGCCCGCTACGGCTCCAGCCCGCCGCCGATACCGTCAGGCTTCACCAACTATGCCATCTGGCAATTCAGCCAGTCGGGCAGCATCGACGGGATCACCGGCAAGGTGGACGAGAACCATCTGGCGATGTCCTTCGCCGAGTTTCGCTCGCGCTACAGCCTGTAGGCAAGGTGATCCGGCATCGGATCGCCTGCTCAGGCGGCTTCGCGTTCGCCCTGCGCCGGCGAGTCCGTTTCCAGGCGCCGGCTGTATTGGCGCGGCGAACAGCCCATGACGCGCTTGAACGCCGTGCTGAAGGCGCTTTCGGATTCATAGCCGAGCGCCAGCGCAATAACCGACACCGGATCGCCGGAATGCATCAACCTGTCGCCGGCGAGCATCATGCGCCAGCGCGTCAGATAATCCAGGGGTGAGGCCCCGACCGTCTGCTTGAACTTCAGCGCAAAGGTCGATCGCGACATGCCGGCGCGCTCGGCCAGCGTCTGCAATGTCCAGGCATGCGCCGGGTCTTCGTGCATGGCGGCGATCGCGGCGCCGATCTGCCTGTCGGTCAGCGCGAACAGCCAGCCGACGCTGTCACGAGCCCCCATATGCAGGCGCAAGGCCTCGATCAGGATCATATGGGCGAGATGCTCGACGATGAGAAAGCCGCCGGGACGCCGCTGGCGCAATTCCTGCATCATCCGCTCCACCGGCCAACGCAGCGCCGAATGGTCGCTGTCCCCACGGATATGGACGATGGGCGGCAGCATCCGCAACAGGATGCCGGCATGGTCGCCGGACAGCGCGAAGCGGCTGCTGACCAGCAGGAAATCGCCGCCGCCATTGTGGGTGGTGATGCCGCCGGTGCGCGCCGGTGAAAAGATCGTTCGGGCGTCGACCGTCGGCAGGCCTAGATCGCTGGCAAGCCGAAAAGGCCGGCCGCGCGGCAGCAGGAAACAGTCGCCGGCGTCAAGGCGCACCGCGTCATCGACCCCCTCGACCGACAGCCAGCATCGACCGGAGACCACGGCGCCGCATTTGATGGCGGCCTGCTGGTCGGGGAATTGGATCGCCCAGTCGCCACCGGCCTCCAGGCCTGCGGACAGGTAATTGCGCGGCTTCAGGAGCGACAGCACGTCTGACAGCGGATCCATGAGCAGTACCGGACGATTGCGAAGATATTTCGGATTTTACAGCATAGATCGTATGATCTCAACCTTCTATCTCCTTCGGCAAGGGGCTGCCTCGCGCGGCCTTCGACGAAACCAAGGAGAAATCATCATGCGTGTGTTCGTTACCGGTGCCACCGGTTTTGTCGGTTCGGCCGTTGTGCGGGAATTGCTTGGGGCGGGTCATCAGGTGCTTGGCCTTGCCCGCTCGGAGGCGGGTGCGAAGTCGATCGTGGCCGCAGGGGCCGAGGCGCATCGTGGCGATATCGAGGACCTGGGCAGCCTGCGCAGCGGTGCCGCCCAGGCGGATGGCGTCATCCATACGGGCTTCAACCACGACTTTTCGAAATTCGCCGCCAGTTGCGCAGCCGACCAGCGCGCCATCGAAACGCTCGGCGCGGTGCTGGAAGGTTCGGAGCGGCCGCTGCTTGTCACCTCCGGCCTCGCCGGGTTTGCGCAGGGAAGGGCAGCGACCGAGGACGACAAACCCGCGCCTCCATCCGCCGCCATGCCGCGCGCTTCGGAAGCGACGGCCATGGCGCTTGCCGCGCGCGGGGTGCGCGCATCGACGGTACGGCTTGCGCCGACCGTCCACGGCGACGGCGACCACGGCTTCGTGCCGATGCTGATCGCCATTGCCCGTCAAAAGGGCGTCTCGGCCTATGTCGGCGACGGCATGAACCGCTGGGCCGCGGTGCACCGGTTCGACGCCGCCACCCTGTACAGGCTGGCGCTGGAGAAGGGGACCGGCGGCGTCAGCTATCACGCGGTTGCTGAACAAGGCGTGGCGGCCAGGGAGATCGCCGAGATCATCGGCCGCCGCCTCAACCTGCCGGTCGTTTCCAAAAGCCCCGAGGAGGCGGCCGGGCATTTCGGCTTCCTCGGCCATTTCATCGGCAGGGACCTGTCGGCTTCCAGCGAGCAGACCCGCAATGCGCTGGGATGGCTGCCGACCGGGCCGGGGCTCATTGCCGATCTCGACCGGCCCCGCTATTTCGAGGCTTGAACAAGGGATAGGTCAGGGGCCAGTTGCATTGCGTCAAGAGACAGCCAGGCGATCAGCGGCAGGGCGAATGAAGGGCCATCCGCAAAACCGCTGATCGCGCTCCGTCCATGTCGCTGCGCTGCAGCCGCAGCAAAGCCTGCACGGCCGCGGCAAGGACAAACAGGGCATAAAGGCTGCCCAGGGCCCAGACGAGTTGTTCGCCCGTCACTGGAATACCGGCCCGATGCAGCGCATCGCCGATGGCCGCTCCCGGTATCGCGATGAAGAAGGCGGCCGTGATGCCGAACAGGAAGCCGATCATCGCGCCGGGAAACGATGCTGCCGGCAGCGCGACGACCACCGCCAGCAGCATGAGCAGGATGATGAATGCGGGCTGCGACACTGCCGGGAAACTCCGCCAACTGACGACCGAGTAGCGGCAAAGGCCTGGAGATCTATTCCGATCGGCCCGGATTGCGCTCGGCGACCCGTCATTTGTCCCGGTAAAGGATCATGCCGGCGTGGTGCAGCACGCCATCAACAAAGTCTCCGTCGGCAGTGAAGCCGGTGTCGTCCCAATAATCGATGTGATTGCCCGTCACGACATATCGCCCGAGATAGGCGCGTTCGCGTTTTCCCCTTGCCTCGACATAGCGGCCGTTGGCCAGGAGTTCGTGGCGGATATTACGGTCGGCGGTGACCCACATGCCGACATAAGGATTGGTGTTCATCGGGGGGTGCTCGGTGGTTGCGGAGTTGAATAGCGCCAAGACAAGCGACGCGGCGACGGAACGCGTCAATGCGCCGCCCGCGTCGGGCGCACGACGATCTCGTTGACGTCGACATCGTCCGGCTGCTCGATGGCAAAGCGCACCGCCCGGCCGATGGCGTCGGGCTGCAGCGCGATGGCGCGATAGCTGCTCATCGCCGCCGCCGCTGCCGGGTCGGTGATCGTGCCGGCAAGTTCGCTCTCGACCACGCCCGGGTGGATGCAAGTGACGCGGATGTCGTTGCGTTCCTGCCGCAGTCCGTCGGAAATGGCGCGCACGGCATACTTGGTCGCGCAATAGACCGCCGCCGTCGGCGACACGGTAAGCGCCCCGACCGAGGCAATGTTGATGATGTGGCCCGAACCGCGCGCCGTCATCTCCGGCAACACCGCCGCGATGCCGTTGAGCACGCCCTTGATGTTGACGTCGACCATCTGGTCCCATTCATCTGTTTTCATCGATGCCATCAGGGACAGCGGCATGATGCCGGCATTGTTGACGATGACGTCGACCCGGCCCCAGGCCTGGCGCGCCGCGTCGGCGAAGGTCGCGACATCGGCGCGGTCGGTGACGTCGAGCCGGCGGGTCATGATCTCGCCGCCGTCTGCGCGGATTTTCTGGGCCAGAATTTCCAGCCGGTCGGTGCGGCGGGCGCCGAGCATCAGCCTGGCGCCGGCGGCGCCGAGTTCGCGAGCGATGCCGGCGCCGATGCCGCTGGAGCCACCGGTGACGAGAACGATCTTGTCGAGGGACATGGCAACTTTCCTTTATGTCTGGACTGAGAGGTGGGTTGCCAGGGAGATACGCCGAGAGCATTGTTGCGATAAGACACCCATTTCGCCACACTATGGAAAGCGAAGCTAACCAGTGTCACCTGACATCAATGCACTGGTGGTCTTTGCGCTTGTCGCCGAGGAGCGGAATTTCCGCGCTGCAGCCGATCGGCTGGGCGTCAGCCGCTCGGCCGTCAGCCAGACGATCAAGCGGCTGGAGGAGAGCCTTGGCATTGCCCTGGTGCAACGCACCACGCGCAGCGTTAGCCTGACCGAAGCCGGCGAGAGGCTCCATGCCGAAGTCGGACCGGCCATTGCCGACATGCGCTCCGCGCTCGAGGCGACACAGGCACTGCGCGACCGGCCGCGCGGGCAGTTGCGGCTGGCCGTATCTTCGGTCGCCGAACGCTTCCTGTCGGGACCGTTTCTTGCCGGGTTTGTCGAAGCCAATCCCGAGATCCAGCTCGATATCACGGTGACCGATGAAGAGTTCGACATCGTCGCCGAAGGCTACGATGCCGGGGTTCGGCTGGGCGAGGTCATCGCACAGGACATGATCGCGGTGCCGGTTGCCGGCGACGAGCGGCAAATTGCCGTCTGCTCGCCCGCCTATCGCGACCGGTTCGGCGTGCCGTCGCATCCAGCCAACCTTGCCCGCCATCGCTGCATCGGCTGGCGTCCGGCGCCCAAGGCCGCGCCGTATCGCTGGGAGTTCGCCGAATCCGGAAGGGAGTTCCGGGTAGACGTCGCGCCGGAGATCACAACGAATGACATGGCGTTGATGGTCAAGCTGGCGGTGGCCGGAGTCGGCATCAGCTTCGGCATGGAAGAGAGTTTTCGCTCCGCAATGGAGCGGAGCGAACTGATACCTGTGCTCGAGATTTACTGCCCGCGCTTTGCCGGCTTCTACCTCTATTACCCGAGCCGCAGGAATGCCGCGCCGAAGCTGCGCGTGCTGATCGACCATCTGAAGCGTTGGCAGCTGT
The DNA here is from genome assembly GCF_056404315.1 of Mesorhizobium sp. P2_D6. NCBI lineage: Bacteria > Pseudomonadati > Pseudomonadota > Alphaproteobacteria > Hyphomicrobiales > Phyllobacteriaceae > Mesorhizobium > Mesorhizobium sp. P2_D6. The sequence goes on along the minus strand of NZ_JBFUEG010000004.1, from coordinate 238,805 downwards.
GATGCCGAAAAGAGACCCGCGCGATTCCCCGCACTGTGTCAGTTAGAGGTCGCCCTTCCTGATTTTGCCGTAAACGATATTTCGGTTCGAGCCATAATAGACTTTCGCGTCGAAAGAGCTCCCACCGAGGGCGGCATTGATGATGTCCCACATATCGTCAGCCGAACGCAGGATGAGCGGCCAATCCATGAAGGTCTCCATGTAACCATCGGTCGTGATCTCGTCGCTGAAATTGGCAAACAGGAATTCGCCACCAGGCTTGACGAATTCCATGGCTCTTTGCAGCAGGCGGACGCCGATGGCACGCGGCAGGTAATCGTAAAGCCCCGATGCGTAGACGAGATCGAATGTGCCAAGAGCATAGGCGCGGCGAAGAATGCCGCGTACAGAGCCCTGGAGTGCCTCGACTGCCGTGCCGGCAAAGTCGTGGTTCACGGTGGCTACGCTGATGTGGTCCTGGTCCAGGCCTATCCAACGTTGCAATTTGCGCTTGGCCAACGCGTCAGAGCGTTCGGCTTCCCGCAGGTGGCCGCAGGCAATTGCCAGGACCTCCGCCTTCGCCACACCGCTGGCCGTCTCGTCGACGGTCCTGGCCAGGATATCTCGCCGCTCGCGCCCCGCCACCGAACTGGCGGCTTCACTGGTGTACGCGTAAATTTGCCGACCAAGTAAGGTCGACGAAGCCACGGCATCGTCGGCAGCGGGATGCTTGTAGTAAATGTCCAGCAGGCCTGCATCGCCTGAATACCCGCGCGGTTTTTCGACCGACCAACGCGTGAACGGATCCTGGATCAAATATTCCGCGACCCGATGCTGCTGAGCCAACGGGACGAGTTTCTGCCAGACCGCGGGAGCAACCTGCCGGCGGAGCTTATGGAGTCTGCCCGCCAGGCGGTGGACGATGGGGGCGGCCGGTTTGTGCCGCATGAAGGCTTGGTGAGCAAGATCCAGTATCAGGGCGAGCTGGGCCGTCCTGTCCCTCAACTCGTTAGTGTCAATCGTCTCTTCAGAGGTAGGGGCATGTTTCTTCATCAGTCTGGTGGTGACGAGGCTGTATTCGTCGAGCTGCACTTTTGGGTCGATTGGCATGCCAGTTTTACTCTCCGGTTTTACCCCCCGGTCCCCGGCAAACAGCATAGGTGCGTCGCTGCACGATGCGAACTATTTTAATAAAATTTTAATAAAACTTTAGCCAATTGAGCGGTCCTTCACCTTGCTGAACTGGCTAAATCCGAACCGCCTGTTTACCGTCGGTTAGCGACATCCGACTTTTCCTGCGGACAGTAACGCCTTCATTCTCCGACGGCGGGCGACCTCGGCTATTGCATTCGCTACTGCAGATCGTGGAGGAGCGTTGCAATGCAACTGAGCGAGGACGTTGCCCAGAAGGTGGCGGTTGCGATTGCACGCCCGCGGTGGCATTCGGCCGATCCGGAACTCCTGGCGCTGTTCCTGCAGAAAGATGCCGATGAAAATCGCAGGCTCGTGCGATGGGGTATTGCGGCTGCTGTAGTCAGCTATGTGGCCTATGGCCTCTTCGATTGGTTTCTTTTTCCGGATATCGCCGATCGGCTTGTTTTGACCCGCGTTGTGCTGGGGATCACTTCCCTGGCGCTTGTCGAATTTGTCGCCCGACGGGGCTTCGCCCTTGCCACCTTGCACCTTGTAGCGGCGCTGGCGATCGTATCCGGTGCCCTCGGATGGCTCGTCTCCGCCCTTGGAACAGAGCATCAGGATGCCCTCTCCCATTTCATGGTTTTTGGCACCGTGTTTATCCTGGGTGCGAATTTGTTCTTCAACTTCCGGTTTGGGCTTTCGGCCATTGCCTCGGCGACGGTCGCCGCAAGCTTTGTGTGCGCCGCGCTGTTCTTCCTCCAGGCCGACATCGTTGGCCGGGTCGTGCTGTCGGCCTATTTCGTGAATTGTCTGGTGTTGTCGCTGTATCTTTCCTGGCGACTTAGCTTGGAGCGGTACCAGACTTTCCTGCACGCACTTCGGGCACAGTTCCAGGAGCAGGCTGCTATCAGGAAGGGGCAGAAGCTAACCGAAATCGCGGACACCGATCCGCTCACGGGAATGAAAAACCGGAGAGCGATCATTCGAGAGTTCTCGGAGCTGCGCGAAGACTGGGCCGCGGACGACGACGAGATAGGCCTCATTCTGATCGACGTCGACTACTTCAAAAGGTTCAATGACGGACTTGGTCATCAAGCCGGCGACGATTGTCTGATCAAACTCGCCCAGGTCCTTTCCGAAATAGCGGCTTCGAATAACGCCGTCGCGGCACGCTATGGCGGAGAAGAATTCGTCATTCTCTGCAAGGTCACCGGACGGGCTCACCTTCACGAAATAACGCAGCAATTTTGTCGCGCTGTGGAGGACTTGGACATCTATCACCCTGATCGGGGTGACAAGCTCAACATTGTCACGATCAGTGCCGGAGCCTCGTTGACGCGCGCCGATCAGAGCATAGAGCTTAGAATCCTGCTGCAGGAAGCTGACCGCGCACTCTACGCGTCCAAGTTTGCGGGTCGGGCTACGTTCACAATTTACGACCCGCACGCCACCGGCCGGGATCGCTCCGGCGAAAATCTTTCAGAACTGCTGAAGCTGGCAGTTTCCAACCAGCTCGTTTCTGTCGCCTACCAGCCAATTTGCGACCTGGCGTCTGGACGGGTGCTGGGCCACGAGACGCTGATGCGGGTATGTGACTTCGACGGCACCATGATCAGTCCGTCCGTATTCATACCCGTTGCAGAGCAAACTGGCGCGATAGTGGAACTGGGTACGTGGCTGGTCGATCGAGCCTGCGGTGACATGGCTGAATACGGATTGGGCTCGGTCGTGACCGTGAACGTATCTGTTTTTCAGCTCAAGGTTCCTAACTTTTCACTCCGGATCACCGAAATCCTTGGTCGGCACGGCCTCGCCCCACAGAAACTGGCCATCGAAATCACCGAAGGCAGTGACATCTTTCTAGAGGCGCAAGCGGTAAGAAACGTGGAGCGGCTGCGAAAATTGGGCGTTCAGATCTGGCTGGACGACTTCGGAACGGGATTTGCTGGCCTTACATGGCTCCGCCGTTTCAAATTCGACGTGGTCAAGATCGACCGCAGCTTCCTCCACGATTGCCAGACGTCTCATGGCTTGAGCCTGTTGCGAGACATGGTCGGACTGCTTCGCAATCTTGGCCATGTCGTGCTCGCCGAGGGCGTTGAAACGGAAGAGCAGTACATATTGCTGCAGCGCCTGGGGGTAGATTTGATGCAGGGCTTCCTCACCGGGCATCCGGTCCCGATCGAAGAAGTAAACCAGATCAGGCAAGGCCTCGTTGCCTAGCAGGCGCCGATCGGGTGCTGGCTGCTACGCAACAAGGCGTCACTGCCCCACGGTCATTTCGGGCCAGGGCCCGATAAGCAACAAGGGCTTTCCCGCGGTATGGCGTTGCAGTGCATGGCGCTGGCCACAGGCGGGCGCCAGGGCGCGCGGAGGGCTTCGCGGGCGTAGGAGCCCCGCCGGCCGCCTGGTGGGCCTATTGCGCCCTCTGTCTCTTGGCTTGTGCGGCAATAGCGCAGAGGAAAGCGAGTGCGGCAGCGTCGCATGCCGTCCGCGACGGTCCTTTGGCGAAGAGCACGGCGTCCGCAATTGGGATCGTAAGGCCGTACTTTTGGGCGAAAGAGGTGATTTCGTACGGCTGATCGTCAGACGGATGGCGGATGTCGAATTCCAAATTCATGTGTCTAGTTCCTCCCAGTTCGCGACCCTTCCACTCCTTGGCCTGATGCAAAAATTAAACTACCGACGCATCGCGCGAGTCCAGCAATTGGAAATTGAGTAAAACGATGCACTTTCCGGTCGCGCCAACATTGGCAGACAGCGGTCGGCATAAATGCGCGCTGGCGAGGCTACTGGCGGCCCAGCGGTCAAGGGCGGGGGGCTTGGGGTTTGACCACCGGGCCTAACCGGCAATGGGTGCCGGCTGACAAGAGATCATATTCCATTAGGGAAGCCTAAACAAACGCGCCGGGATGATCGTGCTATAATCCCGCATGGCCGTCCGAATAGTGGCTGTCCTGGCGCTTCTTTTCGCCTTCGCCTACGGATTCGCAAAACTGGTGGAACGTTATGGCGGAGTTGGCGATCGGCCTCCTGCGTGTGAGCAATTGTCTGATTGCCCCGACCCGAACGCGCCGCCTCCTGAACCTGGGCTTAAGCCTTACTGAAGCCTCACCCCCGGACGCTCACCATCACTAGCATGGCCGCGCTTTGGGAGTAGCGACATACTTCAGGACGGCAAGCACACCACCCATGCTGGCGACAACCAGTGCCAGCAAGATGCCAGTAATCTGCACAACATTGAAAGCGCTTGGGAGATGATCGACCTTCGCACGCAGCGAAGTCACATCGGATTGGATCGATGATAGCTTAGTGTCGATCTTCTCAAACTTTTCCTCTTTCCCTGTCATCTTCAAGCCTTGCCTCCTATATTTCCCTCGTTGCGGCGACCCTCGAATGGAGATCGCCATGCCTCAAAAAACCCTCGCCGACACCCTTGCCGCCCGCGAATCTGTCTACGTCAATTGCGCGCACCCGGTTTGCTGCAAATCCACAAAGCTAGACGTCCAGGCGCTCATCGACAGGCTTGGTCCTGATCACGGGGTCAATGCATCAGGATCTCGTAGGGCTGTTCGCCTGCTGGATTGCAAGGCTCCCGACCGCGACCGCCGGCCGGTGTTCTTCACCGAGGTCCCTGACTATGACGGCAGAAGCAAATCACCACCGCACCGCCGGCACAAGAGTCCAAGGCCGGGGACCGTCCTCATCTGTTCGGCCGATGTGCCGGGCAAAGGAAGGTGCCAAATTGCACATGTGATCCTCCCCGGGTCACACCGCCGAACAGCCCCGTCAGCTAGTCCCTAAGTGGGCTGTTCCAAGAGCCCCACCGGCTGATTCCGGTGGGGCATCTTGCCTATCCAGGCCTCAGCCAGGCGGCGCGTCAATATTTGATTTTTTTCGATCCCATAGGGCCAAGCCCATCCGACACACGTCTCGCGACGTCCCTGACCAAATGATGGATCGCACTCGGCTCATGCGTCGCGTATGCCGTGAAGAATTCCATCGACTGTGCGACCTGATAGATCTCGCGGAAGTTCTGGGACATCAGCTCGTCATTATCGTCGAACGGATTCAACATGACATGTTCCATTCGCTCTACGGCGTCCGGGAACCTCGCGACGTAGGCTTTTAGGAATTCCTCGATGTGTTCGTCGCGCCGAGCCTATGGCTCGCTACAGGGCCAATCTTCAGGCCTCGTCAAGCCAGAAGGCAACTCGGTCCGGGCGTCTCCGCAAGCCATGTTGAGCTGCCACTGGGATAGACCCGCCGAATTGGAAAGATCGAGGCCCTCGATACGGGTCAGAAAGAAAAAAGCGCGGTCAAAGTCTATCGGCGCGGTGAACGTCGCTCCTCGGAAGTCCGCCCGCGCGAGATTGGCAAACGAAAAGCGGCTGCCGCTGATATCGGCGTCATGGAACTGCGCTCGCCCCAATTCCGCCTTTGTGAAATCAACATTGGTCAGATTGGCGTCCTGGAAATTCGAGCGCTGCACTTCCGCGCCCGTAAACACAGCGCCCTGCGCGTCCATATGGCTGAAGTCGGTCCTGTAGGCCTCGATTTTGTCGAACCGGGCGCCTTTGGCAGTCGAGTCGGCCAGTGAAGCACGCACAAGCGTTGCCTTCTCAAAATTTGCCGCAAGGAGATTGCTGTTCCTGAGGTCGGTCGAAGTGAAATCAACACCGATCAGGTTCGCCCCGCTCAGGTCCTGTCCTTTTAGGATGAGAAGCTTTTTGTCACAGTCCTGCCAATTGACGCCAGGCGCCGCGGCTGCGTCGCAATCTTGAGCGGCAGCGGCGTTCTGCCAAGCAAATACAATGCAAACCGCTAGAACCAAGCTGGATGTGCCGTAGGCTCTGGTTCGTCTCAAAGTCATTGTTGCTGGACCTCTGCTACTCGCCGACAACCTTACCACATCTGCGGACACTCGAAAGCGACGGCATTTTGCCCGCTAATCCCGCTAGTCCCCACCGCCAGATGAAAAGCCCGCCGCCGTTGAGGCAGCGGGCGAAAATGGTGGGCGTTGGACCTATTGAATGCAAGAGCCCGGCGGGTAGCGCTCAGGGTGCGACGGCGAGACGAGCATGAAATCGTCTTGAGTGCGCACAGGGATCATTCCGAAGTTGTTGCGGTAAGCGCGGTGGAACGGCAGAACGATCGTGTCGTTGCTCGGCTCGATCACTGCTGTGGCTGGGCTCTCCAAAGTACTCCGAACCGGAATAGTTTTCAGTTAACGTTCGGCGGCGTGTAGCTCTCCCACCGCGATAGACGGGTCTTGATGTCGAAGCGGGACGCCTCGAAGTTGGTGCCGGTGTTGGCCTTGTTTTTGCCGTCGGTCAGCCGATACAGCTCGTCGTTCTCGACATCGTCGACAGGGTGGGTCGATCGCACCACCCGCAGCCATAACGATCGTGCTCGATCGCAAACGTGCTTGACCTGGCTCATTTCTTCCTCCCGTCAATCTCCATGCTGCTCGAGGTTTTCATCGCGCACGCGGTCCCGGTCGGGCCTGCCCGAGCTCGGTCGGTGCGCTCAGCCTGCGCCTGATCTGTCATCCCGTCAATGTCATCGCATCCAGTCAGAGCCCGCTGCGTCGAAGCAGCAAACGCCGCTTCGTTCCCGCCGGTAGCGCATCCCCCGGCATTTCCAGCAGACGGGGCGGGTTCGAAAGTGGGGCCTCCACGATCTGCACGAGTGACCGCCCGCTAATCTTTAGTCGGATTTCCGACGTCGAGAACCTTTGTAGTATAGGCGACCCGCGTCAAACCTATCACGTGTCGCGGTCGGTGGACGCCGTAATCGCGAGTCGGCCTTAACTAGGCCCGTCGTTGCGAGAAAGGCCGACAACGGTCGACAAGCGATCCCGCCGAGATCGCCTTTTTCCGACGAAGCAAGGAACTCGGGAAATTTATCATCTTTGCCACGGTGACGAAAAGATAAGCGGAAACCGACGGAGGCAGTTCGGGGGCTATCGTTTTAATGCGAGAAAATATCTAATAACTTCAATCTGGGATGGCGGAGAGGGAGGGATTCGAACCCCCGATGGGCTTGCACCCATGCCGCATTTCGAGTGCGGTGCATTCGACCACTCTGCCACCTCTCCGCGGTCATGGTCGGCCGTTGCCGGCGCGGCGCACTAGATAACGGCTGGGCGGGCAGGTTACAAGGCCAAATCCGCGGCGAAATTCAGCTTCCTGCGCGGGCCTTGCCTGATCAGGCATTGGCGGCGTCGACAGGCGGCGTCGGCCCGCGTTCTGGAGCAAGGACCGGAGCAGCAGGGAATCGGGCCGTTTGCCTTGACTTCAGCCAAACCTTCGGTTAGGGGAAGCGCGCAATCGGCGTGGAGGGTTCTTCCGCGCCGCTTGTTTTTTGAACCCGCAGACTGACAAAAAGACGGCCGAACCGCCAGAGGCGGTTCATCAAGGCCGACCGAACAGCGAAAGGCAAAAAATGTTCGCAGTCATTAAAACGGGCGGTAAGCAGTATCGCGTTGCCGCCAACGATCTCCTGAAGATCGAAAAGCTCGAAGCCAATGTCGGCGATATCGTCGAAATCGGCAGCGTTCTCGCCCATGGCGAGGGCGAAAATGTCACCTTCGGCGCCCCGTTCGTCGATGGCGCTCTGGTCACGGCGGAAGTCGTCGAGCAGGGCAAGAACCGCACCGTCATCGCTTTCAAGAAGCGCCGACGGCAGAATTCGCGCCGCAAGATCGGCCACCGCCAGCTTCTGACCACGGTCAGGATCGCCGAGATCCTGCTGGGTGGCGCCAAGCCTTCCAAGAAGGCCGCAGCCAAGGTCGAAGCCAAGGCGCCGGAAGCCAAGGCAGAGGTCGCACCCGAGGCGAAGGCCGAGGCCGCGCCGAAGGAAACCAAGGCCAAGAAGGAAGCCAAGGCAGAAGCTGCCCCGAAGGCGGAAGCCAAGGCCGAGACCGCCGTCGCGGCGCCGCTGTTCAAGGCGCCGAAGGGCGAGCCGGACGACCTGACCGTGATCAAGGGCATCGGCCCGGTCGCCGCCAAGGATCTGGCCGAACAGGGCATCATCACCTTCGCGCAACTGGCCAAGCTGACCGACAAGGATGTCGCCAAGATCGATGAGCACATGCCCTTCAGCGCCGACCAGATCAAGGACTGGCGCGAGCAGGCCAAGGAACTGGCGAAGAAGTAATTTTTCCGGCGACAAGGTCGCCGGATCGGACTTGAAACGGAACGCGAACGCGTTCATAAGACTATTCAAGCGCCTCTTGAGGCGCATCGGAGTTAGTTAGATGGCACACAAGAAAGCTGGCGGCTCGTCGCGCAACGGTCGCGACTCGCATTCCAAGCGTCTGGGCGTGAAGAAGTTCGGCGGCGAAGCCGTCATCCCGGGCAACATCATCATCCGTCAACGCGGCACCACCTGGCATCCCGGCGTCAATGTCGGCATGGGCACGGACCACACCCTTTTTGCGCTTGAGACCGGCGCAGTCACCTTCAACAAAAAAGCCAACGGCCGAACCTACGTATCGGTCAACCCGATTACCAAAGCCGCGGAGTAGCCGGTTCCGCACTACAAAACCGGCGCCCATCTCGGGAACCGGTGTCTGGCCAACCAGTGAATGGATCGGGCCAGGAAAAGGATCAGGGGAGATGGGTTTTCCATCTCCCCTTTTTTCTTGCCTGGAGGACTGAAAATGGTTGCCGAAGCGGAAGACACCGAAGACGAAAGTTACGCGATAGACTGCCCGGTGCTGGCCACGGAGCGGCTGGTGATGCGGGCGCCCTGCGAAGCCGATATTGCGCAACTGGTTGAGCTTGCCGACAACCGTCATGTCGCCGAAATGCTGGCCCGCATGCCGCACCCCTATGGCGAGGCGGAGGCGCGCGCCTTCCTGGCCATGACCCGGTCGCGCCGGGCCGGCATTGCGTACGCCCTGACGCTGGCCGGCACCGACACTTTCGTCGGCTGTGCCGGCCTCAACATGACCGATCGCGGGCTGGAACTCGGCTACTGGATCGGCGAGCCCTACTGGAAGCGCGGCTATGCGACGGAGGCAGCGCATGCGCTGGTCGACCTCGCCTTCCAGCGGACGTCGACCCCGGTGCTGCAGGCTTCGACGCGAGTGATCAATCCGGCCTCGCGCCGGGTCATCCACAAGTGCGGCTTCCAGTATGCCGGCCAGGGCATGCTGAACTCGATCGTCGCCGGCCAGGTGCCGGTCGAGCGCTACCGGTTAGACAGGAAGACGTGGATCAGCCTGCGAAACTGGGTCCACTTCTAGGTGTATTGATATTCAGGTGAGGCCGGTCTGCGAATGGCGGCTTCCTGCGCTTCCGGTGCTCACGTACTTAAGTACGCTCAGCTCCGGTTCTCGGAAGCCACCATTCTCGACTCGGCCTGACCTGAATCTCAACACACCTAGGCGCGTGGCTCCAAACGACAGGTTTGGAAACGTCGGTTGTGAATCGGGCTTAACTCAGCCCATCTCAACCCAGACCGGCAGATGATCCGACCCGACGGCTTTTTGATCGACCCACAGGCGCTTCAGCGATCCGGCGAGCGAGGCCGAGGTGAAGATGTAGTCGATGCGCTTGTGGCGGCTTGTGTCTTGCGGCCGGTTGGGATCGACCCAGGTAACGATGTCCGACGCGTTGAGGCGCTGGGCGACATCGACGGCGAGATCGGCGGTCAGCGGCATGCCGAACTCATGGTCCGGGCGGCCGACGAGTTCGACATACTCCGAGGAGCCGGGAAGCATGTTGAAGTCGCCCATGACGATGAAGGCTTCGGGATAGGGCAGGTCCGGCAGGCCGATCTCGGGAATGCCGGAGAGACCGCCGCCCTCCAGGGCATAGTTCAGCAGGCGCTGGCGCAGAAAACGGATCTGGCTGGCGCGCTCAACCGGACTGCGATGGTCGAGATGGGTGGAATAGAAGCGAACGAAGCCGAGCGGGGTCTCGACCAGCGCCTCGAGCGCGCCGCGTTGGAAGTTCATCGCCTCCAGGCTGCGGCTGCGCGGCAAAAGCAGATTGCGCGACAGTTGGATGGGCGTCTTCGACAGCACCATGTTGCCGAGCTGGAAGGTGGTGGTGATGGCGCGGCCGGCTTCCAGGCGCGAACCGACATTGACCTCGAAATTGCTGCCGTAGGCGGCAAAATACTCGGGCAGTGCCTCGCCGATTTCGGCCACCATGTCGCGGTTGCCGTTCCTCGGATTGTTGCGGGTCACTTCCTGCAGCGCGATCACGTCGGCGCCGCGCACCGCATCGATGATGCGGCCGAGATCGTAGCGGCCATCGAGACCGATGCCGTACTGGATGTTATAGGTGACGACCTTCATTCCCACGCCCCCCACGCTCCGTCCCGCGAACACTGCTACCGCTTCCCCGGCAAAAGGGCATCCGGCGCTTTAGTCGCAAATCGGCCTCGCCCTTCGGTCCGCCTTGGTTTAGAGCAAGGCGCAAGGTTAGAGCAAAGCCGCAAGGCCAACAGCAGAAACTGCGTAGTCCAATGAAATTTCTCGATCAAGCCAAGGTCTATATCCGCTCCGGCGACGGCGGCGCCGGTTCGGTGTCGTTCCGGCGCGAAAAGTTCATCGAGTTCGGCGGCCCCGACGGCGGCGATGGCGGCCGCGGCGGCGATGTCTGGCTGGAAGCCGTCAACGGGCTGAACACGCTGATCGACTATCGCTACCAGCAGCATTTCAAGGCCAAGACCGGTGTCCACGGCATGGGCCGCAACATGACCGGCGCCAAGGGCGCCGACGTGACGCTGAAGGTGCCGGCGGGAACCCAGGTCTTTGCCGAGGACAATGAGACGCTGATCTGCGACCTGACCGTGGTCGGCCAGCGCTTCCTGCTGGCCAAGGGCGGCAATGGCGGTTTCGGCAACCAGCATTTCAAGACCTCGACCAACCAGGCGCCGCGCCGCGCCAATCCGGGCCTGCCCGGCGAAGAGATGAATGTCTGGCTGCGGCTGAAGCTGATCGCCGATGCCGGCCTGGTCGGGCTGCCCAATGCCGGCAAGTCGACTTTTCTTGCGGCGGTGACCGCGGCCAAGCCGAAGATCGCCGACTATCCCTTCACCACGCTGCACCCCGGCCTTGGCGTCGCCCGCATCGATGCACGCGAATTGGTCATCGCCGACATTCCGGGCCTCATCGAAGGCGCGCATGAAGGCGTCGGCATCGGCGACCGGTTCCTCGGCCATGTCGAGCGCACACGCGTGCTTTTGCATCTGGTCTCGGCGCAGGAGGAGAACCCGGGCAAGGCCTACAAGACCGTGCGCGCCGAACTCGACGCCTATGGCAATGGCTTGACCGACAAGGTCGAGATCGTGGCGCTCAGCCAGGTCGACATCCTCGATGCGGATGAGCGCAAGAAGAAGGCCGCGTCGCTGAAGCGCGCCGCCGGTCGCGCGCCGATGCTGTTGTCGGCGGTCACCGGCGAAGGCGTCGAAGCGGTACTGCGGGCGCTGATGGCGGTGGTTGGCGAAGCGCGCAACGCGACTGCCGCTCCCGTCGAGACCCGCTGGAACTCATAGCGATGACGGCGCAGTCGCTGACAAAATACCGGCGCATCACGGTCAAGATCGGTTCGGCCTTGCTGGTTGACCGCACCAGCGGCCTGAAGCGCGACTGGCTGGCCTCGCTGGCCGACGACATTGCGGTGCTCGCCAATGGTGGCGCCGAAATCCTGGTCGTGTCGTCCGGCGCCATTGCACTCGGCCGCACCATTCTCGGTCTCGGCAAGCGGGCATTGAAGCTTGAAGAGAGCCAGGCGGCGGCCGCCGTCGGGCAGATCGCGCTGGCCGGCGCATGGTCGGATGCACTTGGCAAGGGCGGGCTCAAATCGGGCCAGATCCTGCTGACGCTCGGCGACACTGAAGAGCGCCGCCGCTACCTCAATGCCCGCGCGACAATCTCGACATTGCTCAAGATGAAGGCGGTGCCGGTCATCAATGAGAACGACACGGTGGCGACCTCCGAGATCCGCTATGGCGACAATGACCGGCTGGCGGCGCGGGTGGCGACGATGATGGGCGCCGATCTTCTGGTGCTGCTCTCCGACATTGACGGACTCTACACCGCACCGCCGGCGGGCGATCCGCAGGCGAAGTTCATCCCCGTGGTCGACCGCATCACGCCCGATATCGAGGCGATGGCGGGGGCGGCGGCTTCCGAACTGTCGCGTGGCGGCATGCGCACCAAACTCGACGCCGGCAAGATCGCCACCGCGGCCGGCACTGCCATGATCATCACCTCCGGCACCAGGCTGTCGCCGCTGATGGCGATCGAGCGTGGCGAGCGCGCCACCTTCTTCAAGCCGAGCGCCAACCCAGTGAAAGGCTATAAGACCTGGATCGCCGGTCAGCTCGAACCGGCCGGGCGGCTCACTGTCGATGCCGGCGCCATCGGCGCGCTCTTGTCAGGCAAATCGCTGCTGCCGGCCGGCGTCAGGCTGGTCAGCGGCAACTTTTCGCGCGGTGATACGGTGGCGATCCTGTCGCCCGAGGGCCGCGAGATCGCGCGCGGGCTGGTTGCCTACGATGCCGCCGATGCCGTAAGGATCGCAGGCTTGAAAACCGCCGAGATCGAAACAGTGCTCGGCTATGAGGCGCGCTCGGCGATGATCCACCGCGACGATCTTGTGGTGAGCGATCCGGGTGGCCAGATACGAGCTGCCGGCCAGCTAAGGGCCGGGGGCGACGTAAGCGGAGGATGAGCCATGCTGAAGCTGCATGAAAAATCCGGGGATGACACGATCGCGCTGATGGCCGATATCGGCCACCGCGCCCGCGCCGCCGCCCGACCGTTGGCCATCGCCACCACCACCGCCAAGAATGCCGCGCTTCTCGCCATGGCCGACGCGATCATCGCGCGCCAGCAGGAGATTCTCGACGCCAACGGCATCGATGTGTCGAATGGCCACGAATCGGGCTTGTCCGCCTCGTTCATGGACCGGCTGAAGCTCGATCCGGCGCGTATCCGCGCCATGGCCGACGGCGTTCGCGAGATCGCAGAACTCAAGGATCCGGTCGGCGATGTGATCGCTGCCTGGGAGCGGCCGAACGGCCTGCAGATCGAGCGCGTGCGCACGCCGCTCGGCGTCGTCGGCGTCATCTATGAGAGCCGGCCGAATGTGACGGCCGATGCCGGCGCTCTCTGCCTCAAGGCAGGCAATCCAGTGATCCTGCGCGGCGGCTCGGATTCGCTCAATTCGTCCGCCGCCATCCATGCCTGCCTGGTCGAGGGGCTGAAAGCCGCCGGCCTGCCGGAAGACGCTATCCAGCTGGTGCCGACCACTGACCGCGCCGCCGTCGGCGAGATGCTGAAGGGTCTCTCCGGCAATCTCGACGTCATCATTCCGCGCGGCGGCAAAAGCCTGGTCGGGCGGGTGCAGAGCGAGGCGCGGGTACCGGTCTTTGCCCATCTCGAAGGCATCTGCCATCTCTATATCGACCGCTCGGCCGACCTCGATATGGCGGTGAAGATCGCCGTCAACGCCAAGATGCGCCGCACCGGTGTCTGCGGCGCTGCCGAGACGCTGTTGGTCGATCGTGCCGTGGCGTCGACCCATCTGGTGCCGATCCTCGACGCGCTGCGTGCGGCCGGCTGCGAAATCCATGCTGATCTGGAGGTGATGAAGCTGTTCTTCGACGCCAAGCCGGCGACCGATGCCGACTGGGTGACCGAATATCTCGACGCCATCATCGCGGTGAAGCTGGTCGACGGCATTGCCGGCGCCATCGACCATATCGAAACGTTCTCCTCGCATCATACCGAGGCGATCATCGCAGAGGATGCAAAGGCGGTGGAGCGCTTCTTCAACGAGATCGATTCGGCGATCCTCTTGCACAATGCCTCGACCCAGTTCGCCGATGGCGGCGAGTTCGGCATGGGCGCCGAGATCGGCATCGCCACCGGCAAGATGCATGCGCGCGGACCGGTCGGCGTCGAACAGCTGACCTCGTTCAAATACCGCGTGCGCGGGTCGGGACAGGTGAGGCCTTGAGCGCTGGCCTTACCCTCCCCCTTGTGGGGAGGGTGGCGAGCGTAGCGAGCCGGGTGGGGGTACGACGCTGAATTCTGCAACACCCCCACCCCGCTCCGCTTCGCGGATCGACCCTCCCCACAAGGGGGAGGGTAAGGGCGCTATTTCCTCCCGCTATTTCAAAATGCCCCACGCCGAAAAGGGCCTTGCAGTTGGCCTGTTTGGCGGCTCGTTCAACCCGCCCCATGCCGGTCATGCGCTGGTGGCGGAAATCGCGCTGCGGCGCCTGGCGCTCGACCAGCTGTGGTGGATGGTGACCCCAGGCAATCCGCTGAAGAGCACCAGGGAATTGGCGCCGCTCGGCGACCGGCTGCTTCAGTCGGAGCAGATCGCCAAGAACCCGAAGATCAAGGTCACGGCTTTCGAGGCGGCGCATCATATCCGCTTCACCGCCGACACGCTGGAGCTGGTCAAGGCGCGCAATCCCGGCGTCGACTTCGTCTGGATCATGGGTGCCGACTCGTTGCGCGACTTCCACCGCTGGCAACGCTGGCGCCAGATCGTCATGACCTTCCCGATCGCCGTCATCGACCGCCCGGGTGCGACGCTGTCCTTCCTGTCTTCGGTGGTCGCCAAGACCTTCGACTATGCCCGCGTCGACGAGGGCGACGCGCCCCGGCTCGCGCGCATGAAAGCGCCGGCCTGGACTTTTATTCACGGCCCGCGCTCGTCGCTGTCGTCGAGCGCTATTCGCAAGCAGGCCAAGGGATAACTCCGTAAGGCCAGATCGCCGATGTCGCTTTTACGGCGGTCTTTCGCCACTGGCTGGGCGATGCTGCGCTGGATATGGCCAATCCAGTGAACCAAAACGACATCGACCCGGACCACGGCGCCCCACCGGCGCCGGTGATCGCCATTGCCAGCGTCGTCGTATCGATGGCGCTGATCGCGGTCGGCAACGGGTTGATGTTTGCCTATATCCCGGTCCGGCTCGGCGTCGAGCGCTTCGATCCGACCTGGGCCGGGCTGATCATCACCGGCCTGTCGGCCGGCGGCCTTGCCGGCTGCATCCTGACAGGACCTCTCGTCAGAAGGGTCGGGCACGCCCGCGCGTTCATGGTGCTGTCGGCGCTGATTGCGCTCTCCAACGCGGCCATCGGCGCCGGCACCTATCCGCTGCTGTGGATCGCGGCGCGCGCGCTTTACGGCTTTGCCATATGCGGCCTGTTCATCGTTGCCCAGAGCTGGCTCAACGATGCCGTAGCCAACGCCATTCGCGGCCGGGTGATGGCGGTGTTTTACGTCGCCTATGTCGCCGGGCTCGGCGTTGGCTATGCCCTGCTTGCGGCGGTCGACATCGCGTCGGCGCAGGCGCCGCTGATCGGCATTGCCTTCACCGCGGTGTCGATCCTGCCGGTCGGCATGACCCGTCTAGCTCAACCGCCACCACCTCGCGCGGCCTCGGTGGCGCTCGGGCGCGCCTGGCGAATCTCGCCGGTCGGCGTGGCCGGCATGTTGGCCGTCGGCGGCCTGTCGATGGCGATTTCGGGCTTCGCGCCGATCCACGCCACGGCCAAGGGCTACAGCCAGGCCGATGTGGCGCTGCTGCTCTCGGCCATGCCTGTCGGCACGCTGATCCTGCAGATCCCGCTCGGCTGGATCTCCGACCGTACCGACCGCCGCTACGTCCTGGCCGGCGCCGCGGCGCTTGCCATCGTCGCCGGCCTGCTCGCCATCGGCTTCGACGGCGGCGCGCTGGCGGTGCTGGTGGTGATCTACGTGATCTGGGACGGCGCCTCGGAGTCGATCTATTCGCTGGCCAGCGCGCATGCGGCCGACCGCGCCGGCAAGGACGACATGGTGGCGCTGTCGAGTTCGCTGCTGTTTGCCTGGTCGCTGTCTGGTTTCATCGTGCCGGGCATCGTGACGGCGCTGTCGGCTGTCTATGGAACGCAGGCCTTCATCTATGTGGCGATCGTCATCGCCACCGTCTTTTGCCTGTTCGTGCTGTGGCGGGTGGCGACGACTCGCGCCGTGCCTGCCACGGAGACCGGCAGTTTCGCGCCGATGTCGGCGCAGGCGCCGCTGCCGGTGGAGCTCGCTTTCGCCCCTGAAGAGCAGCGCTAGACGAGTTCCACAAACCTACTGTCGGGTGGCGGAAGCCTCCTGCCGGGCCTCCGGCGGCGGCGCCGGAACCGAGATGGCCTCGGCGTCGAAGGCCTGCTTGACGCGTTTGGTGAGATCGATCTGGGTGGCGAAGAAATCCGCCGCCGATGTCCAGTAGCGCAAGGTGATGGCGACGGTGGCATCGCCGACGGTGGCGACAAAGGCAATCGGCGCCGGCTCGCGTTTGATGCGACGCTCGCCACCGGCAACGCCCAGCATGGTCTTTTGCGCCAGGTCGATGTCGTTCCACGAGCCGATGGTGAGCGTGATGTCGGTGCGGCGCACGCCGTTGCGGGTAAAATTGCGAACCGGCTGGTTCCACAGCGTCGAATTGGGCGCCAGAACGTAGACGCCGTCCGTCGTGCGCAGCTTGGTGGCGAACAGGCCGATTTCCTCGATGGTGCCGGCAATGGCGCCGACCTCGGCATATTCGCCGATGCGGAATGGCCTGAGCGCCAGAAGCATGATGCCGGCGGCGATGTTCTGCAGCGTGCCTTGCAGCGCAAGACCAATCGCCAGGCCGATGGCGCCGATGGCGGCGATGATCGAGGCCGTCTGCACGCCGAACTGGCCGAGCACCATGATGACGACCAGGATCAGGATGGCGTATCGGACGATCTTCGAGAAGAAATGGCGCAGCGTCGCGTCGAAGCCATGGATATGGCCGAGCCCGGCTGAGATCGAGCGTTCGGCGAGACCGGCAACGAGGTAGCCGACAACCAGCAGGATGACGGCGCCGATGGCGGAGAAGGAATAGGAAACGATCAGGGTGCTCAGTTGCGCAAGGCCGGCCTGCACGGTGAGAAGCGTGTTTTGGGGGTCGATGGGCATCAGAGAATTCCGGTTGGGGGGTGCGTCGATAACCCCTGTGGACGCCATGGGTTCCGATTTTTTTGAAGCCCGGCGGAACCGCAAGGTGGGCGCCACGTTCGCGCCGGCAGAGCCTGCGTCTTGAAACTGCAACGGAACTCTGCCTATCTATGGGGTGTCACCTGATTTCATGGGTGATTTGGTTGTTCTTGCTGCGAAAGGAAATACACTGAGAACAGCACTGCGGAAGAAGGCCGACATCGTGCCTTCGCCGGCCAGGATCAGCGTAGATGACGCCGTATCCCGTGCCATCAAGACAGTCCTTGCCAGTCTGGAAGACTCCAAGGCCGAAAATATCGTCTCAATCGACATTCAGGGGAAATCGAGCCTCGGCGACTACATGGTTGTCGCATCGGGTCGATCGCACCGTCATGTCTCGGCTGTTGCCGACCATCTCCTCAAGGCGCTCAAGGATGCCGGGCTCGGCATGGCGCGCGTCGAGGGGCTGTCCGGCGCCGACTGGGTTCTGATCGATTCTGGTGATATCATCGTCCATGTCTTCCGCCCCGAAGTCCGCGAATTCTACAATCTTGAAAAGATGTGGCAGGCGCCGGATCTCGAGGAAGAGACCCTCCACTAAGCCGCTCGCGCGGCTTATAGAGGCGGGATGAAAGTATTCGTTCATGCCGTGGGCCGGATGAAGACCGGCCCCGAGAGAGAACTCGCCGACCGCTATTTCGAGCGTTTCGCCAAGAGCGGCCCGGCGATCGGGCTCGAATTCTCCGGTGTCGCCGAGATTGCCGAGGGACGCGCGCAGAACGCCAATGAGCGCCGCCGCGAGGAAAGCCAGAAGCTGCAGGCGCAGCTGCAGCCAGGCACGGCGCTATTCCTGCTCGACGAACGCGGCAAAAACCTGTCCTCAGACGATTTCGCCGGCCGCATCGGCCAGCTGCGCGATGGGGGCCGCAAGGCGCTGGTGATCGCCATTGGCGGTGCCGACGGACACGACCAGCCGCTGCGCGACCAGGCCGATCTGGTGCTGTCGTTCGGCGCGGCAACCTGGCCGCACCAGCTGGTGCGCGTCATGCTGGGCGAGCAGCTTTATCGCGCGGCGACAATTCTCTCGGGCCATCCGTACCATCGGTCGTAAACCGGTGGACGCAATCACCGTCATACCGATTTCCGCCCCAATGCGCGGCTGTCTTATGCTAGGCTTCGGTTTCGATCATGGTTGATGGTTCGTTAACGAAGCCACGCATAGAGTCGGGCTTCAATGGCTGACAACGGGAAATCAGGAACGGGCTTCTGGCACGCACGCTGCGGCATCGCTGCAGCCGTGGTTTTGCTGTCGCTCGGCCTTGCGCGGGCCGAAAACACGCTCGACGTGGCGCCCGATCCGGACCAGAGCCGGGCCGAATATGAGAAGGTGTCGGCCGAGATCACGCTGTCGTCCGAACGGCTGGCCAAGCTTGCCGCCGACATTGCGGCGGTCAAGAAGGACCATGCTTCGATCACCGCGGCGCTGATCCAGTCGGCGATGACCGAGCAGAAGCTCGGCCAGGACATCGAGGATATCGGCGCCAGGCTGGAAGGGCTGAAGGGCGAGGAACAGAAGATCCGCGTCTCGCTGGCGGCGCGGCGCGACGTGCTGGCCGAGGTGCTGGGAGCGTTGCAGCGCATGGGGCTCAATCCGCCGCCGGCGATCCTGGTCAAGCCGGAAGACGCGCTGTCGTCGGTGCGCAGCGCCATCCTGCTCGGCGCGGTGGTGCCGGAACTGCGCCAGCAGACCGACAAATTGCTGGCCGACCTCAAGGAACAGACGCGGGTAACGGCCTCGATCGAGGCCGAGCGGACCCGGCTGACGGCGGCGGTCGGCGAGCAGACGGCGGAAAAGAAACGCCTCTCCATGCTGCTCGAAGCCAAGCAGAAGCTCGAGGCGGACACCTGGACCGCAATGGTGGCGGAAAAGCAGCGCTCCCAGGCGCTTGCGGCCAAGGCCGGCAGCCTGAAGGAACTGATCGCTTCGCTCGAGGCCGACAAGAGCCGCAAGGCGGCGGATGCAGTCAAGGCAGGCGAGCAGAAGGCGGCTGACGGGGACAAGCCGGACGCGGATACCACCGCGTCGACGGAACTCGCCTCGCTGCCAGTGCCGGAACGCAATCGCCTCACCGCCTCGGCGCCGTTTTCGGCGCTTCAGGGCCAGGTCGCGCTGCCGGTCACCGGCAAGATCAAGCGCCGTTTCGGGGCCGATGACGGTAACGGCGCGGTGATGCTTGGCGACATGGTTGCGACACAATCGGGAGCCATCGTGACGGCACCGGCGGACGGAAATGTGCTTTATGCGGGGCCTTTTCGCTCCTATGGTCAACTCTTGATCCTCAATGCGGGAGACGGCTATCATGTCGTCCTGGCGGGGATGAGCAGAATCAGCGTCGCGTCTGGCCAGTCGGTGCTCGCAGGAGAGCCGGTCGGCGCGATGGGAGAGGCCCGGGTGGCAAGCACCTCGGCCTCGAAGAATGGAAATGCCACGCCGGAACTCTACGTCGAGTTCCGCAAGGATGGAAAACCCGTCGATCCGACCCCATGGTGGGCGGACCGCTTCTCTGGAAGGACGTGAAATGATGCGGAAACTGTCGCTTCTTATTGCCGGTGCGCTGATGGGCGCGTCAGCGATGAGCCTGGTCTATGGCGCGCCCGGCTCGACGGCGAACGCTGCAGGCTCCGAAACCTACAAGCAACTAGCGATCTTCGGCGACATCTTCGAGCGCGTGCGGGCGCAGTATGTGACGCCGCCGGACGACAAGTCGCTGGTCGAAAACGCCATCAACGGCATGCTCGCTTCTCTCGATCCGCACTCGTCCTACATGAATGCCGAGCAGGCGCAGGACATGCGCGTGCAGACCAAGGGTGAGTTCGGCGGCCTCGGCATCGAGGTCACCATGGAGAACGACCTGGTCAAGGTGATCACGCCGATCGACGACACACCGGCCGCCAAGGCAGGCGTGCTGGCCGGCGACTATATCGCCAAGATCGACGGCGAAGAGGTTCGCGGCCTGACGCTGAACGACGCGGTCGAAAAGATGCGCGGCCTGGTCAACACGCCGATCAAGCTCACCATCCTGCGCCAGGGCGCCGACAAGCCGATCGAGCTGACGGTTGTGCGCGACATCATCAAGGTCAAGGCGGTCAAGTTCCGGGTCGAGAACGACATCGGCTACATGAAGATCACCTCCTTCACCGAAAAGACCTATGACGACCTCGAGAACGCTATCGACACCATCAAGAAGCAGGTGCCGAACGACAAGCTCAAGGGCTATGTGCTCGATCTGCGCCTCAACCCGGGCGGCCTGCTCGACCAGGCGGTGAGCGTGTCCGACGCCTTCCTCGACCGTGGCGAGATTGTCTCGACCCGCGGCCGCGACCCGAAGGATGTCACCCGCTTCGACGCCAAGGCAGGCGACGACATCGGCGCCAAGCCGCTGATCGTGCTGGTCAATGGCGGTTCGGCCAGTGCTTCGGAAATCGTTGCCGGCGCGCTGCAGGACCTGCGCCGCGCCACCGTGGTCGGCACGCAGTCCTTCGGCAAGGGCTCGGTGCAGACCATCATCCCGCTTGGCGAGAACGGCGCGCTGCGTCTGACGACGGCGCTTTATTACACGCCGTCCGGCAAGTCGATCCAGGGCAAAGGCATTACGCCCGACATCAAGGTCGACCAGCCGCTGCCGCCCGAACTGCAGGGCAGGGACCTGACGCGTGGCGAATCGGACCTCAAGGGCCACATCAAGGGCGCCGACGAGGGTGAGACCGGTTCGGGCTCGGCAGCCTATGTGCCGCCGGATCCGAAGGACGATCTGCAACTGATCTACGCCGAGCAGTTGCTGCGCGGCCAGAAGACCGATCCGGCGTTCCCGCCGAATCCGGAGAAGGCCGTGCTCAACCAGTAAGTCGACCGGCAGCACTGGCTGCCTGATCGAAGCAATGCAATGCTGCCGGGACCGCAAGGTTCCGGCAGTTTGATTCGGAGGCAGTGGCTGGAGAGCGGTGCCTCAAAAAGGCGCGCCGAGGACGCGCCGTCAGTTTTGGATCTGCGCATGGCGAAAAGGTTCGCTGATCATGCGCCCGGGGATACGGCTTGGCTGACATCGGCAAGGACATAGAACGCCCGCTCGGACAGACCGTCCGGCCGCGCGCTGCGTCGCGCGGGTTGAGCACCGGTACTGTCGCGACGACGCTGGTCGTCCTGGCCGCGCTCGGCATCTCCGGCGCGATCGCGCTTCGCGAAAAGCCGTTCCGCAAGCCCGAACAGGCGGCGGTCTCGACGCCGAAGGTGACGGCGGCTGCGGAGCCTGCCGCGGCGGCACCGACTGCCGAGCCCGCCGCGCCGAAGGCGGAAACGCCGCCCAAGACAGCCGGGCCGCAGATCATCCATGTGCAGACCCCGGAGGGCGACGGTCCAGCGAATGCGGCCATCGTCATCCATGACCCGTCGACGATCGGTCAGAATCTGAAGATCGCGCATATTCCTGACAAGGCGCTGATCGAGGCCAGCGACACCGGCCCGCTGCCGGTACGCGCCGCCGACGGCAGGCGGCCGTTCGACGTCTATGCGCGGCCGTGGTCCGGGTCGCGCGGCGCCCGCGTGGCGATTGTCATCGGTGGGCTTGCCGTGTCGCAGACCGGAACCCAGGCAGCAATCGCCAAGCTTCCGGCGGAAGTGACGCTAGCCTTTGCGCCGCAAGGCAACAGCATCGGCCGCTGGATGCAGGCGGCACGGCAGAGCGGGCATGAGGTCGTCATGCAGGTGCCCCTCGAACCGTTCGACTACCCCAACGTCAATCCCGGCCGCAACACGCTGACGGTGGCGGCGAGCCCGGACGAGAACCTGAAGAGCCTGCGCTGGGCTCTGTCGCGGACCACCAATTATACCGGCGTCATGAACTATATGGGCGCGCGCTTTTCCGCCGACCCGACGGCGATGGGACCGTTCATGGCCGAGCTAGGCAAACGCGGCCTTGCCTATATCGACGACGGCTCGTCCGCGCGGAGCCTGGCGCCCGATCTCGCCTTGAAGGACGGCGTGCCGTTTGTCGCCGGCGATATGGCGATCGATGCCGTGCAGGACCGTGGCGCCATCCTGAAAAAGCTCGACGCGCTGGAAGCGACCGCACGCGCCAAAGGCTCCGCCGTCGGCATCGGCTCGGCCTTCGACCTCACCGTCGACACGGTTGCGGCGTGGGTGCTCGAGGCGAAAAAGCGCGGCATCGAGATCGTGCCGATCTCGGCGGTGGCCATCGACCCGGAAAAAAATTAGCGCGAACTCCCGAAACGGCTGGACCTGACTGATGGCTAAAAAGATCGATCCCGAGACGCTGCCCTACCGCCCCTGCGTCGGACTGATGATCCTCAATGGCGATGGGATGGTCTGGGTCGGCCATCGCATCGCCGAGCCGGACAGCGAATTTGCCGGCACGAAGCAGCTCTGGCAGATGCCGCAAGGCGGCATCGACAAGGGCGAAGAGCCGCTGCAGGCGGCCGGGCGCGAGCTCTATGAGGAGACCGGCATGCGCTCGGTCACGCTGCTGGCCGAGGCGCCGCACTGGATCAACTACGATCTGCCGGCCGATCTGGTCGGCATCGCCTTCAAGGGCCGCTATCGTGGCCAGACGCAGAAATGGTTCGCCTACCGCTTTCATGGCGAGACCAGCGAAATCCAGATCAATCCGCCGCCCGGCGGCCATACCGCCGAATTCGATGAATGGGCCTGGCGGCCGATGCAGGACCTGCCCGGCCTGATCGTGCCATTCAAACGCAAGGTCTATGAGGACGTGGTGGCGGCGTTCCGGCATCTCGCGTAGGCGGATGTGACGGTTCGCAAGGTGCCGGATACGTGCTTTATTGATCGGGATACCCCGCAGCTACGAGACACATATGAACGACGCCGGGCAATGGCCTCCTATCGCAGCGTTTGTGCTGTCCCTCACCTGCCTGCCGGCATCCTCTCCCCGTATAGGGACGGGGAGAGGGGCGCTGTCATCGCCGATTTCGCCAAGCGCCTACGCTGCAACAACTGCGCTGAGGGAGAGGCCAGCCCTTTCTCCCCGTCACTATACGGGGAGAAATGTCCGGCAGGACAATGAGGGGCAGCGCCGACTTCAGCGGATCTGCGATGTGTAAAGCCAAAGATACGATCAGCGAAGCGGCGGCCGGCGCGATCCTGACCATCGATCTCGGCGCTGTCCGAGAGAATTACCGGCGGCTGAAGGCGAAGCTCGGCGGCGTGCGCTGCGCCGGCGTCGTCAAGGCCGACGGTTACGGGCTCGGCGCGCGGCAAGTGGCGGCGGCACTGGTTGCAGAGGGCTGCGACATCTTCTTTGTCGCGCATCTCACTGAGGGTGTCGCGCTGCGCGAGGCACTCGGGCCGCAGCCAGCGATCCATGTGCTGAACGGGCTGCCGCCGGGCTCCGAGCCGGAAGCGATAGCGGCGGATCTTGTGCCCGTCATCAACAGCGCCGGGCAACTGAAGGCATGGAGCGAGGCCGGCCGAAAGGCCGGCCGCAAGCTCAAGGCGGCCATCCAGGTCGATAGCGGCATGTCACGGCTGGGGATGGCGCCTGCGGAGGTCGAGGCGCTTGCGGCCGATGCCTTCACCGGCGTCGACGTTGTCCTGGTCATGAGCCATCTGGCCCGGGCCGACGAACCCACCAATGCGGCCAATGATGCGCAACTCGGGGAATTCGAACGGTTGCGCAAAATGCTCCCCAAGGCGCCGGCGTCGCTCGACAATTCCTCCGGCATCTTTCTTGGGCCGCGCTATCGGTACGACCTCGCCCGCCCAGGTGCTGCGCTCTACGGCATCAACCCGACGCCGGACGAGGCGAACCCGATGCTGCCGGTGGTACGGCTCGAGGCAAAGATCATCCAGACGCGCAGCATTGAAAAGGGCGTGGGCGTCGGCTACGGCCATGCCTTTCTAGCCAGCCGTCCCTTGCGCGCAGCGACAATCTCGCTCGGTTATGCCGATGGCTGGCACCGGCGCGCCGCATCGGCCGCCTGGTTCGAAGGTGTCAGGCTGCCCTTTGTCGGACGCGTGTCGATGGATTCGATCATCCTCGACATCTCGGCGCTGCCGGCCGGCCGCTTGCGCGAGGGGGACCTTGTCGAGCTGCTGGGTCCCTCGCAGAGCGTCGACGATGCGGCCGGCCACGCCGGCACCATCGGCTATGAAATCCTGACCAGCCTCGGCCCGCGCTTTCATCGCTGCTACATCAACGAATAGAGGCGCGACACGCCGCCCCTTGGCGGACGCGGCAAAATCCGGCAGACAGGAGGCGACGGCTTCAGGCTCGGATAAGATGTCGTCGTGGAGAGTGATGCGATGAAGATCTTCGTGTTGGGCGGCGGCGTTATCGGGGTCACCACAGCCTATTATCTCGCCGAGGCCGGCCACGAGGTCACGGTGTTCGACCGCCAGAAAGGGCCGGCGCTGGAAACCAGCTTCGCCAATGCCGGCGAGGTGTCGCCCGGCTACGCCTCGCCCTGGGCCGGTCCCGGCATTCCGCTGAAAGCGATCAAATGGCTGTTGATGAAGCATGGCCCGCTGGTCGTGCGACCGGCCTTCGATCCTTACATGTGGACGTGGCTGCTCAAGATGCTGCGCAACTGCACTGCCGATCGCTACGCCATCAACAAGGCGCGCATGGTGCCGCTCGCCGAATACAGCCGCGACACGCTGAAGGCGCTGCGCGAGGCGACCGGCATCGCTTATGACGAGCGGACCAAGGGCACGCTGCAGCTGTTTCGCACGCAAAAGCAGCTCGACGGTACCGGCGGCGATGTCGAGGTGCTGAAGAAATATGGCGTGCCCTACGAGCTGCTCGATCCCAATGGCTGCATCGCCGCCGAGCCGGCTCTGGCCGGCGTGAGGGAAAAATTCGTCGGTGGGCTGAGATTGCCCGGCGACGAAACCGGCGACTGCAAGATGTTCACCGACCGGCTGGCCGAGCTCTGCGTGGCGCGTGGCGTCACCTTCGAATACGGCACGCAGATCAGGCGCTTCACCAAGAACCGCAATCGCATCGTCAGCTTCGGAACGGATCAGCGCTCGCGCGCAGCCGACGCCTATGTGCTGGCCTTGGGCAGCTATTCGGCACGCTTCATGCGACTGCTCAGGCGTCCGATCCCGGTCTATCCGGTCAAGGGTTACTCGATCACCGTGCCGATCAAGGATGCGGCGGCTGCACCGGTATCGACGGTGATGGACGAAACCTACAAGGTGGCGATCACCAGGCTAGGCGACCGCATCCGCGTCGGCGGCACGGCGGAGATTTCCGGCTTCGACCTTAGGCTGCACGAATCGCGTCGGCGCACGCTCGAACATTCGGTCGGCGACCTGTTCCCGGATGGCGGCGACCTCAAGGCCGCGTCGTTCTGGTGCGGACTGCGGCCGATGACGCCGGATGGGCCGCCGCTGATCGGCCGCACCGAGTTCTCCAACCTCTATCTCAACACGGGCCACGGCACGCTTGGCTGGACGATGGCCTGCGGCTCGGCCAAGGTGCTGTCCGACATCATCTCCAGCAAGGTGCCGGATATCGATGTGCGAGAGTTGGGGCCGGAGCGGTATTTGCGGTAGGGATCAGAACGCCTCCTTCACCCAGCCCTTCGAGAACAGCCATCGGTAGGCCCACGGGATCGTCACCTTGGTCGATACCGGGTTCGAATGGGCGACATAGTCGTCATAGACCGGCTGCATTCTGGCGTAGAAGGCGGGGTCGAGCACCATCATGCCGTTCTCCAGGTCGTGGAAGAAGCTGCGGTTGTTGAGGTTGACCGACGAGATCGTCACCAGCCTTTCGTCGATCATCATGATCTTGGAATGCAGCACGACATCGGGCGCCTTGAATTCGCGGATGTTGATGCGGTCGCCATGTTTCTCGACGAACAGCTTGTTGAGCGCGGTCAGCAACTTGCCGCCAATGTCGCCCTTGAGGTCGATGCGGCCGATAATGTCGATCCTGACGCCACGCGCCAGTGCCCGCTCGATGGCCAGGCTGAGCTTCGGTGTCAGATTGAGGTAGGGATTGACGATCTCGATATGGTGCTCTGCGGTGTCGATCAGCTCGACGAAATAGGTCTCCAGCGCGTGGTTGTCCTCATAAGGCACCGAGATGAAATGGCGCACCGTGCCTGGGGGGCGCCGGCCGTCGGTGCGCACCGGAATGGAAAAAGGCCTGATAATGTTGGTGTCGGCGTCGCGCAACCACAAGGTCGAGAGGTGCGCAGCCAATATCTCGACCGTTGCCGGGTCGGCGAACTCGATGTCGAAATCGCTCCAGTTCGAATAGTAGTTCAGCGAGAAGCCGTCTGTCTTGCCGTATTGCTCCAGGTTGGGATAGCGCGACAGGTCGATCGGCTTATGGAACAGGAAGCCATCATGGATGTTGCGGCCGCCGATGATGACGCGCGAGCGGGCGGGATTTTCGGCCAGCGTCGCCAGCATCTTGACGTGGTGGGTCTTGTGCAGTTGCGACAGCTGCTCGCCGATCGGCGCCCCTTGGTCGGCTCGCCAGCGGTATTCCTGCAACTCGACATTGGGGTAGTCGGCCGCCAGGCGGTGCAGTAGGGCGTCGTCCTTGTCGCGCTCCAGCACGTCGGTCACCATGATGCGCACCTTGGTGCCGAGGGCGGCGTGGTGGCGGATCAGCCGCTCGAGGACGCGGCCGGAAAAGTCAGCCTTGAATTCCAGTGACGACAGATAGACCAGCTTGAGTTTCGGCGCGCGCGAGAAGTCGAGCGGCAGTTCGGGATCGGCCTTGTCGAAGGCGCTGTCGGGTAGCGGCACGCCGAGCAGCGCCTCGACCTTGGCGTTGAAGCCGTCGCGCGACTTGCGGAGCAGGCGCGGTGACCCCAGCGGCAGTGAGCAGGTCTGCGACAGCCAGCGACCGGCATAGAAGACACGGTCGAGCTCCTCCAGCCCGGAGGGATCGGGCACCGGACAGCGCTCATAGCGGCTGTCGAGCGCGGCAATTGCCGGGTACGCGACCTCTTCGCGCAGGATGGTGAGTGGCGTCCCCGCCGGGGCCAGACTGGAACTGACCTTGAGACTGCAGCGGTTAAGACCATCGCTCGGGAACAGGCTGGCGGTTTGCCCGGCCGACAGGCGGAGCCGGAGTGCGGCGCCGCTCGCCACGGTGCGCGGACCGCCGACGGCGCGGATGGCCAGCGCGCCGTCGCAGGCGCCGGATATGTCGACAGGCAGCTTTCCCGACTGGCGCAGCAAGATCTCAACCGAGCGCGCCTGCAGGCCGGAGAAGCTGAACGTCTTGGGCGCGGAGGGCCGGGCAGCGGCGTCGATATAGAGCGTCTGCCGCGACACCCGCCAGCGGCCGCCAAAATGGCCTTCGCCAGCCGTGCCGCTCGCCGCTGGCATCTGCCCCGCGCCGACCGGCTTCGCCAGTCGTTCCAGCGTCAGGTAGGTGGCCTGGAAATCACGGTTGGCGATGGCATGGCGGTCATGGCCGAACGGACCGGTGCCGTTCGCCCTGTCCATGGCACCGATCTGGTTGTGGGCGAGCAGCGCCAGAAACTGCCTTTCGTAGTCGCTGGTGCCGGCATCGCCGAAAAACTGCGTGGCAGCGACTTGCGGTCCTGGCGCGTCGGCCGACAGCGAGGGCCGCGCGCAGTCCTCGTTACCAGGGAAGAAGTCGCAGCTATGTTTAAGCGGACCAGCGCATGCGGCCAGCGCCATAAGCGCCAGCCCGGCCAGGACCAGGCAAGTGGCGCGGTTCATCCCGCCGCCCCGTTCATGGTTTTCAGCTCGGCCGGGTCGCGGGGTGGCAGGAAGCCTTGCGGAAAGACCTTGCAGACGGGAAGCGCAAAGGTGGCGATCAAAAGCTCGGCCCCGCCGCGCATCTTTTTCGGCGCCGTCCTGTCGTCGCGGATTGCCTTTGCCGAGGCGACCAAAGCGCCGTCGCAGGCGCAATGGTTGCGCCGCGCGATGTAGCAGGCGTCATGGATCTGGCAGGCGCTGTCGAGACGGTCGACCGGCCGGGCCGAGAGGTCGCCGGTGCGGGTGCCCGGGCCGCAATAATTGCCGAAGACGAAAGGCGAGGGGCGAGCCATCGCGATGCGGATCGGCTTGGGCAGTTCGGCTTCCGGAACCTTGGTCCATGGGTTGGCGCAGGCCGAAAGCCAGGCCAGCAGGAGGATGGCAAGAACGGCTCGCATTGTTATTCGCGCCAGCTTTCCGAAAAATGTGCCACCCGGCGCTCCACCGTACCAGCGGCAAAATCCTGCGCCTGATGCCTCACTCACTGATTCCGTGGCAAGGGAAGGGGATTTTATGGCAAGGGAAAGGCGATAGCCTACACGAACAGCCCGCGCTCCCTCTCCACCGCCTTGGTGATGAAGTTGGCGACGATCTGCACGCGGCGGAGAGGGCGAACCGATTCATGATAGACCAGCCAGTAGGCGCGGCGGATCGGCGCGACGATGTCGACGGGGATCAGCTCCGGCATCGAGCGGGCGACGAAGGTGTGCAGGATGCCAATGCCGGCGCCGGAGCGCACCGCCTCGGCCTGGCCGAGGGCCGAGGAAATGGCAAAGCTGGTGCGCCAGTCCGGGCTGAATTCGGCCGCATAGTCGAGCGATGGGCTGACGATGAGGTCCGGCACATAGCCGATCAATGTATGCTGGCTAAGTTCCGCTGATGTCCGCGGCAGGCCATGTGCCTCAACATAGGCGCGCGAGGCAAACAGGCCGAGCGTGTAGTCGACCAGCTTTCCCGCCACCAGCCTGCCTTCGCTCGGCCGCTCGACGGTGATGGCGATGTCGGCCTCGCGCCGTGACAGCGAGAAGGAACGCGGCACCGGCACCAGCTGGATGGTCAGTTCGCGGTGCAGCGCCGTCAGCGCACCGAGACGCGTGGCGAGGAAGGCGACGCCGAACCCGTCGGGCGCGCCGATGCGCACCGTGCCGGAAATATCGTCGCCTTCGCCCGACACGGTTGAGCGCGCAGCGATCATGTCGCCCTCCATTCGCTCGGCAATGTCGAGAAAGCGCTCGCCGGCCGGCGTCAGCTCGCTGCCGGTGGTGAGCCGGCGAAAGAGTTTTGTGCGCAGCGCATCCTCGAGCGCCGCGATGCGGCGTGAGACGGTGGCGTGGTTGAGCTCGAGGCGCTTGGCGGCACCGAGGATCTGGCCAGCGCGGGCCACGGCGAGGAAGATGCGGACGTCATCCCAGTTCATGCGGATGGTCCGATTTAGTGGCGAGCGCCGCGTTCCCGCCCACCCCTCTCTGGCCTGCCGGCCATCTCCCCCGCAAGGGGGGAGATTGGATGTCACTCCGGCTTTCGCCAATCTTGACCGCTGAAAGAAAGGCACCGTCGCTGACGCTGCTGATCTCCCCCCTTGCGGGGGAGATGGCCGGCAGGCCAGAGGGGGGTGTGAAGGATCGCAACTCTCTATCCTTGCTGCCAATCAACAGAACATCGCTATTTGCGGCATTTAATGCACACTCATCGGCTGTTGTCTATTTGCCGCACAACGGTTGCGTTCTCCCTCGCGTTGCCTTCGCGCCTGCAAAGGCGTTGAATGCACCATCACAAACTCAGGGAGAGAAACCATGATCGAATACGGTCATTTCATCGGCGGCAAGCATGTCGCCGGGACCAGCGGGCGCAAGCAGGATGTCATGCAGCCGATGGACGGCACGGTGCGCGGCACGGTGGCGCTGGCTTCGCCGGCGGAACTGCGCGCGGCGGTCGAGAATGCCAAGGAGGCGCAGCCGAAATGGGCCGCCACCAACCCGCAGCGCCGCGTGCGCGTCTTGATGAAATTCCTCGAACTGGTCGCCCGCGACTATGACGAACTGGCCGACATACTGGCGCGCGAGCATGGCAAGACCATCGCCGACGCCAAGGGCGACATCCAGCGCGGCCTCGAAGTGGTTGAAGTCTGCATCGGCGCACCGCACATGATGAAGGGCGAATTCACCGACGGCGCCGGCCCCGGCATCGACGTCTATTCGATGCGCCAGCCGCTCGGCGTCGTCGCCGGCATCACGCCGTTCAATTTCCCGGCGATGATCCCGCTGTGGAAGATCGCGCCGGCAATCGCTTGCGGCAACGCGTTCATCCTGAAGCCTTCGGAGCGCGACCCGGGCGTTCCGATGCGCATCGCCGAACTGTTCATCGAGGCCGGCCTGCCGGCCGGCATCCTCAACGTCGTCAATGGCGACAAGGATGTCGTCGACGCCATTCTCGACGATGCCGATATCAAGGCCATCGGCTTTGTCGGCTCGACGCCGATCGCCCACTACATCTATTCGCGCGGCACGGCCGCCGGCAAACGTGTGCAGTGCTTCGGTGGCGCCAAGAACCACATGATCATCATGCCCGACGCCGACATGGACCAGACGGTCGATGCGTTGATCGGCGCCGGCTACGGCTCGGCCGGCGAGCGCTGCATGGCGATCTCGGTGGCGGTTCCGGTCGGTAACGACACCGCCAACCGGCTGATGGAAAAACTGGTCCCGCGTGTCGAAAGCCTAAAGGTTGGCCCATCGACCGATTCCTCCGCTGATTTCGGCCCGCTGGTGACGCGCCAAGCTCTGGAGCGGGTCAAGGGCTATGTCGACATCGGCGTCAAGGAAGGCGCCAAGCTGGTCGTCGACGGCCGCGGCTTCTCCATGCAGGGCTACGAGGACGGCTACTATATCGGCGGCTGCCTGTTCGACAACGTCACCGCCGACATGCGCATCTACAAGGAAGAGATTTTTGGGCCGGTGCTGTCGGTGGTGCGCGCGCCGACCTATGAGAACGCCATCAAGCTCGCCAACGACCACGAAATGGGCAATGGCGTCGCCATCTTCACCCGCGACGGCGATGCCGCGCGTGACTTTGCTTCCCGAGTTCAAGTCGGCATGGTCGGCGTCAACGTGCCGATCCCGGTTCCGATCGCCTATTACACGTTCGGTGGCTGGAAGGCGTCGTCCTTTGGCGACCTCAACCAGCACGGCCCGGACGCATTCCGCTTCTACACCAAGACCAAGACGGTGACGTCGCGCTGGCCGTCCGGCATCAAGGATGGCGCGGAATTCGTCATCCCGACGATGAACTGACGTCTGGTACTTGTTCCACGATCAGGGGCGCAACCTTGTTGCGCCCCTGATTTTTTGCATGACGTCACACCGTCGGAATCGTGCCGCCATCGATGACGTATTCGGCGCCGTGGATCGCCGAGGCGCGGTCGGAAACAAGGAAAGCCACCAGTTCCGCAACCTCTTGCGGCCATGCCGGCCGGCCGATCGGGATGCCGCCCAGCGCATCCATGATGCCCTGGCGGGCGGTTGCCTCGTCCGAACCCGAGTGGGATGCCAGCCGCCTCACCATGGCTTCTGAAGCCGGGGTGTGGACCCAGCCCGGCGCCACAGTGTTGACGCGAATCCCTTTCGGCCCGAGCTCCTTGGACAGCGCCTTGCTGTAGGTCGATAGGGCCGCCTTGGCTGCCGCATAGGCGATGGTGGATTCGTGTAGCGGCAGGCGGCGCTGGATCGACGATATATGGACGATGGCGCCGGAGCCTTGCTCGATCATATGCGGGACAAGCAGGCGATCGAGCCGCACCGCCGCCAGCAGGTTGAGGTTTAGTTCATCTTGCCAGGCCTGCTCCGACAGTCCGGCAAATCCTCCCCCTGGGCTCTTCGAACCGCCGACGCTGTGAACGATGATGTCGACGCCACCAAGCTGTTCCATGACATTTGCGGCCACTTTTTCGGTCCCTGCCAGAGTGCTGACGTCGGCCTGCACGAACAGCTTCGGCGATGATGCTTCGGTTGCCGAACGAGCGATGGTGACAACCAGCGCGCCCGCCGCCGAAAGCCTGGCAACGATGGCCTCGCCGGCACCCTTGGTGCCGCCGGTGACCAGAACGCGACTGCCGGCAAATTCCTGGGCGTCGACCGCAAATTTCTGGACGATGGTCATGCGCCGATCTCCAGCCGCGCGATCCGGTCGCCCGCCAGCGTGAAGTTGTAATGGAGCGTCGCAGGGCTGCCGGGGAAATTACCTGAGACGAGGCCGGCGACCCGCCATGCCTGACCATTGGCCGTCGCGTCGGCGACCTCGACAGTCACCCGGTATTTGCGTGTGGTTGCATCCATCCAGTCGCGGATGGCGTCCGACCCCTGATGGATTTCGCCTTCGTCGCGAACCGTCGCATCCGGTGCGAAGGGGGTGAGCATGGCGTCGATGTCGTGCCGGTTCTTGGCAGCAAAATAATCCGCCAGCAACTGGGGAAGTTTTACGGTCATGATCTCGTCTCCGGTTCCGGTTGTCGCTCCGCCGGCTTGACGTCGGCGGTGCTTGTCCGGCCCCTAAAGTGAGGTATGCTGCGGAAATGACAAGAACCGACGAAAAGGTAAGGTACTTACCCGAAAGTAAGGTTGAGCCTGAGAGCAAGGTCGAGCCGCTGACGCCCTCATCTGCTGCAAGCGGCGTAGAGAATGTGCTGCGAATCCTCGAAGGCCGCTGGAAACTGGTGATCCTGTTCCACCTGTTCGGCGGCAAGGTGCTACGCTTCTCCGATCTCGAACGGGCGATCCCGGCGATCTCGCAGAAGATGCTGATCCAGCAGCTGCGGCAGATGGAGTCCCATGGCATCGTTCGCCGTATCGTGCATCACCAGGTGCCGCCGAAGGTCGAGTATTGTCTGACCGACTGGGGTCAGGCCCTGTGCCCGGCGCTCGATGCCTTGCTGAAATGGGCAGCACTTCGCGAACCGGCGGAAGTCTGACGCCGATCGTTGTCCTGCAACGCGCCGCAGGCCTCGAAATGGTGCTTGTTTTCGGATCGGGGCCTCACCATATCGATTCAAGGGAATGATAAAATTCCCTGACGACAGACCGGAAAACCAGAAGGAGTGACGTGATGAAGACGTCGGAACCGGCCTGGAACGCTCCGGCATATTGAGGCTGCCCCATGTGCCTCCCTTTGCCGGAACGCCAAGGCGAAGGAGGTGCCCAATGGCACACAAATTTTCGTTTCGATGGACCAGGATAGCCGTGATCGGCACCGCGCTGGCGCTGTCGACGCTATCGGGGCAGGCGCAATTTATCTGCGGTGGCCACAGCGACCTCGTCGCGGGGCTGGCGCAGGCCTTTCAACAAAAGCAGATCGGCTACGGTGTGGTCGGCGAGGCCGCCATTGTCGAGATCTATGTTGCGGCAAATGGGACCTGGTCGATGCTGGTGACCGACGTGAAGGGCCGAAGCTGCATCTTCGCGACCGGTGACGGATGGGAGAATACCGCCATCGCCACCGCGCAAGGGATCTGATCGCCCGTTCAGCGCGTCGCCGCCGTCTCGGCATGGCCACGCAGCAGCGCCATCAGGCGCTTGGCGTCCTTGGCGGCGGCTTCCTCATCGCCGTCCAGGATCGAGCGGATCAGCGCGACATGGTGCTCGGCGGATTCGGCGAGCCCCGTATCGGCCTTGTAGCGAAACCAGAAGCGGCGGCTGTGGGTCTGCAAGGGCGCGGCCAGCCGCGCCGCGAACGGGTTGTCGGCGGCCAGCGCCAGCGCCTCGTCGAGCGCCTTGTCGGCCTGGATGAAGGCCAGCACGTTGCCCGAGATGACCGCCTTCTGCATGGCAAGTGCTGCGTCATGAAACATGTCGGCGGCCTCGCGGGTGACGAAACGGGCGGCTGAGCGTGCCAGCACCACCTCGACGCCGCGGCGCGCGTCAAGCACGCGCAGCCAGTCGCCGGGGTGCAGCGGGGCAATGGCGATGCCGGCGCGTGGCCTTATGTCGAGCAAGCCTTCCCAGGCCAGGCGCTGGATCGCCTCGCGCACTGGCGTGCGGCCGAGGCCGAGCCTTTCGATTAGGGCGCCCTCGGTGACAAAGCTCGCCGGCGCCAGTGCCAGCGTCACGATCATATGTTCGAGCGCGCGATAGGCCTTGGTGGCAGCCGGCTCTGGGGATGCAGTGTCGGTGGATATCAAAGGTTCGCTCCTGATATATTTTAGATATATCATAGCAGATTCCGCATTGACAGTGGATTTCTTAGCAGATATACGGCTGATATATCAGATGGAGAGACAGCTATGTGGACCGGAGTTTTCCCCGCCGTCACGACCAAATTCACTGCTGACGACCGCCTCGACCATGCCGAGATGGAGCGCTGCTTTGCCTTGCAGATGGAGGCCGGCTGCGACGGCATCATCGTCTGCGGCTCGCTCGGCGAAGGCCCGATGCTGTCGCATGACGAAAAGATCGAGGTGCTGAAGACGGCACAGAAAGTCGCCGGGAACAAGCCGGTGCTGCTGACGGTCAACGAGGCCGGCACCCGCGAGGCGGCAAGCATCGCCAAGCGCGCGAGCCGGGAAGGCGCCAACGGACTGATGGTGGTGCCGAGCCCGATCTATCACACCAACCCGGAAGAGACGGTCGCCGCCTTGCGCGCCGTCGCCCAGGCCGGCGACCTGCCGGTGATGATCTACTCCAACCGGCTCGCCTACCGCGTCGACGTCGCCGTCGACCAGATGGAGGAGCTGGCCGCCGACAAGCGCTTCGTCGCCATCAAGGAATCGTCCGACGATATCAGGCGTTCGACCGAGATCATCAACCGCTTCGGCGACCGCTACGACCTCTTCACCGGCGTCGACAATCTCGCTTTCGAGGCGCTGTCGGTCGGCGCCATCGGCTGGGTAGCGGGTCTGGTCACGGCCTTCCCGCGCGAGACGGTGGCCATCTTCCAGTTGATGAAGCGGGGCCGCCGCGAGGAGGCGCTTTCGATCTACCGCTGGTTCCGGCCGCTGCTCGATCTCGACGTGTCGACCTATCTGGTACAAAACATCAAGCTTGCCGAAGTGTTCGCCATCCAGACCAACGACCGCGTGCGCATGCCGCGCCAGCCGCTGTCAGGCGAGCGCCGCAAGACAGTCGAGAAGATTGTCAAGGACGCATTGGCGGCACGGCCGAAGCTGCCGACGTTGTGAAAGCTTTCTTCTCCCCGTTCACGGGGAGAAGATGGCGGCAGCCAGATGAGGGGCAGCGCCAGCGTGCAAGGAAATTCCAAATCGGCAGAGGCGGGGCGCCGCCCCTCATCCGCCCTTCGGGCACCGCAGCCCTTCGCTGGCGCTCCGGGCGTTCGTCGTTCGGAAAGCCAAGCAATTGGCTTTTCGTCCGCTGCGCGGACCACTCCTCACCCCCGTGAGCGGGGAGAAGGGGAAGACATCGCCATTGTCGGTGGCGGCATTGTCGGTATCTGCGCCGCAGCCCTGCTGGCTGAGGCCGGGCGCAGCGTCACCATCTTCGACCGGACTGGCATTTGCGAGGAAACCAGCTCCGGCAATGCCGCCGCCTTCGCCTTCTCCGATGTGCTACCGATGGCGCATAAGGGCATGATGCGGCAATTGCCGAAATGGCTTGCCGATCCGCTCGGACCGCTCAGCATCCCACCGGCCTATCTGCCGAAGCTCCTGCCATGGCTGTTCCGCTTCTGGCGCGCTGGCGCGCCGCGGCATTATGAGGCGAGCCTTGTGGCACAGGCGGGCATGATGAGGCTCGCCGAGGCCGAATGGATAGGGTTGCTCGAGCGGTCCCGCACGGGGCCGATGCTGCACGAGGATGGTTCGCTGGAACTTTACGAAAGCGAGGCAGAGTTCCAGGCCGGACTGTCCGGCTGGGTGGCGCGAGAGCGCTTCGGCATCGGCTTTCGCCATGTCGAAGGCGAGGAACTGGCGCGGCTGCAGCCTGGGTTGTCGCCGCGCTTCATCAAGGGCACGTTCGTGCCGGGATGGAAGACCGTCGCCGACCCGAAACTACTCGGCAAGGCGGTCTGGGCCTATGCCGAAGGTTTGGGCGCGCGTTTCGAAAAAGCACGCATCGAGCGCGTCGCGACCAATGATGGCGGCGCGATGCTGACACTGGCCGACGGTACGACCAGGCAGGCGAGGCACCTCGTCGTCGCGGCCGGGGCATGGTCGCATCTGCTGGCCAAGAACCTCGGCGACATTATCCCGCTGGAGACCGAGCGCGGCTACAACACGACATTGCCGAAGACCGCCTTCGCCGTGCAGCGGATGCTGATCTTCTCCGGCCACGGTTTCGTCATCACGCCGCTCGACACTGGCTTGCGCGTCGGCGGCGCCGTCGAGTTGGGCGGACTTGACCGGCCGCCGAATTTTGCACGCTCGAAGGCGATGCTGGAAAAAGCCCGACAATTCCTTCCGGGGCTGGACCCGTCAGGCGGCCGCGAATGGATGGGCTATCGTCCGTCGCTGCCGGATTCGCTGCCGGTCATCGGCACGGCGCGCACTGCGCCCAACGTTGTCTACGCCTTTGGCCATGGCCATCTCGGCCTGACCCAGGCGGCGGCCAGCGGCCGCTTGATCCGCGATCTCGTTCTCGGGCAGACTTCGCCGATCGATCTTACCCCCTTCAGCCCGCAACGGTTTTGAGTTCGAGGAAATCATGGCCAAAAAATCCTTCTTCTGCATCGACGGCCATACTTGCGGCAATCCGGTGCGGCTGGTCGCTGGCGGCGGACCCTTGCTCGAGGGGTCGACGATGATGGAACGGCGAGCGCATTTCCTGGCGGAGTATGACTGGATCCGCACCGGGCTGATGTTCGAGCCGCGCGGCCATGACGTGATGTCGGGCTCGATCCTTTATCCGCCGACGCGCGAGGATTGCGACATCGCCATCCTGTTCATCGAGACATCGGGCTGCCTGCCGATGTGCGGCCACGGCACGATCGGCACGGTGACGATGGCCATCGAACATGGGCTGATCAAGCCGAAAACGCCTGGTGT
The DNA here is from genome assembly GCF_056404315.1 of Mesorhizobium sp. P2_D6. NCBI lineage: Bacteria > Pseudomonadati > Pseudomonadota > Alphaproteobacteria > Hyphomicrobiales > Phyllobacteriaceae > Mesorhizobium > Mesorhizobium sp. P2_D6. Next base: position 201,937 of record NZ_JBFUEG010000004.1, on the reverse strand, counting down.
GCTCAGGCTCGACACGCCGGCCGGGCTGGTCATCGCCGAGTACAAACAGGTTGGTGATTATGTCGAAGAGGTGCGTATCACCAATGTGCCGTCCTTCCTTTATGCGGAAGGGCTGACGGTGGAGTGTCCGCAGCTTGGCGAGATTACCGTCGATGTCGCTTATGGCGGCAATTTCTACGCCATCGTCGAACCGCAGGCGAATTACCATGACATGGCTGACTATTCCGCCGGCGATTTCATCGCCTGGAGCCCGGTGGTGCGGCAGCGGCTCAACGAGAAGTATTCGTTCGTGCATCCGGAAAATCCTGAGATCAACCGGCTGTCGCACATGCTGTGGACGGGCAAGCCGACGGTGGCGGGCGCCGATGCGCGCAATGCCGTCTTCTATGGCGACAAGGCGATCGACCGCTCGCCCTGCGGCACAGGCACTTCGGCACGCATGGCGCAGCTTCACGCCAAGGGCAAGCTCAAGGCCGGCGACAGCTTCGTCCATGAATCGATCATCGGTTCGCTGTTCAAGGGTAAGGTCGAAAAGGACGTCACCGTTGCCGGTAAGCCGGCCATCATCCCTTCGATCGGCGGCTGGGCGCGGATGACCGGTCTGAACACTATCTTCATCGACGACCGCGATCCGTTCGCGCATGGGTTCGTCGTCAAGTAGCGGGCTGGTTGCCCTCGGCATCGACCGAGACTTCCCGACGAAACCAGTCGGCGAAGGTGAGTGCGGCGGGGGAGGCATTCGCCGCCATGGTCAGGAAATAAGCCTTGTCGCGGTTCGTCGATATGTCGGACAGGACCACCAGGTCGCCGCGCTTCAGTTCGTCGCGAAAGACATCGACCGGGCATAGCGCCACGCCATGCCCGGCGATGACCGCGGTGGCAAGGATGTTGAAGTCGGCAAAGACCGGCCCGTTGCCGACATCGACCTTGGCCAGTCCGGCCTCGGCAAACCAATCGCTCCAGCCCTGGCGGTTCTCGTCGTGCAGCAGGTCGGCGCCGGCGATCCCGGCAGGTGTCCTGAGATGCTCCCTGCCGGCCAGATAGTAGGGGCTGCACACTGGGCGGTTGAGGCGCGAAAACAGTTTCAGGCTGGTGACGCCGGGCGTCGGATCGGCGCCGAGCGTGATCAGCACATCATTGTCGCCATCGCCAAGCCTGTCCTCGGCTTTGGCATAGGCGACGCGCATGCCGATGTCGGGGTGACTGGCGGTGAAGGCTGGCAGGCGGGGCACAAGCCAGCGGCTGGCGATGGACGGGATGCAGCCGACAGAAATCGTCGCCGCCGCGGCATTGCGCCGGATGCGCCGGCAGGTGGCGCCGAGTTCGGCAAGGGCTGCGCTCGCTGACGCCTGCAGGATCACGCCGGCATCGGTCAGCCTTACCTTGCGCGCGTCGCGGTGGAACAGAGGCACGCCCAGCCACTCCTCCAGGCGCCTTATCTGGTGACTGATCGCCGGATGGGTCACATGCAACTCTTCGGCGGCAGCGGAAAAGCTCAAGCGGCGGGAGGCAGCCTCAAAGGCCCGGATGGCATTCAGCGGAATGTAGTCCATCTGTAAGATTTACTAACATGACCGGTGAGAAGCAATCATTTGAAAGTCCGCCCGGCATGCAGCATCTCTGCCGTGGATCACCAATCCATCCGCAACTTCCCGGTCCTTGGCCGGCATCCGCAGGGAAATCGTCATGTTCACCAGACAATTGGATGATGTAGAAAAATCTGACTTCTTCGTGAATTGGGGCAATGGCACCAGCCACCGGTTGCTGACCCAGCAGGACGGCATGGGCTTCACCGTCTGCCACACTGTCGTGCGCGCAGGCAGCGAATCGCGCCTCCACTATGTCAGGCATTTCGAGGCCTGTTATTGCATCGCCGGCGCCGGCGAGGTCGAGGACATGTCCGGCGCGGTGCATCGTATAGAGCCGGGTACGATCTATGTCCTCAATGAGCATGACGAGCATTATCTGCGGGCCGACGCCGCAGGCGACATGATCCTGGTCAGCGTTTTCAATCCGCCCTTGAAGGGCACGGAGCGGCATGCGCTGAGCGACGACGGTGGATCCGCCTACTGATCACAGACACGTAGTCGCTTCCGTGCCCGGCGGGCGGGCCTGGAAGCCCGGTTTCTTACACTGTCTTCTATCGACCATCACGATCCACTTGCGCACAGCCAAGGCCAAGCGGCAAGAATCTTGCCCCTAAGGAAAGGAATGTGGCTAAAAAACGAAGCATGCCGGCAACGCAACGAATCGTCTCATCACCTAATTTTGACGGCGATTTCTTCGAAATGAGGTGCATGGTCCGGCTGAATCGTCAAAGACATTGCGTTATGCCAATGATAGGGTCCGCGATAGTCCAGGGGTCGGGAGCAAAAAAACGGGCAAACGGAAGGCGTGCCGGCAAAACACGCACGACGTTTGAAAAATCACGTTGCAATCCGGGCTCGAAACTTTACGACTAGGGGAAATACGAAAAGGAATGCGTCTGCATGGGCGACATTCCAGGGGAGCCATGTACACATGCAGTACTTTGTCCAGCAGCTTATCAATGGGCTGACGCTGGGATCGATCTATGGGCTGATCGCAATCGGCTACACGATGGTCTACGGCATCATCGGCATGATCAACTTCGCCCACGGCGACATTTTCATGGTCGGGGCATTCGCCGCCCTCGTCGTCTTCCTCATCCTCGGCTCCTTGTTCTATTCGGTGCCGATCGTCCTGGCGCTGCTGATCATGATGATCGTGGCGATGCTGCTCACCAGCCTCTACAACTGGACGATCGAGAAGGTGGCCTACCGGCCGCTGCGCGGGTCGTTCCGGCTGGCGCCGCTGATCACCGCCATCGGCATGTCGATCGCGCTGTCGAACTTCATCCAGGTGACGCAGGGTCCGCGCAACAAGCCGATCCCGCCGATGGTCAGCCAGGTCTACAACATCAATGGCATCAGCGTGTCGCTGAAGCAGATCATTATCGTCATCGTCACCGCGCTGCTGCTGGCGCTGTTCTGGTACCTGGTCAACAGGACCTCGCTTGGCCGCGCCCAGCGCGCCTGCGAACAGGATCGCAAGATGGCCGCGCTGCTCGGCGTCGACGTCGACCGTACGATCTCGATCACCTTCATCATGGGCGCAGCGCTTGCGGCCGTCGCCGGCACGCTGTTCCTGATGTATTACGGCGTTATCGCCTTCTCCGACGGCTTCGTGCCGGGGGTCAAGGCCTTCACCGCGGCCGTTCTCGGCGGCATCGGGTCTCTGCCGGGCGCCGTGCTTGGCGGGCTGCTGATCGGCTTCATCGAAAGCATGTGGTCGGCCTATTTCTCGATCGACTACAAGGACGTCGCGGCGTTCTCCATCCTGGCGATCGTGCTGATCTTCCTGCCTTCCGGCATTTTGGGCCGGCCAGAAGTCGAAAAGGTCTGAGACAATGGCGGTTACCGTATCCTCGGAGCGCGACACCGTCGCCTCCCCCGTGCAGCGCGCATTTCGTGAGGCGCTCTATGCCGGTGCCATCTCGCTGGGCCTGTTCGTTCTGTTCATCGGCCTGAAGACCGACCAGAACATCAGCAACCAGTTGATCCTAGTGACGCGCTGGTGGCTGCTCATCACCGTGGTCGTGCTGACCATGCTTGGCCGCTTCTTCTACATTGCCTATGGCCAGCCCTTCATGGCCAATCAGAAGATCGCCAATGTCGCCACCGGTCTGTTGCCGGCCAGCGTGGCGTCGCGCTTCTTCCTGCTTCCGGCCTTCATCGTGGCCATCGTGCTGGCAGCGATACTGTTTGTGTTCGGCGGCGCCTTGCCGGGCCTGGTAGGCGATGGTCTGGCCGGCTATCTGCAGTTCCTGCGCGCGCTGGCCGTCATCTATGCGCTGGCCTGTGTGATCTTCTACTTCCGCGCCTACATCCATGACAATTTCACCAAGCTCGGGATCACCGCATTGGTGCTCTATCCGATCCTGGTCGTCGGCGTGTTGTCGCTGATGTCGTGGTCGTTCGTCGGCGGGCTGCAGGGCTCGCTGAAGTGGATCGACAATTTCGGCATACAGATCCTGATCTATGTGATGCTGGCCTGGGGGCTGAACATCGTCGTCGGCCTCGCCGGCCTGCTCGATCTCGGCTACGTCGCCTTCTACGCGGTCGGCGCCTACGCCTATGCGCTGCTCGGCTCTCACTACGGCCTGTCGTTCTGGATCCTGCTGCCGGCAGCCGGCGCCATGGCCGCCTTCTGGGGCGTGATGCTCGGCTTTCCTGTGCTCCGGCTGCGTGGCGACTACCTGGCGATCGTCACTCTGGCCTTCGGCGAGATCATCCGCCTGGTGCTGATCAACTGGCGTGAAGTCACCAACGGCTCGGCCGGCATCTCCGGTATCCCGAAGGTCACGTTCTTCGGCCTGATGACGTTCAATTCGACGGACCCGAACTATATCGGCAAGGTGCTGCACATCGCCCAGTCGAGCGCCTACTACAAGATCTTCCTCTACTATCTGATCCTGGCGCTGGCGCTGCTGACCGCGTTCGTCACGATCCGGCTCAGGCGCATGCCTGTCGGCCGCGCCTGGGAGGCACTGCGCGAGGACGAGATCGCCTGCCGCTCGCTCGGCATCAACACCACCACCACCAAGCTCACCGCCTTTGCCACCGGCGCCATGTTCGGCGGTTTTGCCGGCGCCTTCTTCTCCGCACGGCAGGGCTTCGTCAGCCCTGAATCCTTCGTCTTCCTGGAATCGGCGATCATCCTGGCCATCGTTGTGCTCGGTGGCATGGGCTCGCTGGTCGGTATCGCGGTCGCCGCAATGGTGATGATCGGCGGCACCGAGGCACTGCGGGAACTCGACTTTCTCAAGCAGGTCTTCGGCAAGGATTTCACGCCGGAGCTTTACCGCATGCTTCTGTTCGGCATGGCCATGGTCATCGTCATGCTGTGGAAGCCGCGCGGCTTCGTCGGTAGTCGTGAACCGACAGCCTTCCTCAAGGAGCGAAGAGCGGTCTCCAGTTCCTTCACCAAGGAAGGACACGGCTGATGAATGCGAGTTCGATTCAGAAGGCCAATCCGGGTATGAAAGACGCCATTCTCCAGGTCGAGCATCTGTCGATGAAGTTCGGCGGCCTGGTCGCCATCGGCGACCTGTCCTTCCAGGCCAAGCGCGGCGAGATCACCGCGCTGATCGGACCCAACGGCGCCGGCAAGACCACCGTGTTCAACTGCATCACCGGCTTCTACAAGCCGTCGGAAGGCATGATCACGCTCAACGGTGCCGACGGCTCGAGCTTCCTGCTCGAACGGCTGCCCAATCACGAGATCCCGGCGCGCGCCAAGGTGGCGCGCACCTTCCAGAACATCCGCCTGTTCTCGGGCATGACGCTGTTGGAGAACCTCTTGGTTGCCCAGCACAACAAGCTGATGAAGGCATCGGGCTATACGATCCTGGGCCTGTTCGGGATCGGCGGCTACCGCAGGGCCTCGGCCGAATCGGTTGAGCTTGCCAAGCACTGGCTGGAGAAGGCCGATCTTGTCGATCGCGCCGACGATCCGGCCGGCGATTTGCCCTATGGCGCGCAGCGGCGCCTCGAGATCGCGCGCGCCATGTGCACGGGGCCCGAGCTTCTGTGCCTCGACGAGCCGGCGGCCGGTCTCAATCCGAAGGAATCGGCCGCGCTCAATTCGCTGCTGATGGACATCAAGAGCAGCACCTCGATCCTGCTGATCGAGCACGACATGTCGGTGGTCATGCAGATTTCCGACCATGTCGTGGTGCTCGAATATGGCCGCAAGATTTCCGACGGCAGCCCGCAATCGGTGCGCACCGACCCACGCGTCATCGCCGCCTATCTCGGCGTCGACGACGAGGAGGTCGAGACGGTGCTGACCGAGGTCGGCGATGAAGACGTCATCGAGCAGTTGGACATAGGGCCTGACACAGCGCACGGACCAGGCACGTCGTCGTCTTATCTCGCCGGCCCGGTGAGCGACACGATCGGCCACAGCGAGGGCGAGCGGGTCACGGTGTCGAAGGGCGCCTCGAAGGCAGCTCAATTCGATGCAAAGGCCAACGTCGCGCCGAGAAAACCGACCGAGCGGGCCACGGCCAAGCCCGCCGGGAAATCCCCGACATCCAAGCCGCGCGGAGGGCGTAAGTGATGGCCGAGACAACGTTGCTCGACATCAAGGGCGTCGAGACCTACTACGGCAACATCAAGGCGCTGAACGGCGTCAATGTCCACGTCAACCAGGGCGAGATCGTCGCGCTGATCGGCGCCAACGGCGCCGGCAAGTCGACGCTGATGATGACCATCTTCGGGGCGCCGCGGGCCCGTTCCGGCACCATCACTTTCGCCGGCACCGACATCACCCAGATGCCGACGCACGAGATCGCGCGCATGCGCATCGCGCAGTCGCCGGAAGGCAGGCGCATTTTCCCGCGCATGACGGTGATGGAAAACCTGCAGATGGGCGCCGGTCTCGACAACCTCAAGCACTATGACGAGGATGCCGAGAAGGTGTTCACACTGTTCCCGCGCCTCAAGGAGCGCATTGCCCAGCGTGGCGGGACGCTGTCGGGCGGCGAGCAGCAGATGCTGTCGATCGGACGCGCGCTGATGGCGCGGCCGAAGCTGCTCCTGCTCGACGAGCCGTCGCTTGGCCTAGCGCCGCTGATCGTCAAGCAGATCTTCGACGCCATCCGCGAGCTGAACCGCACGCAAGGGCTGACTGTGTTCCTGGTCGAGCAGAACGCCTTCGGCGCGCTCAAGCTCGCCACGCGCGGCTATGTCATGGTCAACGGCAACGTGACCATGAGCGGCACCGGCAAGGAATTGCTCGCCAATCCGGAAGTGCGCGCGGCCTATCTCGAAGGCGGCCATCACTGAGTTTGGAGTGGAATGTATGCATACAGTACTCCGCTCCAGGTTGTTTGTTTGTCGCATGACCTTTGTCCGAAAAGTCTGCAACTTTTCGGGGTCATGTTAGGGAGTCTTCACCATGCAAGGCATTCTCTACGAGGAATCGTCAATCTGGCAGTTCTTCTTCGTCACTTGCCTGCTCGGCGGTTGGGCGGCATGGATGACCGGCAAGGCAAGCGCCCAGACATGGCGCAGCCTGCCGGCGCTGTTCGCCTACCTGCTGGGGCTCGGCATCGGCATAAGGTTCATTCATCATGCCCTGTTCGGCGGCACGATGTTTTCGCTGCAATACTATGTCGTGGACACAATCGTGCTCATGATATTGGGATTTGTCGGCTATCAATACACGCGCACCAACCAGATGGTGACGCAGTATAATTGGCTTTACGAACGTGCTTCGATCTTAAGCTGGAAGCCGAAAGGTTGACGTTCACCATTAACGCCGTTTCGGGGATGAATCGGCGTGACAAGGGCCTGAAAATCGGCAAAGTACGCTTTCTGCGATAAGGGTGGGCATCGCATGAAAGTATCATCCACGCCCACCTCGTAAATGGGAGCGTTTAAATGAAGAAATCACTTTTGTCCGCCGTTGCCCTGACCGCGCTTGTCGCGTTCGGCGGTAACGCATGGGCTGATGTCCTCGTCGGCGTCGCCGGTCCGATCACCGGCCCGAATGCGGCCTTCGGTGCGCAGCTGCAGAAGGGTGCGGAAGCGGCTGTCGCCGATATCAACGCAGCAGGCGGCATGAATGGCGAGCAGATCAAGCTTGAAGTCGGCGACGACGTCTCCGATCCGAAGCAAGGCATCTCGGTCGCCAACAAGTTCGTCGGCGACGGCGTCAAGTTCGTGGTTGGCCACTTCAACTCGGGCGTCTCGATTCCGGTGTCGCAGGAAGTCTATGTCGACAACAATATCGTCGAAGTGACCCCAGCGGCGACCAACCCGAAATTCACCGAGCGCGGCCTGTGGAACGTGTTCCGCACCTGCGGACGCGACGACCAGCAGGGCGGCATCGCCGGCGCCTATATTGCGGCCAACTTCAAGGACGCCAAGGTTGCCGTCATCCACGACAAGACCCCCTACGGTCAGGGCCTTGCCGACGAAACCAAGAAGGCGATGAACGCAGCCGGCCTGACGGAAGTCATGTACGAAGGCGTCAATGTCGGCGACAAGGACTTCTCGGCACTGATCGCCAAGATGAAGGACGCCGGCGTCACCCTGATCTATTGGGGCGGCCTGCACACCGAAGCCGGCCTGATCATCCGCCAGTCGGCTGACCAGGGCCTCAAGGCTACCTTGATGTCGGGCGACGGCATCGTCACCGACGAGCTGGCTGCGATCGCCGGCGACGCGGTTATCGGCACGCTGAATACCTTCGGCCCAGATCCGCGCCTTATCCCCGAGAACAAGGCACTGGTCGAGAAGTTCCGCGCCCAGGGCTTTGAGCCGGAAGCCTACACGCTCTACTCCTACGCTGCCATGCAAGTGATCGCGGAGGCCGCTGCCGTGGCCAAGTCGAACGATCCGGTGGAAGTGGCGAAGGCGATGCATGAGAAGGGTCCGTTCAAGACCGTTCTGGGCGACCTCGCCTATGACGAGAAGGGCGATCCGAAGCTCCCGGGCTACATCATGTACGAGTGGAAGAAGGGTCCGGACGGCAAGATCACCTGGCTGCCGAAGGGCTGATCCATTAGCTCAACCCCTACGAAATGCCCGGCGCTTGCGCCGGGCATTTTTCTTTTGATCAGTCAGAGCAGGGATGGAGCGATTGCATTGGCTAAAAAAAGAACCATTAGCCGGGGAGCGGATTGTGCGCGGGATGACAATTCGCGTCACTTGGCGACGCCATTCGCACGCAGTCTTTCGCTCCGCAGTGCTAGAATCCATTTAAATCGGTTTAATCGCCACCCGATTTTGGTTGCACTGCAGCATTTTCGCGTTAATCATTTGCTGAGCCCCATCCCTCCTGCCCGGAGCCTTCTTCCTTGGCCATCACGAAGATCCTCGTCGCCAACCGGTCCGAAATTGCCATCCGCGTCTTTCGCGCGGCCAACGAGCTCGGCCTCAAAACCGTGGCGATCTGGGCCGAGGAGGACAAATATTCGCTGCATCGGTTCAAGGCCGATGAAAGCTACCAGGTCGGGCGCGGGCCGCATCTGGCCAAGGACATGGGGCCGATCGAAAGCTATCTGTCGATCGAGGAAGTGATCCGCGTCGCCAGGCTGTCCGGCGCCGACGCCATCCATCCGGGCTATGGCCTTTTGTCGGAAAGCCCTGAATTCGCAGATGCCTGCGCCGAGGCCGGCATCACCTTTATCGGCCCTAAGCCAGACACGATGCGCCGGCTCGGCAACAAGGTCGCCGCGCGCAATCTCGCCATCGAGGTCGGCGTGCCGGTGATTCCGGCAACCGACCCGCTGCCGGACGACATGGACACGGTCAAGAAATTGGCCGAGGAAATCGGCTATCCGGTGATGCTCAAGGCATCGTGGGGCGGTGGCGGGCGTGGCATGCGCGCCATCCGCGCCGAGGCTGATCTGGTCCGCGAAGTCACCGAAGGCAAACGTGAGGCCAAGGCCGCGTTCGGCAAGGACGAGGTCTATCTCGAAAAGCTGATCGAGCGCGCCCGCCATGTCGAGGTCCAGGTGCTTGGCGACACGCACGGCAATGCCGTGCATCTGTTCGAGCGCGACTGTTCGATCCAGCGCCGCAACCAGAAGGTCGTCGAGCGGGCGCCGGCGCCCTACCTCAGCGAGGCATTGCGCCAGGAGCTTTGCGGCTATGCGCTCAAGATCGCGCGCGAGACGAGCTATATCGGCGCCGGCACGGTGGAATTCCTGCAGGACGCCGACACCGGCAAATTCTACTTCATCGAGGTCAATCCGCGCATCCAGGTCGAGCACACCGTCACCGAGCAGGTGACCGGCATCGACATCGTCAAGGCGCAGATCCACATATTGGACGGCTTTGCCATCGGCACGAAAGAGTCGGGCGTGCCGGCGCAGGCCGACATCAGGCTGAACGGCCACGCCCTGCAGTGCCGCATCACCACCGAGGATCCAGAGCATAGTTTCATTCCGGATTACGGCCGGATCACCGCCTATCGCGAAGCCGCCGGTTTCGGCATTCGCCTCGACGGCGGCACCGCCTATTCGGGCGCGGTCATCACCCGCTTCTACGATCCGCTGCTGGAGAAGGTGACGGCCTGGGCGCCGACACCGGCCGAGGCGATCGCCCGCATGAACCGGGCCTTGCGCGAGTTCCGTATCCGCGGCGTGGCGACCAACCTCACCTTCCTCGAGGCGATCATCAATCACCCGCGCTTCGCCGACAATTCCTACACGACCAGGTTCATCGACACGACGCCGGAGCTATTCGCGCAGGTCAAGCGCCAGGACCGCGCCACCAAGCTGCTCAACTATCTGGCCGACGTCAGCGTCAACGGCCATCCCGAAACCCGCGGCCGTCCGATGCCGAAGGCCGATGCGGCAGCGCCCGTCGTGCCCTATCTCAACGGCAATGTGCCGGGCGGCAGCAAGCAGAAGCTCGACGCGCTGGGGCCGGAGAAATTCGCCGCCTGGATGCGTGAGCAAAAAGAGGTGCTGGTCACCGACACGACGATGCGCGACGGCCACCAGTCGCTGCTCGCCACCCGCATGCGCACGCATGACATTGCCGGGATTGCCGGCACCTATGCGCGGGCACTGCCGCGGCTCCTGTCGCTGGAATGCTGGGGCGGCGCCACTTTCGACGTCGCCATGCGCTTCCTCACCGAGGATCCGTGGGAGCGGCTGAGCAAAGTGCGCGAGGCCGCCCCCAACCTTTTGCTGCAGATGCTTCTGCGCGGCGCCAACGGCGTCGGCTACACCAACTATCCCGACAATGTCGTGCAGCATTTCGTCAAACAGGCAGCGGCTGGCGGCGTCGACCTGTTCCGCGTCTTCGACTGCCTGAACTGGGTCGAGAATATGCGTGTCGCCATGGACGCGGTGGGCGCGGAGGGCAAGCTGGTCGAAGCGGCGATCTGCTACACCGGCGACATCCTCGATCCGGCGCGCGCCAAATACGACCTCAGATACTATGTCGGGCTGGCGAAGGAATTGCAGGCCGCTGGCGCCCACATCATCGCCGTCAAGGATATGGCGGGGCTGTTGAAGCCGGCCGCCGCACGCGTGCTGTTCAAGGCGCTGCGCGAGGCGACCGATTTGCCGATCCACTTCCACACCCACGACACGTCAGGCCTGTCGGCGGCGACGGTGCTGGCGGGCGTGGAAAGCGGCGTCGACGCCATCGATGCGGCGATGGATTCCTTCTCCGGCAACACCTCGCAGCCTTGCCTCGGCTCGATCGTCGAGGCGCTGAAGGGAACCGAGCGCGATCCCGGCCTCGATCCGCAATGGATCCGCAACATCTCGTTCTACTGGGAAGCGGTGCGCAACCAGTACGCCGCCTTCGAAAGCGACCTCAAGGGGCCGGCCTCGGAGGTCTATTTGCACGAAATGCCGGGCGGCCAGTTCACCAACCTCAAGGAACAGGCGCGCTCGCTCGGGCTGGAGACGCGCTGGCACGAGGTGGCCCAGGCCTATCACGACGTCAATCTGATGTTCGGGGACATCGTCAAGGTGACGCCGTCATCCAAGGTGGTCGGCGACATGGCGCTGATGATGGTGAGCCAGGACCTCACCGTCGCCGACGTCGAAAACCCGGCCAAGGACATCGCCTTCCCCGACTCGGTCGTCTCGATGCTGCGCGGCGATCTCGGCCAGTCGCCCGGCGGCTGGCCTGCGAAGCTGCAGAAGAAGGCGCTGAAGGACAACAAGCCGATCACCGTGCGGCCGGGCTCGCTGCTCAAGCCGGCAGACCTCAAGGCCAGCCGCAAGGAAATCGAGGAGAAGCTGGAGCGCAAGCTCTCGGAGTACGAATTCGCGTCCTGGCTGATGTATCCGAAGGTGTTCACCGACTTTGCCGCCGCGCAGGAGACCTACGGGCCGGTCAGCGTGTTGCCAACGCCGACCTATTTCTACGGCATGAAGTCCGAGGACGAGATCTTCCTGGACATCGAGAAAGGCAAGACGCTTGTGGTGCGCTGCCTTGCTATCGGCGATGTCGATGAGAAGGGCATGGTCACCGTGTTTTTCGAGCTCAACGGCCAGCCACGCCGCGTCCGGGTGCCGGACAGGGCGCATGGCGCCTCGGCGGCCAAGGCACGGCGCAAGGCCGAGCCCGGCAACGAGGCGCATGTCGGCGCGCCGATGCCGGGCGTGGTCTCCGCGCTTGCGGTTGCCGCCGGCCAGGCGGTCAAGGCTGGTGACGTGCTGCTCTCCATCGAAGCCATGAAGATGGAGACGGCGCTGCATGCCGAACGCGACGGCACGATCGCCGAAGTGCTGGTCAAGGCCGGCGATCAGATCGACGCCAAGGATCTGCTGATCGCCTTTGGCTAAGGCGTACTGATATTCAGGTCAGGCCGAGCCGAAAATGGCGGCTTCCTGCGCTTCCGGTGCTCACGTACTTTGAGTACGCTCCGCACCGGTTCTCGGAAGCCACCATTTTCGGCTCGGCCTGACCTGAATCTCAATACGCCTTAAGGCGTGCGCAACTCTTCATTCCGCATCGATAATAGCTTGACCCGCCGCGCCCGCTCGGGCATCGAACCCGCTCCAATTTTGCCGCGCCAGAATCGCGGCGCCTAAAAAGAAGCGGAGAAAAACATGGCCGACGACATCACCGAGACCAGCCAGACTGTTGCCGCCGGCCAGTTGCGCGCCTTCATCGAGCGCATCGAGCGGCTCGAGGAAGAAAAGAAGACCATCGCCGACGACATCAAGGAAGTGTTCGCCGAAGCCAAGGGCACCGGCTTCGACACCAAGGCGATGCGCTCGATCATCCGGCTGCGCAAGAAGGACCAGGCCGAGCGCCAAGAGGAAGAATCCATCCTCGATCTGTACAAGGCCGCGCTCGGCATGGTGTAAGGCCGGGGCAGCCTCCGGGCGTCGATAGCGGCGCCTTTCGACGGGTTGAACCATGAGCGAATTCGACTTTGGCGCCCGCCGCGCCTCTGAATTCCGCCAACGCAACTTCTGGGCGCTGTTCGCCGAACGGCATCCGGAGGAACGCGCATCCATGGCGCGGCGCGGCCCCTGGTTCTGGCAGCGTGGGCTGCCGGACTTCGCCCTGGTCCTGTCCATGTATGTCGCGCCGGCGCAAAACCATGTCGGCGTTTTCTTCGGCCGTAACGAGAAGTTCGGCGCCACTGAAGCCTGGTCGCGGCTGAGGCCTTTCCAGCCGGCGATCGAAGGCAGGCTGAAGCTCAGGCCGGAGCAGAGCTGCGAGGGTCTCGGCATTAATTCGATGTGGCAGGTGAACTGCTATGCAGAGGACAACTGGCCGGCCATGGCCGACTGGCTGGTGACGGAATGCTCGCGCTTCGAGCGCGCGGTCACCGACGTTCTGGGGCAAGCCGAGGCCACCTGGCGCTAGAGCGTTTCACCGTTTAACGGAAACGGCGAGACGCTCTATCTCTTTGTTTTGACGCAATTCCCAAGGGAAAGCGCTACGCGCTTTTCCCGGGAAAACCGCTCACACTTTTCCTGGAATTGCACTAATTCGGCTTCGGCGCGTCGCGGCCGATCTCATCCAGATGCTGCTGCAACGCCATGTGGTCCAGCGCGTCCATCGGCAGGTTGGTGAACAGCGATATGCGGTTGTTGAGCATGCGATAGGCATCGGCGAAGGCCAGATGCATTTCGGCGTCGGTGCCTTGTGCCTTGGCCGGATCCGGTATCGCCCACAGTGCGGTCATCGGGTGACCGGGCCAGACCGGGCAGGTCTCGTTGGCGGTGCTATCGCAGACGGTGAAGACGAAATCCATTTCCGGCGTGTCGGGCTTTGCAAACTCGTCCCAGCCCTTTGAGCGGGCGAAGCCGGTGTCGTAGTTGAGGCTCTCGAGCAGCTGCAGCGCGTAGGGATTGACGGTGCCCTTCGGCTGCGACCCGGCGGAGAAGGCCTTGAATTTCTCGGCGCCAACCCGGTTGAGGATGGCTTCGCCCATGATCGAGCGCGCCGCATTGGCGTTGCACAGGAACAGCACATTGTAGCTTTTGTCGCTCATCAAAGACCTCCCTGGCAGGCGACCGGGATGAAGGAACGGCACGTGGTGCAAGGTAGCTTCGCGGCGGATGCCGGCAAGGGGCCATCCGGAAAGATTTCGCGATTGTTTGACGGCGATAGCCAGGCCATATGCGTCTATGATCATCGTGCAGCGTTGACACCGCGCTCGGATCGTTGTGGCGGGTAGGGAATGGAGAGAGCCGAGCCGATGCAGGGGCCAGCAGGCAGCGAGAATGGCGAGACGCGGCCAGGGGCCGGCTTCTTCCGCTCCCGCTGGCACGGTGCCGTGTCGCTCGATCGTCTGTTCTGGCGCGACCTGGTCGTTGTCGGCACCGCGATCAACGTCGCGTCGTCGGTGGTCGCGCTCGTCCTGCTCGGGCTGAAGCTGCCGCTGGCCGTGGTGCTGGCCGTGCATTTCGCGCCGGTGCCCTACAACATATTCCTGACCCTGGCCGTCTGGCGAGTCGCGGAAAAGGCCGGCGGCGCCAAGGCCTCGCTGATGATGCTCGGTTCCGCGCTATGGTTGATCCTGGTGGTCGTTGTTTGAGACGCCGGCAGGGCACGAAAAAGGGCGGCCGGAGCCGCCCTTTCCAAGAGATTATGACCGCGCTGCGGTTTAAGCCGCCGGCTCGAATTTCAGCGCCACGCCGTTGATGCAATAGCGCAGGCCGGTCGGCGGCGGGCCGTCCTCGAAGACATGGCCGAGATGGCTGCCGCAGCGGGCGCAGTGGCATTCGGTGCGGACCATGCCGTAGCTGCGGTCGACGGTGTTTTCGACCGAACCCGGCACCGGGTCGTTGAAGCTCGGCCAGCCGGTGCCGCTCTCGAACTTCAGCTTGGATTCGAACAGCGGCTGGTCGCAGCCGACGCAGGAAAAGGTGCCGGCGCGCTTTTCGTAGAGCAGGGCGCAGCTTCCGGGCCGTTCGGTGCCGTGGCCGCGCATGACGGCATACTGCTCCGGCGTCAGCCGGGCACGCCATTCGGCGTCAGTGTGGGTAACGGGGTAGGTGTGGGTATCCATCCAATCTCCTCAGCCTTGGCGGCTTGTTGTTGGTTGCAGCCAGTATTCGCACCAACATAAGCATTTGTTACACGCCTGCCCAGCGCAGAGGCGTGCTTGGGGCTCAATGCTTGCGTGAGAGCTGCTTGGTCGCGGCTTCGAGCCCGGCAAGCGTCAGCGGGAACATGCGGCCGCCGAAGATATCGCGGATCATCGCGATCGAGTGGGTGAAGCCCCAGTTCTTCTGGTTTTCGGGGTTCAGCCAGACCGCGTTCGGCCATTGTTGCAGCAGGCGGCCGAGCCAGACGGCGCCGGCTTCCGGGTTCCAGTGCTCGACCGAGCCGCCGGGATGCGCAATCTCATAAGGGCTCATCGAAGCGTCCCCGACGACGATCACCTTGTAGTCTGGACCGTATTTGTGAAGCAGGTCGAAGGTGGGGATGGTCTCGGCGTGCCTGCGGCGGTTGTCTCTCCACACGCCCTCGTAGAGGCAATTGTGGAAGTAAAAATATTCGAGCTGGCGGAACTCGGCGCGGGCTGCCGAAAACAGCTCCTCGACGCTTTTGATGTGGTCGTCCATCGAGCCGCCGACATCGAAGAACATCAGAAGCTTCACAGCATTGCGCCGTTCGGGGCGCGTCTGCACGTCGAGATAGCCGTGCTCGGCGGTGGCATGGATGGTGCCGGGCAGGTCGAACTCTTCCTCCGCGCCCTCGCGCACCCAGCGTCGCAGCCGCTTCAGCGCCACCTTGATGTTGCGGGTGCCGAGCTCGACGGCGTCGTCGAAATTCCTGAACTCGCGCTTGTCCCACACCTTCACCGCACGGCGGTTACGGCTTTCGTGCTGGCCGATGCGCACGCCTTCGGGATTGTAGCCATAGGCGCCGAACGGTGAGGTGCCGCCGGTGCCGATCCATTTCGAGCCGCCCTGGTGGCGGCCCTTCTGTTCCTCCAGCCGTTGCTTCAAGGTCTCCATCAGCTTGTCGAAACCGCCGAGCGCTTCGACCAGTTTTTTCTCTTCCTCGGTCAGATGCTTTTCGGCGAGGCGGCGCAGCCATTCTTCCGGAATGTTGGCGACATCGATGGCGTCCGGCCCGGCGAGCGCTTCAATGCCCTTGAAGACATGCGCAAACACCTGATCGAAGCGGTCGATATGACGCTCGTCCTTCACCAAAGCGGTGCGGGCGAGGTAATAAAAACCCTCGACGTCATAATCGACCAGACCGGCTTCCAGCCCCTCCAGCAGCGACAGATATTCCCTGAGCGAAACGGGTACCCGCGCGGCCTTCAGTTCGAGGAAGAAGGGGATGAACATGGTCTACATCAAATCATATTCGATGAAGCCCGTCCGCCGTGCGACGCGGTCGTACAGCTTGCGCGCCGTGGCATTGGTTTCGTGCGTCATCCAGTAGACGTTCTTGACGCCGATCTTGGCCGCTTCCTGCTTGACCGCTTCGATGAGCGCCGCGCCGATGCCTTTGCCGCGCACGTCGGGGTCGGCGAACAGGTCCTGCAGATAGCAGTTGTTTTTCTCCGACCAGCCGGACCGGTGGTAGAGATAGTGGGTGAGACCAACCGCCTTGCCGTCGAGCGTGGCGATAAAACCTTTCGGCTCGAACTCACCTTCCGTGAACAGCCGCTTCCACGTGATGGCGTAGACCTCTTGCGGCAGCTTCGTCTCGTAGAAGGTAAGGTATGCGGTCCACAGCCGCTGCCAGTCGGCGTGGTCGGACTGTGCCAACGGGCGGATGGTGATCTCGGCCATTTTGTTTCCTCCAATGCTTTTGACCGAAGCTGCGCCGGCGATCGCTTGCCGGCAACGGTCCACAGCCCGGGAAGTGCTATTGCTGCCGGCCTAACCCTGCCTTCGCGCCATAAAGGCCAGGCGTTCGAACAGATGCACATCCTGCTCGTTCTTCAGCAGTGCGCCATGCAGCTTGGGCAGCGCGTTCTTGGGATCGGCGCGCAGATCTTCCGGTGCGATGTCGTCGGCGACCAGCAGGCGGATCCAGTCGAGTGCCTCGGAGGTCGACGGCTTCTTCTTCAGCCCTGGCACATCACGGATCTCGTAGAACTGGGTCAGTGCCGCGCGCACCAGATTCTGCTTGATGCCGGGATAGTGGACATCGACGATTTTGTGCAGCGTGTCGACGTCGGGGAAGCGGATGTAGTGGAAGAAGCAGCGGCGCAGGAAGGCGTCGGGCAGTTCCTTCTCGTTGTTGGAGGTGATGATGACGATCGGCCGGACCGCGGCGCGAATGGTCTCGCCGGTCTCGTAGACGAAGAACTCCATCCGGTCGAGTTCCTGCAGCAGATCGTTGGGAAACTCGATGTCAGCCTTATCGATCTCGTCGATCAGCAGCACGACCTTCTTGCCGGCCGCGAACGCCTCCCACAGCTTGCCGCGCTTGATGTAGTTCCTGATGTCGTTGAAGCGCTCGTCGCCGAGCTGGCTGTCGCGCAGCCGCGAGACCGCGTCATATTCATAGAGCCCTTGCTGCGCGCGCGTCGTCGACTTGACGTGCCATTCGATCAGGTCGAGGCCGAGTGCCGCCGCCACTTGCCTGGCAAGTTCGGTCTTGCCGGTGCCGGGCTCGCCCTTGACCAGCAAGGGCCGCTCCAGCGCGATCGCCGCATTGACCGCCACCATCAGATCCTTGTCGGCGACATAGGCCGCCGTGCCTTCAAAACGCATGCTTGCTCCTCGGTTGGTCATCGCGACCGTAAGGACGCCGCCCGGCCTGTGCAAGGGCGAGCCGGTCGCGACGAAAAAGGGCGTGCATCCGAAATGGAAACATCGGCTCGTGTCACTGGCGCTGGACCGACCAGCGGCCTATATTGGGGGGGACGGTCTGTGCTTCCCGGCAGGAGAACATTTTCCCCGGGGCCTTAACGATCCTTAGGGAGCTGTCCCTGGGAAGACCCGTGGGTTTTCTCATACGGCGCCCACCTACTTTGTAGGTTCCCGGGATCGCTCTCTCCACCGGTTGTGTGGATCGTCACTTCTTGCCTGCATCCACGCATTTGGTGGATGATGCGGTAGAAAACGTCGCTCCTAACACGCCGCCAGAAACCGACCTTTTCTATCGTTCAGCGCATGACATCCTTAAAAGACCTGAAGAAACAACTGCGCCGCGAAGCTCTCGGACGCCGCGATGCGCTCGATCCGATGTGGCGGGTGGAGATAGCGCTTGAGATGGCCGAGACGGCGCGCGATCACCTCGCTATCGAGGCTGGCCAGATCGTTTCAGCCTTCTGGCCGATGCGGTCGGAAGTCGACGTCAGGCCGCTGATGTTTGCCTTGCGCGAGAAGGGAGCCAGGCTTTGCCTGCCGGCCATTCTCGACAAGACCACAATCGTCTTTCGCGAACTGGTGCGCGGCGCGCCGATGGTCGAGATGGGATTCGGCACCGTGGGACCCCATGCGGAGGCCGAGGTGCTCGACCCCGTGGTGATGCTGGTGCCGCTCGCCGCCTTCGACAACCGTGGCCATCGCATCGGCTACGGCGCCGGCTACTACGACCGCGCCATCGCCAAGCTGGTCGACAAGGGCCAGCCGCCACGGCTGATCGGCATCGCCTTCGATTGCCAGGAGGTGGCGCTGGTGCCGGACGAGCCACATGATGTCATCATCCAGGAAATATTGACCGAGAGCGGGCTGCGCCGTTTCGCTTAAAAGTTCGCGATCTTAGTTTGATGCATGTCGTTGTTCAAAATCGAGGCCACTTTTGAACGACATGCATTAACGCGTTTCCAAGACATGCCGGATAGTATTTTCGCACTACAATCCGAGCCAATGGCGGTCGTCATGTTTGTCTTAGCACGCTACCTGCTGATGCCGTTCGTCCTCATCGCGGTGACGCTGTTCGCGATGGGCTTGCACATTGCCGGAACGGCCCTGCACCACCAGCTCGCCTGGCATCAGACGGTTGCCACCGTGACGGATGTCAGTCCCTACAGCGAAACCCAGGGCAACGGCCTCACCACGAAAGGCATCAATGTCGCCGTCACCTATGTGGCGAACGATGCGCCGATGAGCTGGTTCGGCAAGGGAAAAGACATCGGCCTCTACACGGCGTCCAAAGGCGACGCGGTAGAGTTGTATTACAACCCTGCCAATCCATCGACCCTCGATACCGCCGCGATGAAGGGCTGGCGCGGCGGGCTGTTGCTCCTGGCAGCTACCGGTGGGTTCACCGTGTTCTACGTCTGGTTCTTCTGGCTGCGCGGCCGCACCCCACCGCCGGCGTCGCCGATAGCGTCGCCTGTTCGCGTTGCGGGTGCGAATGCAAAGCCGCTCCACCAGCAGCGTGATACTTTCGGCCGGCGTTAGCGCCAATCGCCCGGGTAGCGCTTGCCTAGCGTCCTCGCCTCTGGATAGAAGTGGGCATGAGACTTCTCTTCCTCGGCGACATGGTGGGCAAATCGGGACGTACGGCAGTGTGGGAACAACTGCCCGGCCTGATCTCGGATTTCAAACTCGACTTCGTCATCGTCAATGGTGAGAACGCCGCCGGCGGTTTCGGCATCACCGAAGACATTTTTCGCGACACGATCGCTGCCGGCGCCGATGTCGTCACCACCGGCAACCACGTCTGGGACCAGCGTGACGCGCTGATCTTCGCGCCGCGCGAGGAGCGTTTTCTTCGCCCGTCCAATTTCCCCAAGGGCACGCCGGGGCGCGGTTCCGGCGTCTACATCGCCAGGAACGGCGCGCGCGTGCTGGTCGCCAACATTATGGGGCGGGTGTTCATGCATCCCGAGCTCGACGATCCGTTCCAGGCCGGCGAGCGCGAGCTGGCGGCGTGTCCGCTGGGTGAGCAGGCCGATGCGGTGGTCATCGACTTCCACGCCGAAGCGACCTCGGAGAAAATGTGCTTCGCGCATTTCGTCGACGGGCGCGCCAGTCTCGTCATCGGCACCCACACGCACCAGCCCACCGCCGATTATCAGATCCTAAATGGCGGTACCGGCTACATGTCCGACGCCGGCATGTGCGGCGACTATGATTCCTCGCTCGGCATGGACAAGGAAGAACCGCTCAACCGGTTCCTGTCGAAAGTGCCGAAAGGCCGCTTCGAGGCGGCGACCGGACCAGCGACATTGTGTGGCATCGGCGTCACTATTTCCGACCGCACCGGCCTGACCGAGAAGATCGCGCCGTTTCGTCGCGGGCCGCGGCTTGAAGAAACCGCACCATCCTTCTGGTCATGACATTGATATGCTGGACTATAGTACCTAACTGGCGACGAAACTGCTCTAGATCGTAGAGGGGACGACCTCCATGCAGCTCGTTGAATTCCTGGCACCACATTTTCAATTTGTCTCTGACCCCACCGCCTGGGTCGCGTTGCTGACGCTAATCGTGCTCGAGGTCGTGCTCGGCATCGACAATTTGATCTTCATCTCGATCCTGACCAACAAATTACCGGAAGCGCAGCGCGCCCGCGCCCGCCGTCTCGGCATCTCGGCGGCGCTGGTCATGCGGCTGGTGCTGCTTGCCACCATTTCCATCATCGTCCAGCTGACGACGCCGGTGTTCACCGCTTTCGGCCACGGCTTTTCCTTGCGCGACCTGATCCTGATCGCTGGCGGCCTGTTCCTGGTGTGGAAGGCGACCAAGGAAATTCATCACACGGTCGACCCGGAAGACCACAAGGACACGATGATGGGCGAGACACTGCAGATCTCGCTTGCCGGCGCCATCTTCCAGATACTGCTGCTCGACCTCGTCTTCTCGATCGATTCGATCATCACCGCCGTCGGCATGACCGACGAGATCGCCATCATGTATATCGCCGTGATCGTGGCGGTGAGCGTGATGATGCTGGCGGCCGGGCCGCTGGCCAATTTCATCGCCAAGAACCCGAGCATTGTCATGCTGGCGCTGGGCTTCCTGCTGATGATCGGCATGACGCTGATCGCCGACGGCATGGGCTACCATGTGCCCAAGGGCTATATTTACGCCGCGATGGGTTTTTCGGCGTTGGTCGAAGGACTCAACATGCTGGCGCGGCGGCGCAGGAAATCAGGTGGCGGGCATTGAAGCTGCTCGCCGGGGCGCTGTGAACGCCGTGTCTGGACGAATTGAGCCGATTTATCTATAAGCCGGCCATTCCGACAGAGAACGCCGTATGCCTTCGCAGGCATGCGAGAGACGTTCTGAATTTAAATTCGAGCATTTGCGGGAAGACCGGGTATCGTCGCCTCGCTTCGCGATGCTCTAGCCGAAGACGACAGGGGTGCCATGGCTGGCCATTCACAGTTCAAGAACATCATGCACCGCAAGGGCCGCCAAGACGCGGTGCGGTCGAAAATGTTTTCCAAGCTGGCGCGCGAAATCACTGTCGCTGCCAAGAGCGGGACGCCCGATCCGTCGATGAACCCGCGCCTGCGCCTGGCCATCCAGAACGCCAAGGCGGTGTCGATGCCGAAGGACAACATCCAGCGCGCCATCAACAAGGCGTCGATGGGCGATGCCGAGAATTACGAAGCGGTGCGCTACGAAGGCTATGGGCCGGGCGGCGTGGCGCTGATCGTCGAGGCGCTGACCGACAACCGCAACCGTTCGGCCTCGAACGTACGTGCCGCCTTCACCAAGGCCGGCGGGGCGCTCGGCGAAACCGGCTCGGTGTCCTTCATGTGGAACCGCGCCGGCGAGATCTACTATCCGGCCTCCGCCGGCAGCGCCGACAAGGTGATGGACGTGGCGATCGAGGCCGGCGCCGATGATGTCGAGTCCGACGAGGAAGGCCACACCATCTATTGCGCCTTCGAGAGCATGGGCGAAGTGTCGAAGGCGCTGGAAGCCTCGCTCGGCGAGGCCGAATCGGTGAAGCCGATCTGGCAGCCGCAGAACAATGTTCCGGTCGACGAAGAACGCGCCCAGTCGCTGATGAAGCTGGTCGCGACGCTCGAAGACGATGACGACGTGCAGAGCGTCTACGCCAATTTCGAGGTCGACGACGAGACGATGGCCAAGCTCAGCGCGGCGTGATCGAAACTCGGACATGAGCCAGCTGCCCACCATCCGCATCACCTATTGCACGCAGTGCCAGTGGCTGTTGCGCGCCGGCTGGATGGCGCAGGAACTGCTCTCGACCTTCGGCACGGATCTGGGCGAAGTAACGCTGGTGCCGGGCACCGGCGGCATCTTCACCATTTCCTGCAACGATCAGCTGGTCTGGGATCGCAAGCGCGACGGGGGTTTCCCGGAAGCAGCAAAACTCAAGCAACTGGTTCGCGATGTGATCGATCCGGACCGCGATCTCGGCCACTCCGATCGCAAGGGTCACACCTCAAAGGACCCCACGCAAAAAGACCCCGCCTGAGCGAGGTCTTTTGCATTTGCAAAGTGCCATCTTCACAGCAATGCGAAGATGAAGCAGGCCATCGACACGATGGCGGTGATGGTGCGGACGTGGTTCCACATCACCCATTGGTTCAGATGGTTCGCCCACACGGCGGCGCCATTGGCGCTGGCTGGGTCGACGGCGGCAAGCGCATCGTTGAGCGGCACATTGAAGACCATGGTCACGATCGGGTTGCCGATCAGATAGATCACCGCGCCGGCAAGCAACCAGTACGAGCCGGACTGGCTCCAGCCCATGATGGCGGCGGCGATAAGCACCAGGCAGAGCAGGCCGGTGCCGAACAGCGCCGTCATGAAGGTCGGGGTGATCACCGTGATGTTGATCGAATTCATCGCCGCAATGCCTTGAGGGACGGGCAGCCGGGCAAGCGCCGCCATGACGAAGTTGGAAAAGGCGAAGAACACGCCGCCGACGACGCCCGAACCGATTGCGGCAATGATGGTGAGGGTGGGAAGAAGCTTGATCATCTCAGTTGCTCCACACGCCGGTTGCGGCGGTTTCATGTGCGTAGGCGGAAAAGTCTTTCGCCGAGCGGCCGAGCACACGCTGGACGCCATCGGTCAGCGTCTCGTTGCGGCCGTCGAGCACTTCGGTGAACAGCTCGTTGAGCAGCCAGGCGAATTCGGGCGGCAAGTCATGCGCCGCGACAGATGCGGTGAACTCGTCATGCGAGACCTTGATATAGCGGGTGTCGCGACCGGCCGCCTTGGCGATCTCGGCGACCGCGTCGGCGAAGCTCAGCAGCCGCGGCCCGGACAGCTCATAGAGCTGGCCGACATGGCCCGGCTCGGTCAGCGCAACGAAGGCGGCATCGGCGATGTCGTCGGCATCGATGAAGGGCTCACCGACAGTACCGACAGGCAGGGCAACTTCGCCCGCGAGCAAAGACTCGATGAGAAAGCCTTCGCTGAAGTTCTGCGAAAACCAGGCGCAGCGCAGGATCGTCCAGTCGGCGCCCGAGGCTTTGACCATCTCTTCGGCGCGCTGGGCCTCCGTCTCGCCGCGGCCGGAGAGCAGCACCAGGCGTGTGATGCCATTGGCCACTGCAAGCCTGGCGAAGGCGCCGACGGTATCTGCGGCGCCCGGCACGGCGATGTCGGGATAGTAGCTGATGTAGACGGCGCTCACGCCTTGCATGGCCGGGCCCCAGGTCGCCGGAACCTCCCAGTCGAAGCGTGGGCTGCCCGAGCGCGAGCCTATGCGCACGGGAACGCCCTGTGCGGTCAGCCGCTCGGCGACGCGACGGCCGGTCTTGCCGGTGCCGCCGAGGATCAGGATTGGCTTGGTCTCAGTCATTGTGGTTTTCCTCTGTTTAAAAATATGAGCAATCCTCACATTTGCAAAACGTGATAAACCCTCGTATTTTGCGAGTCAAGCCGTTTGTTGGCAATTTTCTCGAGACCGGAGACAGTTATGGAAGACACAGCAGCGCCCGCATCTGCCCAGGAGCAGGTCGCATCGCCGCGGCGGGCGCCGACGCAGCAACGCAGCCGCGAGCGGGTCGAACGGATGCTGGCCGCAGCCTCTGCGTTGATCGCCCAACAAGGCAGCGACGCCATGCGCATGGGCGAGGTGGCGGAACGGGCCGGGGTGTCGATCGGTTCGCTCTATCAGTTCTTTCCCGACAAGCGGGCGATCGTCTGGGCGCTGGCTGAGCGTTACACCGCCGAAAGCCAGGCCTGCATCTCCTCGGCACTCAAGGATGTCACCGACGCCGAAGGCCTGCGGCAGGCGTTTTCGGAGCTGGTCGATATCTACTACCGGCTGTTCCTGGCCGAGCCGGTGATGCGCGACATATGGTCGGGTACCCAGGCCGACAAGGCGCTGCGCCAGCTCGAACTCGCCGACAGCCGCGCCAATGCCGAATTCCTGACCGCGGTCCTTAAGCGGCTGCAACCCGGCGCCGATCCGGTCGCACTGGAGACGACGGCGTTTCTGGTCTGGCAGATGGGCGAGGCCGCGGTGCGGCTGGCGATCTCGGTCGACCGGCAGGAGGGCGACAGGCTGGTGGCCGCCTACAAGCGCATGGCGCTACGGGAGTTATTGGAAGGGCGGTGACGACCCGAGCTTGGGCATGTACGGCAGCGCTGGTGATTGGCGAAACCATAGGCGAGAGCGCCCCTCTCCCCGTCACTAGACGGGGAGAGGATGCCGGCAGGCAGGTGAGGGGCAGCGCTGACCTGTGATTTGACGTCGCTTCGTCGCACACCGTCACCGAATTTCTCAGGCCGGCTCTTTTGCTGATGATCAAACTTGCCAATGCTGGCACTGCCCCTCATCCGCCTGCCGGCACCTTCTCCCCGTAGTGACGGGGAGAAGGGGGCTGTGGCCAACAAAAAACCCGCCACAAGGGCGGGTTTTTGATCTGCGAAAGCCGATACGGCTTAGAGGCCGAAACCTTCGAAGCGTTTCTTGAACTTCGACAGGCGGCCGCCGCGGTCGAGCAGGGTCTGCTGGCCGCCGGTCCAGGCCGGGTGCGTGGTCGGATCGATATCGAGGTTCATCGTATCGCCTTCCTTGCCCCAGGTCGAACGGGTCATGTATTCAGTGCCATCGGTCATGACAACCTTGATGGTGTGGTAATCGGGATGGATGTCGGCCTTCATTGTCGTGCTTCCTGGCTTGTGGCGCTGCCGACGGGCCCGTGGCCTGCGTCGATGCGCCCCTTTTTAAAACTCGAAGCCGCAGCTATTGAAAAGCCACGGCTTCTAAAACGGTCGGCGAGCCTATACATCAGCCGGAATTGAATCACAAGGCCGCGGCGGGCGCATATTGACAGCGCCCACCTCGAAGCGGCCAGAGGAAACGGTCATGGCGGATATCAGCGGCGGACAGGACGAGCGCAGACGCTCGCTCGGACCGCTCAGGCGCCTCTATCCCTATATCGCCCGCTACCGCAAATTGGTCATCGGCGCCGTCATCTCGCTGGCCATCGCGGCGGCGACGACGCTCACCCTGCCGCTCGCCGTGCGGCGCATGATTGACCACGGTTTCAGCGCGTCCAGCACCACCTTCATCGCCGAATATTTCGCGGCCCTGGTGGCGATGGCCGCCCTTTTGGCGGCGGCATCGGCCGGCCGCTACTATTTCGTCATCACGCTCGGTGAACGGGTCGTTGCCGACATCCGCAGCGATGTGTTTTCGCATGTCACGACGCTGTCGCCATCCTTTTTCGACACCGCGCAGTCGGGTGAGATCGTCTCGCGGCTCGCGGCCGATACGACGCAGGTGAAATCCGCCGTCGGCGCCACCGCCTCGGTGGCGCTGCGCAATGTCATCCTCGGCCTCGGCGCGGTGGCGATGATGGTCGTCACCAGCCCGAAACTGTCCGGCCTGGTCATCGCGGCCATTCCAGTGATCGTGCTGCCGCTGGTCGCCTTCGGCCGTTCGGTCCGGCGCCGGTCGCGGCAGGCGCAGGACACGCTGGCGCAAGCCACCGCCTATGCCAGCGAGCAGATCGGCGCGGTGCGCACGCTGCAGGCCTTCACCAACGAGAGGCTGGTCACCGGGCGGTTCTCGGCCGCGGTGGAAGCCGCGTTCCAGGCGGCGCGCTCGTCGATTTTCGCCCGCTCTTTCCTCACCTTCTTTGCCATCTTCATGATCTTTTCCTCGGTCGTGGCCGTGCTGTGGTTCGGTTCGCGCGACGTGCTCGCCGGCACGATGTCGCCCGGCACGCTCGGACAGTTCCTGCTTTATTCTGTGTTTGCCGCCGGCGCGCTCGGCGCGCTGTCGGAAGTCTGGGGCGAGCTCTCCCAGGCGGCAGGTGCGGCCGAACGGCTGACCGAGATCCTGGACGAGACGCCGGCGATCCTGGCGCCTGCCAAGCCCTTGCCGCTGCCGGCCAAGGCGAAAGGCGCGATCGGTTTCGACGACGTCTCCTTCTCCTATCCGGCGCGGCCCGACCGCGCCGCCGTCCACGGCTTGAGCTTCCAGGTGAAGCCGGGTGAGACGGTGGCGATCGTCGGCCCCTCGGGCGCCGGAAAAAGCACGGTCTTTTCGCTGATCCTGCGTTTTTACGACCCCGAGGCCGGCCGCATCGCCATCGACGGCGTCGACGTGCGCGAGGCCGATCCGGCTGCTGTCCGCGAGCGGATCGCCATCGTACCGCAGGATGTCACCATTTTTGCGGCGAGTGCGCGCGACAATATCGGCTTTGGCCGGCCGGGCGCCACGAATGCCGAGATCGAGACGGCCGCCAGGGACGCGCTGGCCGACGAATTCATCCTCAAGCTCGACAAAGGCTATGACAGTCAGGTCGGCGAGCGCGGCGTTACCCTGTCCGGCGGCCAGCGCCAGCGCGTGGCGATCGCCCGCGCCATCCTGCGCGACGCGCCGATCCTGTTGCTCGACGAGGCGACCTCGGCGCTCGATGCCGAAAGCGAAACACTGGTGCAGACGGCCCTTGAACGGTTGATGCAGGGCCGCACCACTATCGTCATCGCCCACCGTCTTGCAACGGTGCTGAAGGCCGACCGCATCCTGGTCATGGATGGCGGCCGCATCGTCGAGGAAGGCACGCATCAGAGCCTGGTTGCCAAGGGCGGTATCTACGCGCGGCTGGCCAAGCTGCAGTTCGAAACCGGAGCCAGCGCGTTCAGGGGTGCCGCGGAGTAGGCATTTTTTGGCCCCAGCCTCGGGCTCGCTGTAGGCGAAGTTGTAGCTCCAGCCGGAATTGTCGCTCATCTTCTTTCGCGACCGGAGATAGGCGCCAGTATTCTTGGCGGGAACCCGATCGCCGATCGTCTTGACCTGACACTCGCTCGACGTGCTCGACCAGCGCGCCTTGAAGGCGACATGGGGCGTGATCACTCTGGGACGAAGCGTTGCGCTATGGCGTCGCGCCGTAACGCTCAAGTAGCCGGATAATCTCCGCCTGTTGCGCCTTTGCCTCAGGCGAACCGCTGCCGCCACGGCCGGTCTGCCGCGTTGCAAGCATCATTGGCGTCGAATCATTCCCGTTCTTACGCAAGGGGTCCGCGCCGCCGTCCAGCAGCGCGCTCGCCGCCGCCGCGCACCGAGTTCTGACGGCGCGATGCAAAGGTGTCACGCTGTTCTTGTCGATGGCGTTGGGATCGGCCCCTGACGCGATCAGGCAGGCGACGGTAGCGGATTGGGCGACCGGATTCCACCTGGGCGACCCCGGAATCCCATCGGTGGCATAGTGGAGCGGTGTCGCGCCCAGCCGGTTTCTCGCGGCGACGTCTGCCCCAAGGCTGATCAGCTTGCCCACGATCTCAGGCCGATGGGCCGCCGCCGCGACGTGAAGCGCCGTGTCGCCGGTATAAACATGGTGCTTGATCTCGGTGAAAGAGTTGCCTGCCGCCGTCCGCGTCGCCCCTCTTTCAGGGTCGCCCCGGCGAGAGCGGGAGAGGCGGTCAGCAAGTCGAGCACGGCTGCGTCGTCAGCCGATGCGATCGCCTTCATCAGGCGCTGGAGTTCAGCGTCATCGCTCATGGTCTGCTGCAAACCCCTTTTGTTCGGGAATTCACCGACGAAGTGTATGTCCGACAACGGCAGCTCGCCACCCCGACTGAAGTTTGGAATGTCCGCTCAGTGGAACTGGATGCGTCGCCAGTGTGATGTGACCGCTTCGGGCGGCTTTCTGCATACCCTGATCCGCAAGGCCTCATCGCCTGCCGCGCCCATAGGCCATGAACAATTGCAGGAGCGGAAACACATCTGTGTTCAGCCCCCATACCGCTTGCGCAGATGATCGGTGAAATGCGCGGCGTCGAGCTTCTCGCCGGTGGCGCGTTCGAGCAGTTCGGGCGTCGACCAGTGTGAGCCCTGCGACCAGATCTTGTCGCGGCGCCAGCCGTTGATGGCCTCGAAGTTTCCCTTCGCAAGGTCGTCGTCGGCGGAAGGATGCTTGCTGGTCAGGGCCGCCCACTGCTGCGCTGCCATCATGGCGCCCAGCGTATAGGACGGGAAATAGCCGAAGGCCGCACCTGGCCAATGCACGTCCTGCATCGGTCCGTCGGCCGGGTTGTCGATGGTCGACAGGCCAAGATACTCCCGCATCTTGGCGTCCCACGCCTCGGGCAGGTCGGCAGCCTGCAGCCGCCCCGAGACAAGCTCCTGCTCCAACTCGTAGCGCAGGATGACATGCAGCGGGTAGGTGACCTCGTCGGCGTCGACGCGGATCAGGCCGCGCTCGACCCGGTGTACATGGGGCAGGATGTCGTCGAGCGACCAGGCTTCGCCGAGATGCTTTTCGACCACGGGCAGCGCCCAGCGCCAGAATTCGGGGTTGCGGCCGATCTGCTTCTCGACGAACAGGCTCTGGCTTTCATGCACCGCCATGCCGCGCGCCTTGCCCAGCGGCCAGTGCGCCCAGGCCTTCGGCAGGTTCTGTTCGTAGAGCGCATGGCCGGTCTCGTGCAGCACGCCCATCAATGCCGACAGGAAATCCGAGGTCTTGTAGCGGGTGGTGATGCGCACGTCGCTCGGCACGCCGCCGCAGAAAGGATGATGCGACACCGACAGCGAGCCATGGGTGAGGTCGAAGCCAACCGCCGCCATCATGGCGAGGCCAAGCTCGCGCTGCCGGTCTATCGCATAGCTGCCCGAGAGTGGCTTAAGCGGATGGCTGGCCAGCCGCGCTTCCTGAACGGCCAGCGCCTCAGGCACGAAGCCTTTCAGGAACGTCTTCAACTCAGTGAAGACCGGCGTAATGTCGGCGGCGCGGTTGCCGGGATCGTATTGCTCCATCAGCGCGTCGTAGGGATCAAGGCCGAGCGCATCGGCGCGCAGTGCGGCCTCCTCGCGGACCAGCGCGATGACACCTTCGAGTGCCGGCAGGAAGCCGGCCCAGTCGTTCTTGGCGCGAAGGTCACGCCAGAGCTGCTCGGAGCGCATGCGCGCCACCGTCTGGCGCTCCACTAACTCGACCGGCAGGCAGGTCAGGTTGGTGTATTGCCGGCGCAATTCCCGGACTGCCGCCTGCTGCTCCTCGTTCAGCACCTCCTGTTCGGCGGCAGCGAGCCAGTCGGCGATTTCCGGCGCCGTTGCCCGGGCATGCAGCATGCCGGCCAGGGAAGACATGGCTTCGGCGCGCTTCTCACCGCCACCGACGGCCATGTGGGTCGCCTCGTCGGCGCCGAGGATGGCGAGCGCATGTTCCAGCGCTTCAAGCTTGTGGCCGAGATCATCGAGTTTCTGAAAGGACATGGCAGGTTCCGCGTTTTGGACGGCGGGAAAAGATACCAATGCGCCAGGCTTGGCAACCCTGCACAAGTGTCGGTTAATGGGGGCAAGGCGGCGCAAGCTTGCACGCCGTGGCGGGCGTGCTCAATATGGCCCGACGGCGTGATGCCGCCCTGGGGGGAGAACGACATGATCGCCAACATACTGGTCGGGCTGGTGGCGCTGATCCACTGCTACATCGTCTATCTGGAGATGGTGGCGTGGGACACGCCACGTGGCCACAAGGCGTTCAACCTCAAGCCGGACTTCGCCAGTGCCTCGAAAGTGCTTGCCGCCAATCAGGGGCTCTACAACGGCTTCCTTGCCGCCGGGCTGATCTGGGGCCTTTATCTCGGCGCGGACGGATTCCGGATCAAGGTGTTCTTCCTGCTTTGCGTCGCCACCGCCGGGCTCTATGGCGCGGCGACCGCCAGCAGGAAGATCCTGTATATCCAGACCGTGCCAGCGGTGGTTGCGCTCGTCGCGCTCTGGCTCGGCTGGTAAAAAGACGCCCCCGGACCAGATCCCGCGGGCGTCAGACTGTCCTGTCCTCATTCTTTGGATATCCGAGGATATCGCAGCGGGTTCTCAGCCGTTCGGATAATTGCCGCCGTCGGAACCGTCACCGATCATGAAGCCACTACCGGTATCGGACATCAGAGCTTGATCGACATTGTCGAGCCGGCGCAGCAGGTCGTGATATTGCGCGGCCGGGATCCGGCCATGATCCGAGCCAGCGACCCGTTCGGCGGCCTGGCTGATATGCGCCGCGCGCAGATGCAGCCGATGCGCTTCGGCCGACGTGATCGCGTTGGCCTGCCTGGCATCAGTGATGCCCTGGTCGACGCCCTGTATCTGCTCGATCAGGCCGGTCACGCGCGGACCGGTCATGTCGGTCGGGTCGCTGGCGTCGAGGGCGCCCTTGTGATGATGTCCGGCGGCATAGGCGCCGGCGAGCGGAACGGCGATCAGAAGTGTGGTGAGGGCTGCAGTCCTGAGAGTCTTCAAAGAACGCATGATGTGCGTCTCCTCCTGCTTTGGAAGGGGTAAGCGCTTTCGCTCCGCCTTCCCGACGCGGGCCGTCGGGTTCCGTCGCGTCGCGATGGGAGGCATCGCCGGCGGTTCTCGGCCCTGCTCGGCAAATTAGGAGCCCGGAAACGTGAAGTGTAATTAAAAAAAGATAATGTTTTCAGGCCTTGCCGAGGTCGACCTGCGCCCTAGAGTTGAGACGTCGGAACAAATTCGCGTGACCAACAATCACCGTTCGGTGAGCTTCAGTTCAATGCGGCGGTTCTTGTTGCGGGCCTCTTCGGTGTCGGCGGGGTCGAGCGGCTGAAATTCGCCGAAGCCGGCGGCGACCAGCCGATTGGCGGGCACGCCATTCTCGATCAGGAACTTGACCACCGACGTCGAGCGCGCCGTCGACAGCTCCCAATTGTCGCGATAGCGGCCGGTGCCGGACAGCGGCTTGTTGTCGGTGTGGCCGTCGACGCGCAGCACCCAGTTGATCTCCGGCGGAATTTCCTTTTGCAGTTCGATGATGGCGTCGGCGAGCTTCTTCATCTCAACCTTGCCGGCATCGTTGATCACTTCGGAGCCGGTCGGAAACAGCACTTCCGACTGGAAGACGAAGCGGTCACCGACGATGCGGATGTTCTCGCGGTCGGCGAGGATTTCGCGCAACCGGCCGAAGAAGTCGGAGCGGTAGCGGTTCAGCTCCTGCACGCGCTGCGCCAGCGCGACGTTCAGCCGACGGCCGAGATCGGCGATCTTGGTGTTGGAATCGCGGTCGCGGGTTTCAGAGACGTTGAGGGCGTCCTCGAGCGCGCCGATCTGCTTGCGCAACGCCGCGATCTGCTGGTTGAGGATCTCGACCTGGCTCAGCGCCTGCTGGCTGATCTGGCGCTGGTTGTCGAGTTCGCCGCCCAGTTGAGCCGCACGCTGGTTGGCGGCGTCGCCGGCACCCGCACCTTGCGCCAGCAATTGCTCCAGCCGGCTCTTCTCGGCTTCCGCCGCCGACAGCGAGGCTTGCAGATTGGCCAGCGAATCATCCTTGTCCTGCGCCGTCGATCGCTCCAGCGCCAGCAACTGCGTCAGTTCGTTGATCTGCGAGTTGAGGCGCGAGAGCACGGTGTCCTTGCCGGAGAGTTCGCGGCCGAGCAGGAACTGCGCCAGCACGAAGACGGTGAGCAGGAACATGATGGCGAGCAACAGCGTCGACAGTGCGTCGACGAAGCCCGGCCAATAATCGATGCGGCGGTCGGTGCGCCGGCCCCTGGCGAGCGCCATGCTAGTGCACCCCGGGCTTCTTCAGGGCGTCGGCGATCTTTTCCAGCGTGTTGCGCATCGCCTTCTGCTCGTCCGACTGGGCTTCGACCCAGTCGCGCATGATCTGCTGCTCGGAGCGCATGTTCTTGACCAGGCCGGAAATGCCGTCGGCGAGATTGGCCATGGCGGTGGCGACGCGCGGATTGGAGCCGCCGCCGTTTTCCTGCATGCTGCGCAGCCGCTCCGACAAAAGGCGGATCTCGTCGGAAGGCTCGTTCTTGGCCGGATCGGCAACGACGATGTCGGAGGAGAGATCGGTGACCGAGGACAGCCAGTTTTCAAGCTCGGTGTAGAAGCGGGTCTGGGCGCGGCCGGCCTGCAGGTCGAGGAAGCCGAGCACCAGCGAACCGGAAAGGCCGAACAGCGAGGACGAGAAGGCCGTGCCCATGCCGGCCAGCGGCGCCGACAGGCCCTGTTTCAACGATTCGAGCACGGCGGCGGCGTCGCCGGTGCCGGGATCGAGCGATTCGATGGTCTCGCGGATCGAGCCGATGGTGTTCAAAAGACCCCAGAAGGTGCCGAGCAGGCCGAGGAACACCAGCAGGCCGACGAGGTAGCGCGAGGTGTCGCGGCTTTCGTCGAGGCGGGTGGCGATCGAATCCAGCATGGTGCGCATCGAGGAGGTCGAGAAGGCGATCGTCGAGGAACGGCCGATCATCGCCTTCATCGGCGCCAGCAGCACCGGTTCGGTGGTTTCGGAGCCGGCGCGGAAGGAATTGACCCAGCGCACTTCGCGAAACAGCCGTCCGACCTGGGCGAAGGCCAGCAGGATGCCGACCGCCAGCACACCGATGATAAGGCCGTTGAGGCCCGGATTGGTGGTGAAGGCGCTGGAGATCTGGCGGGTGAGGATGGCGGCGATGAAGGCGACGATGACCAGGAAGATGACCATGGTCAGGAGGAAGACCTGTGGGCTCGACAGCTTGTGCGGATCGTACATCAGGACATCAGAGCGCCTGCCCACGCCGAAAGATCTGAGAAAAGCCATCCGTGCCCCGTTTCCGATGCTCTTTATTTGCCTTGACGCAATTCCGAACGGGAAACCGCTCACACTTTCCCGGACTTACTCCAGTGCCGCCGATCACGTAATTCGCGACTCTAAACGGAATTGTGACCAAATTGAATGGCGCTTGGCAATATTGCCCGACAGATCGGGCCGCGCTCCGCCTTTCAGAGGCGGTTGATAACCAGGCAGTCGACCATGGCGGCAAGATGCAGTCCGGCACCGGTGATGACGAAGCCATGCCAGACGGCATTGTGGAAGCGCAGCCCCTTCCAGGCGAAGAAGATGACGCCGCAGGAATAGACGATGCCGCCGGCGACGATCAGCGCGATCGACGTTGTCGGCAATGTCGCGACCAGGGGCTTGACCAGAACGATGCCGCTCCAGCCGATGGCGAGATAGAAGACTATGGCCAGGTGGTCGAAGCGGCCGGGCAGAAATACTTTTATGGCGATACCGGTCACAGCTGCGGTCCAGACCAGGACAATCATCGGCAGCGCCAACGGCGAGCCGTCGAGCTGGGCCAGAAAGGGCGTGTAGGTAGCGGCGATCAGAAGGTAGATCGCTGCATGGTCGAAGCGCCGCAAGATCCATTTTGCCGGCGATGTCACCGGCCACAGATTGTAGGTGAGCGACACCGACAGCACGGTCAGCAGCGATACCACATAGAAGGCGACGGCGATATATTCGCCCGGACCGGCATGGAAAGCGGCTAGCGCCAGCAAGGTCGAGCCCGCCGCTATCGCCAGCACAATGCCGACGGCATGGACGATGCCGTCGGCGATCATCTCCGCACGCGAATACTGCCAGCGCCCGACAAAGGGGATATCGATTGGCGTTTCTGGCGGGGATAGTGGCGGCATGCGCGAAGGTCCTTCGTCCCCCCCTTTATCTGGGCGGTCGCCGGGCAGTATTTCAAGCTTTGGTTGCGGTTTTGCGACTGCGGCGCTTCAGCGCGCCGAGATCGGCTTCTTCACCGCCTTGAGCAGCGCGCGCTGGATCACTTCGTTGCCGGCAACGACCGAGCCGGCGTTGAGCATGTCCTGGCCGCCATCCATGTCGGAGACGAAGCCGCCGGCTTCGCGGACCAGCAACAGGCCGGCGGCAATGTCCCAGGCCGACAGGCCGGTTTCCCAGAAGCCGTCCATGCGGCCAGCGGCGACATAGGCGAGATCGAGCGCGGCCGAACCCAGGCGGCGCACGCCGGAGACCTCGGCCATCACATTGCGCAGCTCGACCAGGAAATTGCCGTGCTGGCCGCGGCCGAGATGCGGGATGCCGCAGCCGATCACGCAGTCGGTGAGCTTGATACGGCCGGCAACGCGCAGCCGGCGATCGTTCATGAAAGCGCCGCCGCCGCGCTCGGCGGTGTAGAGCTCGTCCATCGCCGGATTGTAGATGACGGCGGCGACGAGCTGACCCTGGCGCTCCAGCGCGATCGAGATGGAAAAGATCGGAATGCCATGCAGGAAATTGGTGGTGCCGTCGAGCGGGTCGACGATCCAGCGGTGCTGGTCGTCGTCGCCTTCGACCGCGCCGCGCTCTTCCATCAGGAAGGCATAGCCCGGCCGCGCCTTCGACAGTTCGGCAAACAGGATGTCCTCGGCCTTGCGGTCGGCCTGGCTGACATAGTCGCCTGGCCCCTTCATCGACACCTGCAGGTTCTGCACCTCGCCGAAGTCGCGCGACAGCGAGCGGCCTGCCTTCATGGCGGCCTGGACCATGACGTTGAGAAGTGCTGAGCGTGCCATAGTGTTTTTTCCTGCTGCTGCGCCTTAGGTCAGTCTGCGCGGCGCATGTAGGTGAGTTCGTTGGTGTCGACGACGATGCGTTCGCCGGCGCCGATGAATGGCGGCACCAGCACGCGAATGCCGTTTTCCAGCACCGCCGGCTTATAGGAAGACGCCGCCGTCTGGCCCTTCACCACCGGATCGGCTTCGGTGATGGTCAGCGTCACCTGGTCGGGCAGCGAAATGCCGATCGGCCTGTCCTCATAAAGCTGGACGGTCACCATCATGCCGTCCTGCAGGAAAGCGGCGCGATCGCCGACGAAATCCTTCGCCAGTTCGAGCTGCTCGTAGCTCTGGGTGTCCATGAACACCAGCGCGTCGTCCTGTGCGTAGAGGAAGGAAAAATCCTTCAGGTCGAGCCGGATCTGCTCGACGGTCTCAGCCGAACGGAAGCGTTCGTTGAGCTTGGTGCCGTTGATCAGGTTCTTCAGTTCGACCTGGTTGTAGGCGCCGCCCTTGCCGGGCTTGACGGTGTTGGTCTTGACCGCCACCCAGAGGCCGCCATCGTGCTCGATGACATAGCCGGGACGGATTTCGTTGCCATTGATCTTGGCCATGATGATGTTGATCCGGGAATGAGATGGTCGCTGGACAAGCGATTTCGGGCTCCCAAGACCACAAATCACCCGAAGAGGCAAGGGAGCGGGCAGGTCGGCGCCAACCGGAAGCCATCGATATCAGCAAGTCGAGCACTGGATGCGGCGCCGACGCAGGCACCATCAGCTGTGCTGATTGACAACCGAACCGACCGCGTCGGCGATGGCCTCGGCGACCTTCGTCAGCCGATGGATATGCGGCGAGCGCAGGGCGACAACTTGCATGGACAGGTGGAGGCGCTTCGTCTCGACAAGTGTCACGCCCTGCGGAAGCTGCTTGCCGAAAAGGCGCATTGGCATCAGGCCAACACCATGGCCGCGGCGCACCCATTCCAGCTGCATGGTCGGGTCCTGGATTTCGGCGGCAATGGATAGTCTGCGGCCGTCATCGCCAAGAGCGGCAAGCAAAAGCTGGCGCGCATCGCACGGCGCCGGGCTCAAGATCCAGGCAGCATTTTTGAGGTCGGGTATCTGCCGCGCCTGCTCGTTCGTCACGATGCCGAGACGTTCGATGCCGATGCAGGCATCGCCGTCATCGTTGCCGCCTGCGCGCAGCACGATGGCGAGGTCGATCTGCCCGCGATCGAACTGATCGACAAGTTCGGCGCTCCAGCCGGTCTTGAGCCGCAACGACACTTTAGGGAACGCCGCTGCGGCATTGGCGATAGCCTCCGCCACGTCACGGTCGGAGAGGCCATGGGCGAGACCAAGGCGAAGCAGGCCTTCCGGCTCTGCCTTCCCGGCAAAGGATTTCAGCGCCTCTACGGAAGCGAGAATGTCGCGGCCGCGCGCCAGCACTTCTTCCCCCGCCGGCGTCAGTCGAGGAGGCTTTTGCCGGCGGTCGAGCAGCGTCGTGCCAAGCATGTCCTCCAACCGCTGGATCTGCCTTGTCACGGCCGGCTGCGTCAGCGGCAGGCGTCGGGCGACCTTCTGGATCGAACCCTCCTCGGCAAATAGGGAAAGCGTGCGCAGTTCCTCAAGCATCGCCGCAATCATGTTCTGTGAGCATAATTATGCTAAACATTATGAATTTGAAATCCATGGCCTTGCAAGCGATTTTCCTTTCAAAGCAAAGGACGACGGCAATGAAGGCAATCGAACTGCAGAACCCAGGCGGCATCGCCTATCTCAAGATGGTCGAACGGCCAATGCCCGAACCCGGCCGTCAGGAGATGATCATCAGGGTTAAGGCCACTGCGCTCAACTACCGCGATGTCGAGATCGCGCGCGGCAGCTACCACACGACATTCCCCTTGCCGCTGATGCCGCTTTCCGACGGCGTCGGCGAGGTCGTTGCCGTTGGCTCCGAGGTCAGCCGCTTCAAGGTCGGCGATCGTGTCTGTGGCACCTTCTGGCAACGCTGGGTCGGCGGCAGCTTCGCCATGGCCGAACCTTCTTACCAGCGCGGCGGTCCGATCGACGGTTTGCTTGGCGAATTCGCCCGGCTGGACGAACAGGCGGCTGTCATGGTCCCGGCGCATCTCTGCGATGTCGAGGCGGCGACATTGCCTTGCGCCGCCGTCACCGCCTGGCATGCGCTGTTCACCGAAGGCCATCTCAAGCCGGGCGAAACCGTGCTCAGCCTCGGCACCGGCGGCGTGTCGCTGTTTGCCCTGCAGTTCGCGAGAGCCGCCGGCGCACGCGTTATCGTTACGTCGAGTAGCGATGAGAAACTTGCCCGCGCGAAAGAGCTCGGCGCGCATGACGGCGTCAACTACCGCGACAATCCGGACTGGTCGTCAGCCGTGCTGGCGCTGACCGATGGCCGTGGCGTCGATCACATCATCGAAGTCGGCGGTCCGCAAAGTTTCGCGCAGTCGCTGAAGGCGTCGGCGCGCGGCGCCCAGATCAATGTCATCGGTTATCTCGGCGGCAGCGAAGGGGCAATCAATCCGCTCGACATCTTCCGCCGTCAGGTAAAGGCACGCGGCATACCGGTCGGCTCACGCGAGTCCTTCGAAGCGATGAACCGGGCGCTTGCCGTCAACCGGCTGCGGCCGGTGATCGACCGGGTCTTTGCCTGGACAGAGGCAAAGGAAGCTTTTCGGCATCTCGAACATGGCTCGCCCTTCGGCAAGGTCGTGCTCGATCATCTCAGGTGATGTCGCCCGTCAGGGCAGGCGGTTGGCCTTCTGCAAGGCCTGCTTGGTCTGGTCGTCGGTCAGCCCTTGCAGGAAATCGTCCATCTCCGGATCGATAAGGCCGGCGCGGCGGGCGACCACATACCAGGCCCCGGCCAGGATCAGGTCGGGATCGGTGCCGATACCGCCCATGTAAAGCTTTGCCAGACGGTTCTGGGCGGCGACGTTGCCGCCTTCCGCTGCCTGCTTCATCCAGTTGAAGCCGGATTTCAGGTCGCGAACACCACCGCGGCCTTCGATCATCCAGGCGGCAAGATCGATCTGCGCGGTGTCGTAGTTCTGCCTTGCGGCCTGCGCCAGCAGGCGGCGCGCCTGGGCATCGTCGTGCGGCTTGCCGCCGACGCCATTGGCATAGACCTGCGCCATCGCATACTGGGCGTCGGCAAGGCCGGTCGCCGCGGCCCGCTCATAATAGGGCACGGCCCTGGCGATGCCGGCATCGCCAGGATCCTGCTGCACAAGCAGCTGCGCGAAGTTGAACTGCGCCAGGCGATTGCCGGCTTCGGCGGCGGCCTGCATCAGGGCGTAGGCTCCCTTCTCGTCCTTCTTGACGTAGCGGCCGTCGAGCAGCATCAGCGCGTACTGGAACTGCGATTCCGGGATGCCCTGTTCGGCGGCCTGCGCATACCATTTGGCGGCCTCCGCCGGGTTGAGCGGCACACCCAGCCCGCGCGACAGGATCTCGGCCACCAGCGTTTGTGCCGCCGGGTCGCCATTCTGGGCCCGCACCAGCGCCAGATTGTAGGCGGTCTTGTAGAGGCCGCGCTGGAAAGCGCCATAGGCCGGGTCCGCCGGCTTGGCGCCGAAACGCTCGGGATTGATGGCGTCGGCCGAGGGCAGCGGTGCGGTCGTCGCGGGCTGCGGCAGCGGGGTGTCGATCGGCTTGTCGACATGAACGCCAGAACCCGTGGCGCCGGTGTTTGGGGCGCCGGCCTTTGCGGCAGCCGCATCGGGGGCCTTCGCATCCGGTGCGCTGATGTCGGGTGCGCTGGTATCGGGCCTGGGCTGCGGCAGCGGAATGGGTTCCGCCGCCATCGCCGCCCCGCTCATCAAGGCCGCAACGAAAACCGCGATAGCAAGTCCTGGTCGGCGCACGTCAGTCCTCGAAGCGCGGCGCGGTTTCGTCGAGCAGCGCATTGGCGGCAGCAATCGCCGCTTTCGGATCGGCGGCGTCGGCGAAGACAGCGCTGGACAACGCCACGAATTCGGCGCCGGTGTCCGCCACTGCCTCAACCGAGGCCAGGTCCGACCCGGCCATGACGACGCAAGGGATCTGGATCATGTCGGCCCACCAGCGGCCGAGTGACAGATTGCGCGGATGCGGTTCCGGCTTGTTGTCGTAGCCGAAGCGGCCGAAGAAGATGTAATCGGGCCTGGTTTCGCCGAGCTCCAGCGCGTCGTCGCGGGTCTTGGCGCCGCCGGCGCCGACCATCATCTTGCCCTCGAAGTGCTCGATGGTCTCGGCGAGTGCGTCCTTGGAGACCTCGACATGAATGCCGTCGGCCTGAACGCGGCCGGCAATGCGGGTGTCGCCAGCGATGATGACGGCGATACCGGCCGCCTGCGCCACAGGCACGATCTGTTCGGCAAAGGCCTGGAAGGCAGCCTCGTCCATGCCATTTTCAGGCAGGATCAGCGAAGCGACGTCGCCGCCCTCAAAGGCCGCCGCAATGCGCTCGGCCGGCACGTCCTTGGGCGCGATCAGCACGATGCGGCAGCGGTTGGGGGGTGTTGCGTCGTTCATTGGCTTTCGATCCGGGATTTCGCCTATGCCGGGCGAAGATGGTTGCAATGCGGCATAGAGCAAAGCGCCCGCCTTGAACAGGCGGGCGAGGATCGATGCGATGGCTTGGTTTACGATCGCCGGCGAGCGGCCGGTCTGCGTCTCATTTGACGGCTTGCGGGCTTTCGACCGGCGGTTTGGCTTTCCACAATGTCCAGCCGAGGTTCATGCCGGCTGCCGCGATCAGGATGGCGGCGGCGCCGACGAGTTGGGCCGGATGCAGCCGGTGGCCGAACGCAATGACATCGACCAGGATCGCCACGACAGGATAGATGAAGGACAGCGATCCCTGCAGGTGTGTCGGCAGTTTCTGGATGGCGCCATACATCAATATGTACACCAGGCCGGTGTGGACGACGCCAAGCGTCACCAGCATGGCCCAGCTCCACGTGTCGGCGGGCAAATGGGAGAGGTTGGCAAAGGGCGCCAGCATGACGACGCCGACGCAGACCTGGATCAGCGCGATAAGATGCGGTGGGGTCCCCTTCAGCTTTTTGGCGACGATGGCCGCGACGGCCCAGAAGAAGGCCGCGCCAAGCGCCATGACGATGCCGGTGACATAATCGGTGCCGACGATGCCGGAACCGGCATCGGGCCCTGTCTGCACGATCAATAGCATGCCGGCGAAGGCGATGCCGAGCCAGGTCAGCTTGGTCAGGGTCAGCCGCTCGCCGAAGAACAGCGCGCCGAAACCGACCAGCATGAACGGCTGGGTGTTGTAGACCGCCGTGGCGATCGAGATCGAGGCGCGGGAAAACGCGCTGAACAGCAACAGCCAATTGATGACGATGGCCGCCCCGCCGATAGCGGCGATGGCAAGAATGCGCAATGTCAGCCTGCCGCGCAGCAGCCCAAGTGCTGCACAGGTGATGAGCAGCGCCACCGCACCGAAGGCGCAGCGCCAGAACACCACGTCCATGACGGGCTGGCCCGACATGACGACGAACCAGCCGATCGTGCCGATGATTGTCATCGCCGCCGTCATCTCGATCGTGCCGCGCATCGTGCTGTCCATGACAATACCTCTGATATCTGTTTGAGGCTGGATAATCTCATGCGGTCCTGAGGGTTTATATGCCTTATGAAAGGTGATATGCGGGCATGGCCTAATTTAATAAGGCGATCTTCGCCTTTTGCGAGGGAATGAAATGCTGGACGATCTGGACAGAAAGCTTCTCGACATCCTGGTCAAGGATTCCAGGACTTCATTGAAGGAACTGGCGCAGCAGGTCGGGCTGTCGTCCCCCAGCGTGTCCGAGCGGCTGCGGCGGCTCGAGGAGCGCGGGGTCATCCGCGCCTTCACTGTCGAGATCGACCCGGAGGCGCTGGGCTATCCGCTGCAGGCGATCGTGCGTATCCGGCCATTGCCGGGCAAGTTGCATATCGTGCAGCAGCTGATCGAGGAGATCCCCGAGTTCGGCGAATGCGACAAGGTCACCGGCGACGATTGTTTCGTGGCGCGACTTTATGTGCGTTCGATGAGCGAGCTCGACAAACTGCTCGACCGCATCGCCGACAAGGCCGAAACCAGTACCGCCATCATCAAGGCGCAGCCGATCCGGCGCCGCCCGCCGCCGATGGGGAATGCTTAGAGTTCCAGCTTGTAGCCGATGTGGCTGGCCTTGAAGCCGAGCCGGTCATAGAAGCGGTGCGCGTCGTGGCGGCTCTTGTTGGTGGTCAGCTGGACAATTTTGCAGCCGCGTGCGCGGCATTGTTCGACCGCCCATTCCAGCAGGCGCTGTCCCAGCCTTTCACCGCGCCGGTCGGCGGCGACGCGAACAGCCTCGATCTGGCCGCGCCAGGCGCCCTGCAGCGACAGGCCGGCAAGATAGCTGATCTGCAGCGTGCCGATGACGCGGCCGCCGTCCGTCATAACGGCCAGAAACAGGTTGGGGTCGGCGTTCACAGACGCAAAGGCGTCGCGATAGGCTTTGGCCAGCGGTTCGCTTGCGTCTTCGCGGCTGCGGCCGAGCGGATCGTCCGCAAGCATGGCGACGATGGCCGGCAGGTCAATTTCCTCGGCGCGGCGGATCTGGACTTCGCTCATTCTAGAAACCTCATGCGGGGACGGTGCCTTATGCATCGACGGCAATCGTGCCGCAAATCCGACGCTGGTGCCTTACGGACAATTGATCGCCACAGCCGGCATTTTCATGGTCGCGGTGCACGGGTTTCTGGGCTATTGCAGGGCCAGTCTTCCCTCCAGCCTCCCTCACTTCATGTCAGGTCTGCTCGCCGATCCGTGGTTCTATGCCGCCGCCATTCCGGCGGTCATCCTTGTCGGCCTGTCGAAAGGCGGCTTCGGCGGCGCCGTCGGCTTTGTCGGCGTGCCGCTGATGGCACTGGCCATGCCACCGGTGCAGGCGGCCGCCATCCTGCTGCCGATCCTGTGCCTGATGGACATCGTTTCAGTGTGGACATGGTGGGGCGTCTATGACCGCAAGATGCTGGTCGACATGATGCCGGGCGCAGTGATCGGCATCGGGCTGGGCTGGCTGACGGCAGCGCTCGTCACCGAAGAGATGGTGCGGCTGATCGTTGGTGCCGTCGCGCTCATCTTCGTGCTGCGCTGGCTCTATCTGCAGTTCCGCCATGGTTCCGACCATGCGGCGGCGCCCAACCGCATCGCCGCCGCCTTCTGGGGCACCGTCGCCGGTTTCACCAGCTTCGTCGCCCATGTCGGCGGCCCGCCCTTCCAGGTCTATGCGCTGCCGATCCGCCTCGACCCGAAGGTGCTGTCGGGGACATCGGCCATTTTCTTTGCGGCCACGAACGCGCTGAAGCTGATCCCTTATTTCGCGCTCGGCCAGTTCGACACCGCCAATCTGACGGCGTCCGCCGTGCTGATGCCGCTGGCACCGCTGGCCACCATAGCCGGCGCCTGGCTGGTACGGCGCATGCGGCCGGAGATCTTTTATCCCTTCACCTACGCGACCGTGGCCGTGGTCGCGGTCAAGCTGCTGTGGGACGGGATCGCCGGCCTGCTCTAAAGCAGCGCGAGGCGGCCGTACGGTCGCCTACATATTCGTGGTGTTAGACAGCGCTCGGCACGAGACGGCGACTGCCGCCAAAGGCCAGTGCGGCGCCGGCGATGACGACCAAAATCATGCCGGTGAGAATGCCGATGTCGTGCTCGGTCGGTTTGAGCACCATGTCCGCGACCACGACCAGCATCACTGCATAGTCGAAGCGTGCCACGCTCATCATGCGCTGGCCCATGGCAAGGACAGCAGGTGACATGCCCTCCTTAGCGACCACCGCTCCCATGCGCTCGCCGATTGGTTTGAAGACGAACATGCCGATCGAAAAGGTCGTGGCATAGCCGACGAGACCGATGACAATCCACAAATCTGCGAATCCCACC
Organism: Mesorhizobium sp. P2_D6; assembly: GCF_056404315.1. Lineage (NCBI taxonomy): Bacteria > Pseudomonadati > Pseudomonadota > Alphaproteobacteria > Hyphomicrobiales > Phyllobacteriaceae > Mesorhizobium > Mesorhizobium sp. P2_D6. The sequence continues at coordinate 159,362 of NZ_JBFUEG010000004.1, read as the reverse complement.
CAGAAGCTGCACATGATCAGGCCGAAGATCAGCGTCAGCATCGACATCGGTGCGAAAAACCTGCCGCCCAGTTGTCCGCTGGCACGGATCGCCTGCAGCTTTTCCTCGATGTTGCCGGCGCGCTCGGCAAGCATGCCGAGCAGGAACAGCACGAACCCACCTCCGACCCACAAAATGGCTGTGGCGACGTGGAGGAATTTGACGATCGAATACCAGTCCATAGGTTGCTCCTGGGCAGTTCCGGTGGGTTGCGGCGGCACGGATTTGTGCGCGACGGTGTGAGGAGCGGGCGTTTAGCGCAACGCGTGTTTCGGAACGATGTCGCGTCGGCGCGCCAGTCTGTTACCGCGGTTTGATCATTCATTTTGGTCGCAAGCCGCGGCGACGGGCGGCTGTCATGGCAAAAGAGGACAGGTTCTGCGGCATGATCCTGAAACGTCCCGAGATTAAGCCGCTCGCGACCGACGTTCCATTCTGGCCGCGCGCGATCGGACCAAGTCTGCGGCAATCAACGAGGGCATCCCAATGACCATGAGCAGATGCCGACCCACGCACACACCATGGTGGCGGGCTGGCTGATGTCGGCGGTGTTCGCTTTCTTCTATCATTTGTTCCCGGCCATCGGGCAAAAGACGATTGCCGTCATCCATTTCTGGCTGACGGCAGTCAGCGGCATCGCTGATGATCGGGCTCTATTTTGAACTCGCGGGCCATCCGGAGATCGAGCCGGTACTGGCCTCTTCCTCGATCGGTTTTTATGCGGGAATGCTGTTGTTCGCCTTCATTTCCTTGCCGGCGACCTGGAAGAAGGCTGGAGCAAGCTGACGATCAGGTTCGGAGGGCCGTTGTGCTGATACGGCACAGAACGGCAGCGGTCGATCAAGAAATATCCGCTCCGTTAAGGGTTCATTAAGCTTTACAGGTGTTTACTATGTCCATCCAGTTATCTGGATTCTTACCGAGTGGTTGGAGCCACTTCGTTTGACGCCTCCCTGTTAAACTCCTGAGAGCCGCCTTATCCGCGGCTCTTTTTTTGTCCGCATTTTGGGCTGCCTCGCGCCCATCCGCCGGCGTTAACCGTTTGTTAAACATGTGCTTGCCTTCAACGGCGGCGAAGCGCATTTTCAAGCTTCAGTCATCTAGGGTGCCGGCGTGACGGCGAAGAAGCCGAATCAGCCGACGGGGTAGTGCAGGGGCGTATCGATGAACGAGCCTTCGAAGGGCATCGCGAAAACCATCAAATTGGCGGAACGCCGGGTTTTCTCCCAATCCTTCAAACCGCTTTACCAGGAAGGCATGGGCCTGGTTGAGCAAGCAGCCGAATATCTCGACGGCAAGGGCCGGGCCGAGGCCAAAAAGTTGTCCAGGCTGGCGGCGACGCTCTATGCGGCCGAATCGATGCGGCTGACCACCAGGCTGATGCAGGTTGCCTCCTGGCTGCTTTTGCAGCGGGCGGCAAACTCCGGCGAGATGACCCGCGACCAGGTTGCTTCGGAAAAATCCAAGGTTCGCCTCGACACCGCGTCGGCGCATGACGAGGCGGTCGGCTGGAACGAACTGCCGAAGGATTTTCTCGATCTCGTCACACGCTCGCTGCGCCTCCAGGCTCTGGTGCGCCGCATGGACGAGGAGATCTATGGCGGCGCGTTTACCGAGACGCCGTCCGCCGTCCGCCGCGTCAATCCGGTTTCCGACCAGATCACGCTGCTCAACACGGCTTTCGCCCGGGGTTAAAACGCCTCCCGTTTCCGGTTTGTTCACATTTCGCTGGCATCGCTGTCCGCCGGAGGTAAGCTTGGCGGATGGGGGAAGCGATTCGCATCATCGGTATCGACCCGGGGCTGAGGCGCACCGGCTGGGGCATCGTCGAAAGCCTCGGCAATTCGCTGCGCTTCGTCGGCTCCGGCACCGTGCGCTCCGACGACAAGGCGGCGCTTGCGACACGGCTTTGTCAGTTGCATGACGGGCTGGCCGAGATCCTGCACGCTGCCATGCCGCAGGAGGCGGCCGTCGAGCAAACCTTCGTCAACAAGGATGCAGTGGCGACGCTTAAGCTCGGTCAGGCGCGCGGCATCGCCATGCTGGTGCCGGCGCGCGCTGGCCTTGTCGTCGCCGAATATGCCCCCAATGCCGTCAAAAAGGCGGTGATCGGCGTTGGCCATGGCGACAAGAAGCAGATCCACATGATGGTGAAGGTGCTGTTGCCGAAAGCCACTTTCGACACCGAACATGCCGCCGACGCACTGGCCATCGCCATCTGCCACGCGCATCACCGGCAAAGCGTCGCCTACAGGATGGCGGCGTTGGCATCATGAAAGGCTATTGAGCATGATAGGCAAGCTCAAGGGCACACTCGACGAGATCGACGAGGATTTCTGCCTCGTCGACGTGCATGGCGTCGGCTATGTCGCTTATTGCTCGGCGCGCACTCTGGCCTCGCTGCCTTCGCCGGGCGAAGCGGTGGTGCTGTTCATCGAGACCTATGTGCGCGAGGACATGATCCGGCTTTACGGCTTTCAGTCGGTGCTGGAGCGCGAATGGTTCCGGCTCTTGATGACCAATGTGCAGGGCGTCGGCGCCAAGGTGGCGCTGGCGATCCTGTCGACATTGGCGCCGGCCGACCTCGCCAACGCGATCGCACTGCGCGACATCGCCATGGTCAGCCGCGCGCCCGGCGTTGGCAAGAAGGTGGCCGAGCGCATCGTCACCGAATTGAAGAACAAGGCGCCGGCCTATGCCGGAACCGCCTCCGGCACGATCGGCCTGAAGCAGGAACTCGGCGAGGGTGTCGCGCCGGCGCCGATCACCGACGCCGTCTCGGCGCTGGTCAATCTCGGCTATTCCCGCGACACCGCCGCCAATGCAGTGGCGGCGGCGCTGAAGACGGCGGGCGAGGATGCGGATGCCTCGAAGCTCATCCGCTTCGGGCTGAAGGAACTGGCACGGTGAGCGGTTGCTTGCCCCCTCCTTTACCCTGTGCGAGGAAGGCGGCATGAGCCTTTCCCCTCGCCTCATTGCCCCGGAAAAGCGCGGAGAGGATGCCGAGCAGACTTTGCGGCCGCAGACGCTTGTCGATTTCGTCGGCCAGGCGGCGGTACGGGCCAATCTCAAAGTCTTCATCGAGGCCGCCAAGGGCCGCAGCGAGGCGCTCGACCATGTGCTGTTCGTCGGCCCGCCGGGGCTTGGCAAGACGACGCTGGCGCAGATCATGGCGCGCGAGCTCGGCGTCAATTTCCGTTCGACCTCGGGCCCGGTGATCGCTAAGGCCGGTGACCTCGCGGCGCTGCTCACCAATCTCGAAGACCGCGATGTGCTGTTCATCGACGAGATCCACCGGCTGAACCCGGCCGTTGAGGAAATTCTCTATCCGGCGATGGAGGATTTCCAGCTCGACCTGATCATTGGCGAGGGGCCGGCGGCGCGCTCGGTCAAGATCGATCTCGCCCGCTTCACCCTGGTCGCCGCCACGACGCGGCTTGGGCTTTTGACCAATCCGCTGCGAGACCGTTTCGGCATTCCGGTCCGGCTCAATTTCTATTCCGTCGAGGAACTGGAGCAGATCGTGCGCCGCGGCGCCCGCATACTGCAAATGCCGCTCGGCGACGACGGTGCGCTGGAGATCGCGCGCCGCGCCCGCGGCACGCCGCGCATCGCCGGCCGGCTGCTGCGCCGGGTGCGCGATTTTGCCTCCGTTGCCGGTGACGGCCATGTCGACAGGCAAATTGCCGATGAAGCCCTCACCCGCCTTGAGGTCGACGCGCTCGGCCTCGACGCGCTCGACCGCCGCTATCTCTCGATGATCGCCCGCAATTTCGGCGGCGGGCCGGTCGGTATCGAGACCATCGCCGCCGGCCTGTCCGAGCCGCGCGATGCTATCGAGGACATTATCGAGCCCTATCTGATCCAGCAGGGTTTCATCCAGCGCACGCCGCGTGGCCGCGTGCTGACCGCCAATGCCTGGCGCCATCTCGGCCTCGACGCGCCGAAGGACCTGGCGCAGCAGCAGATCAACCTGTTCCAGGAAGAGTAACGGAGATTTGTCCTCCGGAACGGATTGTCTGCGCAGAATCTCCTCAAGCCTGCCAGCGTGAAGGCGCATTCCTGGATTTTATCGTGCGTCTTAATGTCGGCGCGGAACCGCTCCGATCAGGGTCGGAGCCAGGAAAGTGATCACCAGACGCGGGTTCCTGAAATTCGTCGGCGGTTCGTTCCTCTCGCTGGCTTCGCTCAGTGCCTATGCGGTTGGCATCGAGCCGATGCTGTTGACGCATGTGAAGCGCTATCAGCTGACGCCGCCGCATTGGCCTGCGGGTTTGAAGCTGCGCGTCGCGGTGCTTTCCGACATCCACGCCTGCCGCCCCTGGATGACGCCGGAGCGGATCGCGTCGCTTGCCGCCGAGGCGAATGCGCTCAAGCCGGATGTGATCCTCATGCTTGGCGATTATCCGGCCGGCACGCGCATGGTGACGGGCTGGGTGGATGCGTCGGAATGGGCGCCGGCACTTTCCGGCCTCAAGGCGCCGCTCGGCGTCTGGTCGATCCTCGGCAACCATGATTGGTGGGAAGATCGTACCGCCCAAAGGGCCGGCGCCGGACCGACGATTTCGCGCAAGGCGCTGGAGGCCGTCGGCATTCCGGTGCTGGAAAACGATGTCGTGCGCCTGGAAAAGGACGGGCACGGCTTCTGGCTCGCCGGTCTTGCCGATCAGTTGGCATTGCTCCCCGGCCAGGCCTGGGGCCGGAGCCGTGGCAAGGGTCTGGACGATCTCGACGGCACGCTGGCCAAGGTCAGCGACCAGGCGCCCATCATCTTGCTCGCCCACGAGCCGGACATTTTCCCGAAAGTGCCGTGGCGGGTTTCGCTTACGCTGTCGGGCCACACACATGGCGGACAGGTCCGGCTGTTCGGCTATTCGCCGGTGGTGCCGTCCCGCTTCGGCAACCGTTTCGCCTATGGCCATGTCGTCGAGAATGACCGCAACCTGATTGTCTCAGGCGGGCTCGGCTTCAGCATCGCACCGGTACGGTTCGGTATGCGCCCGGAAATCCTGCAGATAGACCTCGGCTAGCTGCTAATGGAGCGACCGGATCGCATCCATCACAGCAGGTTCGGCCTTTTCGCCGTTGAAAGCGTCGACGATGCCGAAGGCGCCACCAAAACTCCACACCGACCATGAGAAGCCATGCGCCTCGGCGCGCGCGATCATGTCCTTGACGTAAGCCGCGCGGTATTGCGGCGGCATGACATAGGGGTTGCCATACTCCTGGCGGATCATGCCGAACTCGCCCAGCGTGATGTTTTCCGGCTTGATGCTGTTGGCCTTGGCCCAGGCCTCGACTTTTTCGAACGGCGCATCCATGACGCCGAGCAGCTTCTCGTCTGTGTCCATGCTGGCCACCTGCTCATCGAGATAGGGGAGCAAGCCGTTCCGTCTGGTCCACGGCGCCTCGGCCCTGATCTTGGCGCGGATAGCATCCAGCGTCGCATCGAGCTCGGCGCGCGGCACCGCGGTCAGCGGGTAGGGCAGGCCGGTGACATAGGGAATGAAATCGCCGGCCCAGGTCGCGCCCTGATGGGTGAGCAGGAAAGGGTCGTAGGAGTGGAAGGTCCAGATGATGTTGTCGTCAGGGATCGTCTTCGGGTCTATCCTGACCAGCGAGGCCGCATTGGAATAGCAGGCGCCGGTGAGGATCAGCGTCAGCCTGGTGGCGGAAGCGCGCGCGGCCGCGAACAATTTCTGCTGGCGCTCCGGCCAGAGGCTGGTGCCATCGCTGTCGCAGTCGACGATCGGCTCGTTCATCGGCTCAAAGGCGACCTGCGTCGGGTCCTCAGTGGCAAGCGAGCGCGCCATCTTGCGGATGACCTCGACATAGGCGTCGAAGATGGCGGGATCGTCCATCACCTGGCCCATGCCGATCTCGCGGCCGCCGCCGGCGGGGATGAGGTGCATGTCGACGATCACTTTCAGGCCGACGCGGTTGATCATGCGGGCCGAGTCCCGCACGCTGGCATAAAGGTCGTCGCGCAGTGCCAGCGTCTGGTCCGACATAAACGGCGAGGGGTCGACCGGCATGCGCAGGAAGTCGAAGCCGGCGGCCTTCAGCGCCTTGAGGTCTTCCTCGTTGAGGAACTTGCGCCATTCCGGATAGGGCAGGATGGCTTGTCGGTCGTTCCACTTGTCTTCCCCGACCCAGGTCGTCCACTGGTCGAGGTTGAGGCCGCGCTTCATCGAAAAGCTCGCGGCGTGGCCGGGCAGCGCAGACGCAGCCAGCACCAGCAGCGCCGCCATCAAGGTCTTGATCATCGCCGTCAACAGTGCCATCCGGTTTGCTGCGCTGTGATTTTGGCAGGACAGGTGCCCCGCTTGGGGCAAAAAGGAAAGCGCGATGGACGATCATGGTGAATCGGCGGCACTCACTGCCGGGCTTTCCGGCGCGCTGACGGAATTCGGTCATCGGCTGATGGCGCGGGTCTATTATGCCGACACCGATTTCTCCGGCGTCGTCTATCATGCGCGCTATCTCGAATTCTTCGAGCGCGGCCGCTCGGACTATCTAAGGCTCGCCGGCGTCCATCACACCGAACTTCACCAAGGCAAGCATGGCGAACGCATCGTCTGGGTGGTGCGGCGCATGGAGATCGATTTTCGTTCGCCCGCCCGCATGGACGATATCCTGACCATCGACACTCGCACCGAAGACATTTCCGGTGCCCGCATCGTCATGGCACAGCAATTGAAGCGCCGCGCCGAGGTGTTAGTCGAGGCGAAGGTCCAGGCGGCGATCATCGGTGAGAACGGCCGGCCGAAACGCTTTCCCAAGGAATGGATCGCGGCCTTCATACCGAGAGCAAGCTGATATCCGGGCATTCCGGCCTGCAATGAGCGGGCTGATCGGCAGCGTGTTCCATCGCTATGAACAGCCTGCCGACGTGCCGGGGCGCGGCAATGCGCCGCGCCACATTTCCTAACCCATCCTTAACCATAACGGTTCATGAAGAGATTGGTGAAGATTGGGAGAATCCGCGCGCCTTCCTTTCACCAATATTTGCCCTGAAAAGGCCGCTAACGGTGCATTTTGGGGTAATCCGCAAGCCTAGCGCGAACGGACCACAAGGGATGCCCATGGGCCAGCCGCCAGCGATGCCCGGAAAATCTTAAGGACTTGAACGATGGAAAATATCGCACTCGCCGACCCGGCAGCGCATTTGTCGATTTGGGCGCTGTTCATGCAGGCCGGCTGGGTGGTCAAGCTGGTGATGATCGGGCTGCTCTGCGCTTCGATCTGGACCTGGGCGATCATCGTCGACAAGCTGGTCAGCTATGCCCGCATGCGGCTGTCGCTCAACCGCTTCGAACAGGTGTTCTGGTCGGGACAGTCGCTGGAGGAGCTTTACCGCACGCTCGCGGACCGCAAGACCACTGGCATGGGCGCGATTTTTGTTGCCGCCATGCGCGAATGGAAGAAGAGCTTCGAGAAGGGCGCCAAATCGCCGCTCGGCCTGCAGACCCGTATCGACAAGGCGATGGATTTGGCGCTGACGCGCGAGATGGAGCGGCTGGAGGGACGGCTTGGCTTCCTCGCCACCACCGGTTCGGCGGCACCCTTCATCGGCCTGTTCGGCACCGTCATCGGCATCATGACGTCTTTCCAAGCCATTGCCGCTTCCAAGAACACCAGTCTTTCGGTGGTGGCGCCCGGCATCGCCGAGGCGCTGCTGGCAACGGCCATCGGCCTGCTCGCCGCCATCCCGGCTGTCATCGCCTACAACAAGCTGTCATCGGACGCGAACAAGATCGCGGTGCGCATGGAAGGGTTCTCGGACGAGTTCTCCGCCATACTCTCGCGCCAAATCGATGAAAAAGTCGCACCGAAGGCCTGAGGAGCAGCAAGATGGGTATGTCCGTAGGCATCTCGGGACGCGGCGGGCGCGGCCACAGGCGGCGCGGCCGTCATCACGCGCTGATATCGGAGATCAACGTCACGCCGATGGTCGACGTGATGCTGGTGCTGCTGATCATCTTCATGGTCGCGGCACCCTTGCTGACGGTCGGCGTGCCGATCGACCTGCCGGACACGCAGGCCAAGGCGATGAATGCCGACACGCAGCCGATCACCGTCTCGATCAATGCCGCCGGCCAGATCTATCTGCAGGAAACCGAAATCCCGATCGAGGAACTGGTGGCCAAGCTGCAGGCGATTTCCAAGACCGGCTATGAGGAACGCATCTTCATCCGCGGCGACAAGTCGACCGACTATGGCACCGCCATGAAGGTGATGGCCCGCATTTCGGCCGCTGGTTACAAGAACATCGGCCTGGTTTCACTGCAGGAACAGGAACAGTAGCACCAAGATGCGGACCGGCCTCACCACATCGGTGATCTTGCACACGGTAGCGTTGGCCTTCGGGCTGTTCACGCTGTCGTCGCCGCCTGCCATGCCCGCGTCCGATGCTGAATCGGTCTCGGTGGCTATCGTGCCGATCGAGGCCGTCGCGCAGACGCTGCAGGGCGACAAGAAAGCGGTGATGCGCGAAAAGCCGGCGCCCACCCCGACCAAGCGCCCCGATATCGTGCCAGAGGCACAGAAGATTGGTGAGAACAGCGTCGATACCGACAAGCCGGTGATGGACGAGGCCAAGCCGAAGCCGGTGGAACTGGCGTCGGCCCCGCCGCCGGCTCCGACACCGAAAGAGAAGCCTAAGACCGAGGACGCGCCGAAGCCGAAGGAAGAGCCGAAGCCGACTCCAGCGACGGAAGTGGCGCCGGTGCCGCAGCCGAAGGAAGAGGTCAAGCCCGAGCCGGTCAAGCAGACGGAACCGAAGCCCACGCCGGCCAAGGAGCCGGCGCCAGCGCCACAACCGGACACGACCGCCGCCATCGAGCCGAAGCCTGAGGTCAAGCCCGACGCGGTAGCCGAGGCCATATCGGAACAGCAGCCTCCGGAGGAGGCGCAGCTGCCGAATTCCGCACCCGCGCCCGAAGCGCGGCCGAAGCCGCAGCCGGCGCAGGCTGAAAGCGCCAAAGCGCCGGATCGCAAGGATGCCGACAAGCCGGTCAAGGAAGCCTCGTCCAAGCCGAAGTCCGAGGACAAGCAGTTCAACGCTGACGAGATTTCAGCTCTCCTCGACAAGCAGAAGCCATCCGGCGGCGGCGCCAAGCGCTCGACCCAGCAGGCGTCGCTCGGCGCCGACAAGACCCAGGGCCAGAAGCTGTCGCAAAGCGAAATGGGCGCTTTGTCGGATCAGCTCGGCGGTTGCTGGACCCTTCCCGTGGGGCTCGAGGGTTCGGAAAACTTCGTCGCCGTGGTCCTGTTCAACCTCGACGCCTCCGGCAAGCTCGATGGCCGGCCGACCGTCGAGAAATCGAGCGGAAACCAGCAATTCGACGAGAGTGCGGTGCGTGCCGTCCAGAAATGCAACATGGCCGGCCTGCAGGTTCCTGCCGGCAAGCAGGATATCTGGGCCCAGGTTCGGGTCACTTTCGATCCCAGAGAGATGCTTGGGCTTTAAGTCTGGCGTCCACAAAATCAGTTAAGAGAAGCGAGACGACATGAAATCTATCCTCAAGCCGCTCCTGACGATTGCAGCCATGGCGCTGGGCATGACTGCCGTTGCCACCTTGCCGGCGCGAGCACTCGTCGAGATCAACGTCAACAAGGGCAATGTCGAGCCATTGCCGATCGCAATCACCGATTTTCAAGGTGAGATTGGCGCCCAGATCTCCGATATCGTCAGCGCCGATCTGAAACGCTCCGGTCTGTTCGCACCGATAGACAAGAGCGCCTTCATCGAGAAGATCGCCAATCCGGATGCGCAGCCGCGCTTCGACGACTGGAAGGTGATCAACGCGCAGGCGCTGGTAACCGGCAGCGTCGGCAAGGAGGCGGACGGCCGCATCCGCGCCCAGTACCGGTTGTGGGACACTTTTGCCGGCCAGCAGATGTCCGGCGAGCAGTTCTTCGCCAACGACGCCAACACCAGGCGCGTCGCCCACATAATCGCCGACGCGATCTATGAGAGGCTGACCGGAGAGAAAGGCTATTTCGATACCCGCGTCGTCTTCATCGACGAATCCGGCGCCAAGAATGCGCGCAAGAAGCGGCTCGCCATCATGGACCAGGACGGCGCCAACGTCCGCTATCTCTCGGACGGCAAATCGATCGTGCTGACACCGCGTTTCTCGCCGAATCGGCAGGAAATCACTTACATGTCGTACGAAAGCGGTCAGCCGCGGGTCTATCTGCTGCAGATCGAGACCGGGCAGCGCGAACTGGTCGGCAACTTTCCCGGCATGACCTTTGCGCCGCGCTTTTCGCCTGATGGCCAGAAGGTGATCATGAGCCTGCTGCGCGATGACGGCAATTCCAACATCTTCGCCATGGACCTGCGCAGCCGCTCGACGACGCGGCTGACCAACTCGACCGCCATCGATACCTCGCCGTCTTATTCACCGGACGGCAGCAAGGTGGTGTTCACGTCCGACCGCGGCGGCCGCGCGCAGATCTATGTGATGGGCGCCGACGGTTCGGGCCAGACCCGCATCTCCTTCGGCGACGGCGTCTATTCGACGCCGGTGTGGTCGCCGCGCGGCGACCTCGTCGCCTTCACCAAGCAGACGGGCGGCGAATTCCAGATCGGCGTCATGAAGACCGACGGCTCTGGCGAGCGCATCCTGTCGTCCGGCTTCCAGCAGGAAGGGCCGACCTGGGCGCCCAACGGCCGCGTGCTGATGTTCTTCCGTGACTCTGCCGGTGGTCCAAAACTGGTTTCCGTCGATCTCACCGGCCGCAACGAACAGTCGATCCCGACGGCGAACTTCGCTTCCGATCCGGCCTGGTCGCCGCTGCTCGAATAAACCAAGTTTTGGCCCAGCCTTCGCTTGCCACGTTGCAACTTGGCAACAGTGCCCTAAAAGCCCCGTTTTGGGGCTTTTTTCACGCCGAAGTCGCCTTTTGGCCGCATTTCCGCCTACGGTCCGCGACCATTGTGGCATCAGGTTATTTCGGCTGCGGACGGGCGGCTGAAACCAAATTTTAACCGTGTTTCTTGAATGCCGGTTAACCCAAACGTGGTTACTGGGTGATCAACGAAATCACTCGAAATACGAAGGAGAGGCGGCATGGGCCGTATCGCAGCACTTACCAGAAACCCGGCGATGATTGCGCTGATCGCGATGCTCGCCATCACCGGTTGCGCCTCGAAGAAGACCCCGAACAGCGCCGCCGACCTCGGTCTCAATGGCGCGGGTGCCGCAACGCCCGGCTCGGCGCAGGACTTCACGGTCAACATTGGCGACCGCATCTTCTTCGATACGGATTCGTCCTCGATCCGCGCCGATGCACAGACGACGCTATCGCGCCAGGCGCAGTGGCTCAACCAGTACAAGCAGTATGCCATCGTCGTCGAAGGCCACGCCGATGAGCGCGGCACGCGCGAATACAATCTGGCGCTTGGCGCCCGCCGCGCCGCCGCCACCCGCGACTTCCTGGTCGCCAGGGGTGTTTCGGCAAGCCGCCTGAAGACGATTTCCTACGGCAAGGAACGTCCGGTCGCGGTTTGCGACGACATCTCCTGCTGGTCGCAGAATCGCCGCGCCGTCACCACGCTCTCCGGCGCCGGCTCCTGATAGGCAAGATGGCGACGCTCTAGTCGCATAATTGCAACACCTTCATGCGAAAGGCGGCCATTGGCCGCCTTTTTCAGTTCCAGTCCCGGAAACAAAATTGGGAAACAAAATTTGGCCGAAGTCTCGCCTCCTGCTAAGAGCCGAGGGCGTCTGGCTGGTTCCTGTGATTGGAAGGCGCGAACAGGCTCACGAATTACACGGCGAGAGGCACATGCATTTCAGATCGATTTTGAGCGGCACGCTTGCGCTGCTGCTCGTATCAGGCTTCGCCGCTGCGGCAAGCGGCACCGGACAACCCGCGGATAGCGGCTTTTCCTTCCATCTGCCGACGCTCGGCATTTTCGGCAAGAAGGAGAAGCCGGAGCAGCAACAGATCGCGCAGCAGCAGGACGGCACCACCGCCGCCAGCCTCGAGGAACAGCTGCGGCAGATGAACGGGAAGATCGAGGAACTCAATTTCCAGGTCCTGCAGATGCAGGAGCAGATGCGCAAGCAGCAGGAAGACAACGAGTTCCGCTTCCAGCAGTTGGAAGGCGGCTCCAGCGGGCAGCCGCCGGCGCAGAAGAAATCGGAGGCGGCGCCGCAGGATGGCGATACCGGCAATAGCGTCGCCGAGGCCCCGGCAAGCCAAGCGCCGGCCGATTCGGGTGCACAATCGGATGGCGGCCAGAGCGTCGGCGAAGTAATCGTCGAATCGCAGACCGGCGATCCCGGCAAGGTGATCACCGGCACTCCGCCAAAGACGTTCGGCACCATCACTGTCGACAAGAACGGCAACGTGGTCGATGCCGGCGGCAACACGCAGGCGACCGCGCCGGCGGAAGGTGCGGCTCCCGCCGCCGAAGCGCCGGCGACCGGTCCCAAGACCGGCAAATCCGACGGCACGGTGGTGGCGGCGCTGCCTGCCACGAACAACCCGGAGGAGATCTACCGCAACTCCTACCAGTTCATCCTGTCGGGCGATTACAGCACCGCCGAACAGGGTTTTCGCGACCATATCGCCCGCTTCCCCAAGGACGCCAAGGCGGCGGACGCGCATTACTGGCTGGGCGAGTCCCTGCTTGGCCAGCAGAAATACCACGACGCGGCCGAGGTTTTCCTCTCCGCCAGCAAGGACTATCCGAAGGCCAAGAAGGCGCCCGACATGCTTTTGAAACTCGGCGTGTCGCTGGTCGGCCTCAAGCAGAAGGATGTCGCCTGCGCCACCTTCGGCGAGATCGGCAAGCGTTATCCCGATATTTCGGCCGCGCTCAAGGAACGCGTAAAACAGGAAAGGGCGCTGGCGGCGTGCTAGTCTTCCCCTCGCATGTCGGTGTCCGGGGACCACTTTTGGGCGACATGCATTGATGCTCGATACCGAGCCTGATCTTTCGGATTTTTCAACGATCGACTTTTCCAACGGCGCTGTTGCGGCCGTGTCCGGTGGCAGCGACTCGACTGCCCTCCTTCTTCTCCTCAAAGCTCACCTCGACCGCAGCGCCCCGACAGCCAGGCTGCTGGCGGTGACGATCGACCACGGCCTGCGTCCGGAAGCGGCGGCGGAAGCACGCGCCGTTGCCAAGCTCTGTGCCGAGCGCGGTATCGCGCACCGCATACTTAGCTGGTCCGGCGACAAGCCGTCGACCGGCCTGCCCGCGGCGGCGCGCGAGGCACGCTACCGACTGCTGGCCGAGGCCGCGCAGGCGCAGGGCATCGGTGTGATCGCGACCGGCCACACCGCGGACGACCAGGCCGAGACCGTGCTGATGCGAGCCGCGCGGAATGATGGCCACGAGCTTGGTGAAACGGCAGGCCGCGGGCTCGCCGGCATGGCGCCGACCACCCTCTATGACTGGCGGATCTGGATCATGCGGCCGCTGCTCGGCGTACGGCGCGCGGCATTGCGGGCCTTCCTGCGGCGCGAAAATGTCGGCTGGACGGAGGACCCGACCAACACGGATGCGCATTTCGAACGGCCGCGCATTCGCGCCGTGCTCGGCGAAGACCGGGGCGGGCAGCGTTTTGCCGAGGCGATCGGCCTAGCCAGGCGTGCCGCTGCCGAGCGCGAGCAACTCGGCCGCCGCACCGCCGCGTTGATCGGTGAATTTGCCAGCCGGCCGGCAAAGGGTCTCATCCGTCTCGATCCCGGTTTTGTCAAAGCCGACGACAAGCGGGCAGCGGTCTATGGTCTGCGTGTCCTGCTGGCGGCGACGGGCGGTGTCGCCCTGTTGCCGGACCAGGCGCGTAGTGGAGCGCTGTTCGAGCAAATGCAGGCCGGGCCGCTTTGCGCCACATTGTCGCGGACGGTCGTCGATACCAGGCGCACCGGCATCTTCCTGTACCGTGAATCGCGCGACCTGCCTGCTGCCGCACCGTTGGCGGTCGGACTCTGGGATGGTCGCAGGCGGGTCACCGAAGCAGAGGCGATCACATTGGGCGACAGTTCTGGTGCATTGTTGATCGCGCCGCTCGGCGCAGCTGCCGCGGCCAAACGGAGTGCCGGGAATGGCGCGCCAGCAAGCCTTGTCCGCGCCGCTTTGGCTGCGGAACCAGCGCTGTGGCACGGTGGCGAATGCCTTGGCTTTGCAGGGGATGTAACGACGGCGCCGGCAATCGCCCTCAGCCCGGCCGTCGCGCCTTTTGCACGCTTCCTGCCCAGCTTCGATCTGGCGCTGGCCGGGGCCGTCGCCGAACTGACCGGCGCGCCGCCGGTCCCGACCTTGCCTTCCAGCCGCCACAGTGCCGGTTGATGGTGGCGCGAAAGCTTAACCCAGACGTGCTGTTATGCTTGGCAAGGGGAGGCGCTCTCCCTATGTTAGGCCCAAGCTTCCTCTCATACGCGTGCCCCACAGGGTACCCACGGGACAATTGATGAATCCGAATTATCGCAACCTCGCGCTCTGGGCGATCATAGCGGTCCTGCTTATCGCTCTCTTCAATCTGTTCCAGACGCCGCAGACGCGCGGAGCCTCGCAAGACGTTCCCTACTCGCAATTCCTGCAAGAGGTTGCGGCCGGCCGGGTCAAGACGGTGACCATCGCCGGCGACCGCATCATGGGCACCTACACTGACAACGCGAATGGCTTTCAGACCTATTCGCCCGGCGATCCGCAGCTGGTCTCGCGGCTTCAGGACAAGAACGTCGTCATCAATGCGCGTCCTGAATCGGACGGTTCCACCTCGCTGTTCAGCTATCTCATCTCCTACCTGCCGATGATCCTGATCCTCGGTGTGTGGATATTCTTCATGCGCCAGATGCAGTCCGGCTCCGGGCGCGCCATGGGCTTCGGCAAGTCGAAGGCCAAGCTTCTGACCGAGGCGCATGGCCGTGTCACCTTCCAGGATGTCGCCGGCGTCGACGAGGCAAAGGAAGATCTGGAAGAGATCGTCGAGTTCCTGCGCGATCCGCAGAAGTTCCAGCGCCTTGGCGGCAAGATTCCGCGCGGCGTGCTGCTCGTCGGTCCTCCCGGCACCGGCAAGACGCTGCTCGCCCGTTCGGTTGCCGGTGAAGCCAATGTGCCCTTCTTCACCATTTCGGGTTCGGACTTCGTCGAGATGTTCGTCGGCGTGGGCGCGTCCCGTGTCCGCGATATGTTCGACCAGGCCAAGAAGAACGCGCCCTGCATCATCTTCATCGACGAAATCGACGCCGTCGGCCGCCATCGCGGCGCCGGCCTTGGCGGCGGCAATGACGAGCGCGAGCAGACGCTGAACCAGCTGCTGGTCGAGATGGACGGTTTCGAGTCCAACGAGAGCATCATCCTGATCGCCGCCACCAACAGGCCTGACGTGCTCGATCCGGCGCTGTTGCGTCCGGGCCGCTTCGACCGCCAGGTGGTGGTGCCGAACCCCGACATCGTCGGCCGCGAGAAGATCCTCAAGGTGCATGTGCGCAACGTGCCGCTGGCGCCCAATGTCGACCTCAAGGTGGTCGCGCGTGGCACGCCGGGCTTTTCCGGCGCCGATCTGATGAACCTGGTCAACGAATCCGCTCTGATGGCGGCGCGCCGCAACAAGCGCCTCGTCACCATGGCCGAATTCGAGGACGCCAAGGACAAGATCATGATGGGCGCCGAGCGCCGCTCGTCGGCCATGACCCAGGCCGAGAAGGAGCTCACCGCTTACCACGAGGCCGGCCACGCCATCTTGGCGCTCAACGTTCCGTCCGCCGATCCGCTGCACAAGGCGACCATCATCCCGCGCGGCCGTGCGCTCGGCATGGTCATGCAGCTGCCGGAAGGCGACCGCTATTCGATGAGCTACAAGTACATGGTCTCGCGGCTTGCCATTATGATGGGTGGCCGCGTCGCCGAGGAGTTCAAGTTCGGCAAGGAGAACATCACTTCGGGCGCTTCCTCCGACATCGAGCAGGCGACCAAGCTGGCGCGCGCCATGGTTACGCGCTGGGGCTTCTCGGACAAGCTCGGCCATGTCGCCTATGGCGACAACCAGGAAGAGGTTTTCCTCGGCCATTCGGTAGCGCGCACGCAGAATATCTCGGAAGAGACCGCGCAGATCATCGACGCCGAAGTGCGCCGGCTGATCGACGAGGCCTATGTCTCGGCCAAGTCCATCCTGACCAAGAAGAAGAAGGAATGGATTGCTCTGGCACAGGGCCTGCTCGAATACGAGACGCTTTCGGGCGAGGAGATCAAGCAGTTGATCGCCGGGCAGAAGCCCGCGCGCGACCTCGGCGACGACACACCGCCAAGCCGTGGTTCAGCGGTGCCGAAGTCCGGCCGCCGCAAGAAGGGCCCAGAGCCCGAAGGCGGCATGGAGCCTCAGCCGTCGAGCTGAGCTGAAATCACTCGATTCAAGAAAACGCCGCGGCTTCAATCCGCGGCGTTTTGCTATTCAGGGTTGATCAAAGAACGTGTGGTGCGATTGCACTGGCTCTGCCGGGGCGCACACCGTCAGACCGGCCAGCATGTTGCTTGCCCCATCTGGCCAGCGGGATCAGGGCATTGTCCAGCTCGATGCCGAATTCGGTGATCGAGTATTCGACCCGGGGCGGCACTTCGGGGAAGACTTCGCGGTGAACGATGCCGTCAGCCTCCATCTCGCGCAGCTGTTGGATCAGCATCTTTTCGCTGATGTCAGGCACCAGCCGCTTCAACTCACCGAATCGGGCCGGCGCCTTGTGAATCTGCCAGAGCAGTAACGCCTTCCATTTGCCGCTGATGACCTCCAGCGCCGGCCCCAATCCGCAACTATCTGGCTGTTTCTTTCCCATGTTTCATCCAATTCTGAGCAATCGGTGGGTAGCTTACATTTCTGTCGGTACTTGAGAAAAACCAAGCCGGTCCATAGCTTCAAACCAGCTCGCCGGCATCGGCGAACACCACAACATCATATCGGTACCTCGCTTCGGCCTGCAAAGGCCGTCGGCGGCCGGATTTTGTCAAAAAAGGATGGATCATGACACGATACGCAAACAAGAAGGCCGTTGTCATCGGCGGGACGCACGGCATGGGGCTCGCCGTCGCCGAAGCTCTGATCGAAGGCGGCGCCGAGGTCCTGGTCACCGGCCGCGACCAGCGCAACATCGAGGCCGCCCGCAGAGAGCTGTTTTCGCGAGCTCATGTCGTGCGGTCCGATATCAGTGACATGGCCGATATCGTCACGCTCGGTGCCGAAGTGGGGCAGAAGCTGGGCCAGATCGACTTCCTTCACATCAATGCCGGGGTGGCCAATCTCGAACCCGTGGAGCGGGTCACCGAGGACAGCTACGACCGCGCCTTCAACATCAATACCAAGGGCGCCTTTTTCACCGTGCAGCGCCTGCTGCCGCTCATCAGGGGTGGCGGCGCCATCGTCTTCACCTCGTCGATCGCTGACGAATCCGGCACTGGCGGCATGAGCGTCTATTCCGGTTCGAAGGCGGCACTTCGCGCCTTCGCCAAGGTGCTCGCCGCGGAGCTCCTGCCGCGCCTGATCCGGGTGAATGTCGTCAGTCCCGGTTTCATCGATACGCCGACCATGGGAGTGGCCGGCGCATCCGCGGAAGAACGGGCAGCCTTCATGAGCATAGGCGATGCGGTCACCCCCATGAAGCGTCATGGCACGGTCGAGGAGGTGGCGCGTGCAGTACTGTTCCTGGCGTTCGACGCGACCTTCACCACGGGCGCGCGGCTGACCGTCGACGGTGGCCTCGGCCAGGACCTGAGCCCGATGCCGGCGTAACCGCGCAACCAAACGAAGGAGCAGCAAAATGAGCGAAATAACTGTAATCGGCCTTGGCGCCATGGGTACGGCGCTTGCCGAAGCCTTTCTGAACCAGGGTTATTCGGTGACGGTGTGGAACCGTTCTCCGGCAAAGGCTGAGGCTTTGGCAGCCAAGGGTGCCATCGTGGCCATGAGTGTCGAGGAAGCCGTCAGGTCGAGTCCGCTGATCGTGACGTGCCTGCTTGTCTATGACACTGTTCGTGAGGCGCTCGGCCCCGTAGCGGCTGCTTTGTCGGGTCGCACAGTGGTCAACCTCACCAACGGCACGCCCGAGCAGGCGCGCGAGATGTCCGACTGGGCGGTAAGCCACGGCGCCGACTATATCGATGGCGGCATCATGGCGGTGCCGCCGATGATCGGCGGGCCGCACGCCTTGATCCTCTACAGCGGCTCGAGCCAGGCGTTCGACGCCTGTTCAGGGCAGCTCGGAGCGCTCGGCACCAGCAAATATCTCGGTGAGGATGCTGGCCTCGCGCCGCTCTACGATATCTCGCTTCTGACCGGCATGTACGGAATGTTCGCGGGCACTTTGCAAGCGTTGGCATTGACGGGCGCGGCCGGGATCCCTGCCGGCGCGTTCATGCCACTGCTGGCCTCCTGGCTCCAGGCGATGCAAGGCCTGCTGCCGAAATGGGCGGAACAGATCGACAGTGGCGATCACACCAGCGATGTCGTTTCTAATCTGGGCATGCAGGCTGATGCCTATGTCAATCTGATCGACGCCAGCAGGTCCGCTGATGTCAGCACGGAACTCGTCCTGCCGATGCAAAGCCTGATGAAGCGCGGGGTGGCTGCCGGCCAGGCCAATGCCGATCTTTCAAGTCTGGTCGCGCTCCTGCGGCTCTCGAAACAAGGCGCTTGAGGCTGGCAAGACCTCAACAAAAGCCCGCCAACCATGAGGTTGGCGGGCTTTTCGATCTTCAAACGCTGCTGGCCGATCAGCTCTTCAGCTTGGCATTGCAGAGGCTGTAATAGCCGCCGCCCTTCTGGATCCAGCGAAGGCCGTTCAACGTACCTGCGTCCTTGTTGCCGTGGTAACCCTGCAGGCAGGTCTTCATCCTCGCCTTCGCGGGCTTTTCGGTCTTGAACTCGGCGGCGAGGGTGGTCGGGAATGTCACGCCCGCCGGCGCTACAGCGGGGGCGACCGCCGCGCTGGTTTCCGTCTTCGGCTGCGGCTCGGTTTTGACCGTATCCGCGCTGGCACTCTCCGCAGCCGACGTCGCGCACTTCTCCGTGCGGAAAGCGGTCCAATCCATGCCGTTCAGAGTGCCGCCTTCCTTGGCTGTGCGATAGGCCTCGCCGCATTCCTTCATCGTCAGTGCGCTTGCAGGGGCGACGCACCAAGCAACCCATGCCGTCACAGCCAATGCCGCCAATTTCAATCTGGACATAAGACCCTCCTGGTTGATAGAAAGTTCAATGTCCTTTTGTATACTGTTTGTTCCGGATATGTTCAATTGGAATCTTTGCGTACCACCGATAAGTCTGGCGGTGGGCAGTGGGGGCGAATAGATGATGCCGACAGCTTCCGCGATATGTAGACGCGAACAAAGCCGGGCGTCTTCGAGCGCAACAAAAAGGCCCGCGCATGCTGCGATGCGCGGGCCTTTGTCTGGAGAATATGGCTACGCGATCAGCTCTTCAGCTTGGCATTGCAGAGGCTGTAGAAGCCGCCGCCCTTCTGGATCCAGCGCAGGCCATTCAGCGTGTTGGCATCCTTGTTGGCGTAGTAGAGCTCGAGGCAGGTATGCATGCGGCCCTTGGCCGGCGTCTCGCTGGCGTATTTCTTCGAGATCGCGGTCGGGAACTTCACGCCCTTGGGAGCGGTGACCGAGGGCTTCTCGGGCTCGCTGGTATAAGTCGCCTCGCTCGGAGCCGGGACGGTGTCGTCGTCATCGGCGCCGGCGCCGCATTCGGCCTTGCGGAAGTCGTTCCACTTCTTGCCGCCCAGCGTGTTGGCAGACTTGGCCGCCTGATACTTGGCGCTGCAATCGGCCATGCTCAGGCCCTTGCCGCTGTTGTCGGCAGCTGCCTTGGTCGTGGCCTTGGCCGGTGCTGCCGCAGCGCTGACGCCGGCGGCGCATTCGGTCTTGCGGAAGTCGTTCCACTTCATGCCATTGAGCGTGCCAGCGGCCTTTGCCGCCTGGTATTTGGCGCTGCATTCCTTGGCCGTCAGGCCCTTGGCGCCATCGTCGGCTGCGGTTGCAGCCTTGGTCGTGGCCTTGGCGGGTTCTGCCGTGGCGCTGGCGCCGGCGGCGCATTCGGTCTTGCGGAAATCGTTCCACTTCACGCCGTTGAGCGTGCCGGCAGCCTTCGCAGCCTGGTATTTGGCGCTGCATTCCTTGGCCGTCAGGCCCGTGGCGCCGTCGTCGGCGGCAGCAGCGGCCTTGGTCGTGTCCGCCTTGGCCGCGGCCGCCTTCTTGGCCGGCTTGGCGGTCTCGGTGGTGGCGGCCGCGTCGGTGCCGCATTCGGCCTTACGGAACTGGTTCCAGGTCTGTCCGTTCAGCGTGCCGCCGTCTTTGGCGGTATTATACTTGGTACTGCACTCGGCCATGGTAAGCGCGTTGGCGGGCGCCGCCATGAACAAGGTTGCGACGGCAAGACCCGTCAAAGTTGCAAGTCGATGGATGAGCATGGCGTTTCTCCCGTTGCTGCGCCGATGGTGTCCCTTTGGTGAATCAATAGCTCTCAACGCTAGGCTGCGCCAGATGCTAGCTCAGGCCGATACCCTCGCAAAGCGCGTCCTCCCGACAAGGTGATGAAATCATTGCGATCTGTGGCCTCGAAAAGAAGCGTTGCCGGACAACCTGCGCCGAGCGGCTTAGTGTGACTGCTATATTGCGGCAAGACCGTGTCACCGTTTTAGGTTGTGGAAACACTTGAACAGATCGCTACAATGATTTTCTAAGGATTGGTAACATACGATCATACATTGTGATGATTTGTGGTGCCCAATTTTGTGGCATTACGGGCAGCTGAAAAACCGACGGGGATTCTGGCTAGCATGGCAGGGCACTATTTCGGCACCGACGGCATTCGCGGGCGCGCCAACAAATTTCCGATGACGGCTGAGATCGCGATGCGGGTCGGCATGGCCGCCGGCCTGTCGTTCCAGCGCGGCAGCCACCGCCACCGCGTCGTGCTCGGCAAGGACACGCGGCTGTCCGGCTACATGATCGAGAATGCGATGGTGGCCGGCCTTTGTGCCGCCGGCATGGATGTCTTCCTGCTCGGCCCGATTCCGACGCCGGCTGTGGCCATGCTGGTGCGCTCGCTGCGCGCCGATATCGGCGTCATGATCTCGGCCTCGCACAATCCCTACTTCGATAACGGCATCAAGCTGTTTGGGCCTGATGGCTACAAGCTCTCCGACGAGATCGAGGAGCGGATCGAGAGCATGCTCGACAAGGACATCGAGCTGGCGCTCGCCGATTCCGACGGGCTCGGGCGCGCCAAGCGCGTCGACGGCGTGCATGACCGCTACATCGAATTCGCCAAGCGCACGCTGCCGCGCTCGATGTCGCTGTCGGGTCTCAGGATCGTCGTCGACTGCGCCAATGGCGCCGCCTACAAGGTGGCGCCGGCCGCCCTTTGGGAATTGGGCGCCGAGGTCATTGCCATCAATGTCGAGCCGAACGGCTTCAACATCAACAAGGAATGCGGCTCGACCCATCCGGCCGGCCTGCAGAAGAAGGTGCATGAAGTGCGCGCCGACATCGGCATCGCGCTCGACGGCGATGCCGACCGCGTCGTCATCGTCGACGAAAACGGCACGATCGTCGACGGCGACCAGATCATGGCGCTGATTGCCGAGTCCTGGCACCAGAGCGGGCGGCTCGCCGGCGGCGGCGTCGTCTCGACGGTAATGTCCAATCTCGGCCTTGAACGCTTTCTCGGCGACATGAAGCTCCAGTTGCACCGCACCAAGGTCGGCGACCGCTATGTCGTCGAACATATGCGCGCGCATGGGTTGAATGTCGGCGGCGAGCAATCGGGCCACATCGTGCTGTCCGATTTCTCGACTACCGGCGACGGGCTCGTCTCGGCGCTGCAGGTTCTCGCCTGCATCAAGCGGCAGAACCGCCCGGTGAGTGAATTGTCGAAGAAGTTCGAGCCGGTGCCGCAGCTGTTGAAGAATGTCCGCATCGCCGGCGGCAAGCCGCTCGAGGAAGCCCCGGTCAAGGCGGCGATCGAAGATGCGCGCAACCGTCTCGGCAAGGCCGGGCGACTGGTCATCCGGCCTTCGGGCACCGAGCCGCTGATCCGCGTCATGGCCGAGGGCGACGACCCGCAACTGGTCGAAGCCGTGGTCAACGACATTGTCGACATCATCTCGGAAACGCGCAGCGCCGCCTGATCGCGCCGCCTCCAGCGGCAGGCGCGAACTGCCGGCTCGAAGACCTCAAGGCCCGCCTCCAGGCGGGCTTTTTGTTTCGGGCAGGGTGGCCCCAGCATGATGCCGGCAGAAACTGTTTGCTAAAATATCGAGAATTCGTGGTTAATCGACAGGGTTAAACGCGTTTTAACTTTTGCAATTCATTATCCACAACTGAGGTCAATCATATTCGGGCGGGTTGGATTTTCCCGACGGTTCTCAGGGGTGACAAGCATGTTCAATACAGCAAAAATGGCTCTCCTTGCCGCGCTGTTCGCAGGCGTGGCCGGGCCGGTTTTCGCCGCCGATCTGGCGGAACCGCCGGTGGTCGAGGAAGCGCCTCCGCCGGTTGCCTATGAGCCGCCGGCCGATTTCGGTGGCTGGTACATCCGCGGCGACATCGACTATCATAAGTCGGATTTGCGCGGCATCGACTATATCACCTACGGACCGCCTCCCGGCAGCAATGTTTTCGATTCCGGCGAGCTTAAGGGCGGCTTCTCACTCGGCGCCGGCATTGGCTACAAGATCAACGATCATTTCCGTACCGACCTGACAGCCGACTATTGGTTCGCTTCGGACTTCAACGGATCAACCAACGATGGCGTTACGACATCGGTCGAAGTGTCGAAAATGAGCGCATTGCTGCTCTTGGCCAACGCCTATTACGATATCGGCACCTGGCACGGCATCACGCCGTATGTTGGCGCTGGCATCGGCGGCGCGCACGTCAAATGGGATACCGTTCACGACCCGAACACAACCGAGACCAACCCCGGGTCGAAGAATTGGCGCTTTGCCTACGCGCTCATGGCCGGCGCGTCCTATTGCCTTACCGACAGGGTGATCCTGGATGCCGGCTATCGCTACTCTCACATTGAGGGAGGCCGCATGTTCGACTTCGACGTGAGCAGTTCCGGGCCCGGCTTCGACCATGGCATCAACACACATGAGGTACGCGGCGGTCTGCGCTATCAGTTCGGCGGCAATAATGGTTGCACATCGCCGGAACCCTACGTTCCCGAGCCGGAGCCGATCTACACCAAGTAGTCGCTTCGAAATCCTGGAATTCGCGAACCGCCCGGTTATGCCGGGCGGTTTTCGTTTGGCGATTGCGGTGCATTTCCATCGGCCGCCTGCGCTGAAGAAAGCCTGCCGAAATCAATTCGGTAACGCCGCGTTATCCTTAACCCGCACTTAACCACTATGGTTAACAATGCCTATTGAAACGGCGCTTGCAATCAAATGACGCGCGCCAATTTCAGGAGCC
Source organism: Mesorhizobium sp. P2_D6 (assembly GCF_056404315.1). Lineage (NCBI taxonomy): Bacteria > Pseudomonadati > Pseudomonadota > Alphaproteobacteria > Hyphomicrobiales > Phyllobacteriaceae > Mesorhizobium > Mesorhizobium sp. P2_D6. Next base: position 135,886 of record NZ_JBFUEG010000004.1, on the reverse strand, counting down.
GGGGACCCATGAATTTCAAATCGCTGACAGTGCCGGCGCTCGCCGCACTCGTGCTTGCTCCGCTGACGCCCGCGCAGGCCGCCGACTACGATCCGCCGGTCTATGTCGATCAGGCGCCGGACTATCAACCGGTCGAGGTCGGCTCGGGCTGGTACCTGCGCGGCGACGTCTCCTATCTGGCGCAGAAGAGCTACCAGGATCAGGATTTCACCTTCGCGCCGGCGAGCTTCAGCGAAAAGCAGGATCCCGCCTTTGCCAGCATCGGCTTCGGTTATCATTTCAACGACTATCTGCGCGCCGATATCAATCTCGGCTATCTGCCGGGCAACAAGGTTGGCATCCACTATGACGACACCGCGACCGTGATACCGCCGGCCACTGCAACGGTGGCGTCGGCGTCCCTGGAGAATTATTCTCTGTCGGGGATGGTCAATGGCTATGTCGATCTTGGCACCTATGTCGGGATCACACCCTATTTGGGTGCCGGCATCGGGCTGGTCCGGAGCAAATACAAGCTGTCGGCGAGTTACTTCACCGACAATCTCGACCCTACCGATGATTTCGTCAGGAGCGACAACAAGACCCAGTATGCCTTGGCCTATACGCTGGATGCAGGCTTGGCCTATCAGATCACCAAGAATGTCTCCGTCGATCTCGGCTATCAGTATTTTTCGGCGCCGGATGCCGAATATGTCACGGCCGCGAGCCTGACGTCGTATCCGATCCGAAAGGGCATCAGCAATCATCAGGTCAAACTCGGGCTGCGCTACGACCTCTGGTAGGCTAGCTGTAGACACGAAGCCTGACGGCGGATCTTTTCGATCCGCCGTTTGCCTTTGGGCTCACGACATCCTGATCGCGGATTGCTTGTATCTTGTCCGCGACAAAAACTTTCCTCTTGACGCCTGATGGCTGAACGCATATCGCCGTCCGTGGGCCACCCCTCCCCAACGAGGGGCCACTATCTGGAAGGATAGACCACGATGACGACGCATACGAAGCCCGGACTCCGTCCGGCAAACCCCAATTTCTCCTCAGGTCCCTGCGCAAAACGCCCCGGCTGGTCGGTCGAGGCGCTGAAGAACGCTGCGCTCGGCCGTTCCCACCGCGCCAAGATCGGCAAGACCAAGCTCGAACAGGCGATTGAGCTGACGCGGGAAATTCTCCAGGTCCCAGCGGACTACCGCATCGGCATCGTGCCGGCGTCGGACACAGGTGCCGTCGAGATGGCGCTGTGGTCGCTGCTTGGCGAGCGCGGCGTCGACATGGTCGCCTGGGAAAGCTTTGGCTCCGGCTGGGTGACCGATGTCGTCAAGCAGCTGAAGCTCGCCGATACCAGAAAGATCGAAGCGGGTTATGGCGAGCTGCCTGATCTGGCGAAGATCGATTTCGACCGCGACGTGGTCTTCACCTGGAACGGCACGACCTCAGGCGTTCGGGTGCCGAACGGCGATTTCATTCCCGCCGACCGCAAAGGGTTGACGATCTGCGACGCGACCTCGGCCGCCTTCGCCCAGAGGCTCGATTTCCAGAAGCTGGATGTCGTCACCTTCTCCTGGCAGAAAGTGTTGGGCGGCGAGGGCGCGCACGGCATGCTGATCCTCAGCCCGCGCGCCGTCGAGCGGCTGGAAACCTACAAGCCGGCGTGGCCGCTGCCAAAGATCTTCCGCCTGACGTCGGGCGGCAAGCTGATCGAAGGCATCTTCAAAGGCGAGACCATCAACACGCCGTCGATGCTGTGCGTCGAGGATTATCTCGACGCGCTCAATTGGGCGAAGTCGATCGGCGGTCTCGACGCGTTGATTGCCAGAGCGGATGCCAACGCCGCTGTGCTCGACGGCTTTGTCGACAGATCCTCATGGCTCGGCCATCTCGCAGTCGATGCGGCGACAAGGTCCAACACTTCCGTGTGTCTGTCCTTCACCGACGCTCAAGTCGCGGCACTCGATGCCGACGGACAGGCGGCTTTCGCCAAGGGGCTCGTGTCGGTGCTCGACAAGGAAGGCGTTGCCTATGACATCGGCGCCTATCGCGACGCACCGCCCGGCCTGCGCATCTGGTGTGGCGCGACGGTCGAGACAGCCGACCTCGAAGCGCTGCTGCCCTGGCTCGACTGGGCCTTTGCCGCGCAGAAGGCGTCGCTGAAAGCGGCGGCCTGAGATTTCTTGCGGCGGCCTTCGGGCCGCCCATTCCCACGGATCAAGTTCCATTTGAAGGAGGTCGCCATGGCGCCCCGCGTTCTCGTCTCAGACAAACTCTCCACCACCGCCGTGCAGATATTCAAAGACCGCGGCATCGAGGTCGACTACCTGCCCGATCTCGGCAAGGACAAGGAAAAACTGCTTGAAGTCATCGACCAATATGACGGTCTTGCCATCCGCTCGGCGACCAAGGTCACCGAAAAGCTGATCAATGCCGCCACCAGGCTGAAGGTCGTGGGCCGTGCCGGCATCGGCGTCGACAATGTCGACATCCCGGCGGCGAGCCGCAAGGGCATCATCGTGATGAACACGCCCTTCGGCAATTCGATCACCACCGCCGAGCATGCGGTGGCGATGATCTTCGCGCTGGCCCGCCAGATTCCGGAGGCCAACGCCTCCACCCATGCCGGCAAATGGGAAAAGAACCGCTTCATGGGCATCGAGATCACCGGCAAGACGCTGGGTGTCATCGGCTGCGGTAACATCGGGTCGATCGTCGCCACGCGCGGCGTCGGGCTGAAGATGCATGTCATTGCTTTCGACCCGTTCCTGTCGGACAGCCGCGCCGAGGAGCTCGGCGTCGAAAAAGTAGAGCTCGACGAGCTGTTCGCCCGCGCCGACTTCATCACCTTGCATACGCCGCTGACCGACAAGACGCGCAACATTATCGACGCCGCCGCGATCGCCAAGATGAAGACCGGCGTGCGCATCATCAATTGTGCGCGTGGCGGGCTGATCGTCGAGGCCGATCTGGTCGCGGCGCTGAAGAGCGGCAAGGTGGCAGGCGCCGGCATCGACGTGTTCGAGGTCGAACCGGCGGAGAACCACGAATTGTTCGGTATGGAGAATGTCGTGGCAACGCCGCATCTCGGCGCTTCGACCACCGAAGCGCAGGAGAATGTCGCGCTGCATGTCGCCGAGCAGATGTCGGACTACCTGATCAAGGGTGCCATTTCCAACGCCATCAACATGCCGTCGATCACCGCCGAGGAAGCGCCGCGGCTGAAGCCTTTCGTCAAGCTGGCCGAAGTGCTCGGCGCCTTCGTCGGCCAGGTCACCGAGGATCCGATCAAGGAGGTCGAGATCCTGTTCGACGGCTCGACCGCGACGATGAACACACGCGCGCTGATCAGCGCCACGCTTGCCGGCCTGATCCGGCCGCAGGTCTCCGACGTCAACATGGTGTCGGCGCCGATCATGGTGAAGGAACGCGGCATCATCGTTGCCGAGGTCAAGCGCGACAAGTCGGGCGTGTTCGACGGCTACATCAAGCTGACGGTCAAGACCGAGCACATGACGCGCTCGATCGCCGGCACCTGCTTCTCCGACGGCAAGCCGCGGTTCATCCAGATCAAAGGCATCAATCTCGACGCCGAGGTCGGCCAGCACATGCTCTACACAACCAATGCCGATGCGCCCGGCATTATCGGCCTGCTGGGCACGGTGTGCGGCGAGAACGGCGTCAACATCGCCAATTTCCAGCTGGGACGTAACCGGCCAGGCGGCGACGCGATTGCGCTGCTCTATCTCGATGCGCCGTTCCCGGAGAATGTGCTGGAACAGGTCAAGGCGCACAAGTCGATCGACTCGGCCAAACGGCTGCAGTTCGACGTCAACGCGATGTGATCCTGACGTAGCGACGGTATCGAAGGCGCGGGCTTTGTTGGGCGCAATCCCTAGGGAAAGCGCTGCGCGCCTTTCCCGGGAAAACCGGTTCCCGCTTTCCTGGGATTGCTCTAGTCGGCGCCTTCTTCGTTTAAGACCAGCGGCAGGTCCGCCATCTTGCGCCCACTATATTCGGCGAGCGAGATGCCGCCCAGCACCAGGACGAGCGCCAGCGCCTGGTAGGGCTGGAATGTCTCGCCCACGATCAGCACCGACAGCAGCGTGCCGAAGATCGGCACCAGGTTGATGAACAGCCCGGCCCGGTTGGCGCCGATCAGTTCGTTGCCCCTGATGTAGAGGATCTGCGAAATGACCGAGGCGCCGACCGCTGTGTAGACAATGATAAGCCAGCCGCTGATATCGGGGACGATGACCTTGCCAGCCGCGGCTTCCCACAGGACAAAAGGCAGCGAGGTGATCAACGCTGCGATCGACAGCGCCAGCATCAGGCTTTGCCAGCGCATCTCCGGTTTCAGCCGCAGCCCGACCGAGTAGCCGCTGTAGAGGATGACGGCGATCAGCATGATGGCGTCGCCGAAATTGAGTTCCAGCGTCAGCAGCCGGCGCGGGTCGCCGTGGCAGGCGGTCAGCACCACGCCCGCAATGGTCAGCACGACGCCGGCGACCTGCGCCCAGTTCACCCGCAAGCGGAAAAAGATGAAATTGGCGACGATGATCAGGATCGGCATCGCCGCCTGTTCGATCGAGACGTTGATCGCTGTCGTATAGTTGAGCGCCGTGTAGAAGATGGTGTTGAACAAGGTGAAGCCGCAGGCGCCAAGCACGCCGAGCAGCAGCCAGTGTTTGCCCACCACCGGCCAGTCTTCACGGATCGTGCGCCAGCCGATCGGCAACATGATCGCCACCGCCAGAAGCCAGCGCAGGAAGACCAGCATCATCGGCGAGACATGATCGATCGCCAGCTTGCCGGCGACGGAATTGCCGCCCCACAGCAAGGTGGTGATCAGCAGGAACAGGTAGGCGCGTCGATGCATTGCGGGATTCCGGTCGCCGCAGGAGCTGCGGCGTTTGCCGGCCTATTGCCCCCGCCAGGCCAAGTAAATGATGTCAAAGCCGAAATTTGTTGTGCCTCAGGGCATTTTCGGCGGCAAAGAAAGGTCGCACTCGCGAGGTCTTGACGCTATAGAGGCCTGTCGTTTCGAACCATATCCAGGCCGCCAGGGCGGCATCTCAAGGGAAAAGAAACATGGCCAATGTGGTGGTCGTCGGCTCGCAATGGGGCGACGAAGGCAAGGGCAAGATCGTCGACTGGTTGTCGGAGCGCGCCGACGTGGTCGTGCGCTTCCAGGGCGGCCACAATGCCGGCCATACGCTGGTCGTCGACGGCAAGGTCTACAAACTGTCGCTGCTGCCGTCGGGCGTGGTGCGGCAAGGCAAGCTGTCGATCATCGGCAATGGCGTCGTCTTCGACCCGCACGCCTTTGTCGCTGAAGTGGCAAAACTCAAGGCGCAAGGCGTCGAGGTGACGCCGGACCGCCTGAAAATAGCCGAAAACACCGCGCTCATCCTGTCTCTGCACCGGGAACTGGACGGATTCCGCGAGGACGCCGCGTCCAATTCCGGCACAAAGATTGGCACGACCCGTCGTGGCATCGGCCCCGCCTATGAGGACAAGGTGGGCCGGCGCGCGGTTCGGGTGATGGATCTGGCGGATTTGGAAACGCTGCCCCTCAAGGTCGACAGGCTGCTGACGCATCACAATGCGCTGCGTCGCGGGCTTGGCCATGGCGAAGTCACCCATGAGGCGATCATGACCGAGCTGACCTCGGTCGCCGATGAGATCCTGCCCTATATGGACCGCGTCTGGAAAATCCTCGACGACAAGCGCCGCGCCGGCGAGCGCATCCTGTTCGAGGGCGCGCAAGGCACGTTGCTCGACATCGACCACGGCACCTACCCGTTCGTCACCTCGTCCAACACCGTCGCCGGCCAGGCTGCCGCCGGCTCAGGCGTCGGCCCGGGCGCCATCGGCTATGTCCTCGGCATCACCAAGGCCTATACGACGCGTGTCGGCGAAGGCCCGTTCCCGACCGAACAGAAGAACGAGATCGGCGAATTCCTCGGCACGCGCGGCCACGAATTTGGCGTCGTCACCGGCCGCAAGCGCCGCTGCGGCTGGTTCGACGCCGTGCTGGTGCGCCAGGCCGTCGCCGTCAACGGCATCAAAGGCATCGCGCTGACCAAGCTCGACGTGCTCGACGGGCTGGACGAGATCAAGGTCTGCACGGGTTACCGGCTCGACGGCGAGACCATCGACTATCTGCCGGCCAGTCAGGGCGCGCAGGCGCGCGTCGAACCGGTCTACGAGACGCTGGAAGGCTGGAAAGGCACCACTGCCGGCGCGCGCAGCTGGAACGATCTTCCGGCCCAGGCCGTCAAATATGTCCGGTACATCGAAGAGCTGATCGGCGCACCGGTCGCGCTTCTTTCCACCAGCCCGGAACGGGACGACACGATACTTGTGACCGATCCGTTTCAAGACTAGTTTTCTGAAGCCTTTCCGGACATCGCGGCCGATTTGCGGGGGCCGGCGCGGAAACAAACTACAGGTCGACTGAAGCATGGCAGATTTCGTTGCTGTTCTGAAAAAGGCGCTCGACAAATATGGCGAGCCGGCGCTCGACGTGCGCACGCGGACCTACGACGGCGCCCGTGCGGCGCTGGTCAAGAAGCTTGCGGATTTCTCGCCGCCGCTGTCCGCCGACGTCATCGCCAAGCAGAAACGCTCCCTGGAAGACGCCATCTCAAGTGTCGAGCGAGACTACGCCAAGGCGACGCCGGCTTCCGATCCGCTGGCCGAGCTTGAGCACATCTTCTCCTCCATCGACCGCAACAAGAACCAGCCCAGCCATGTCAAGCCGCTCGCTGCGCCTGCACCTGCCTGGCAGCCGGCGAAACCCGTGCAGCCGGCGCCGGCTGCCCGGACGGAGCCGAGCTGGCAGCGGCCCGCGCCGACACCGCCGCCGCCTGCGGCGCGCGCAGAAACAATCAACGAGCAAGCCGCGGAGCTGGACGCCGACGACGATAGCGCCGATGTGTTTGCCAATGGCGAGCAGCCGGCCGCGGACACGTTCCAGCGGCTGCGCCCGGCCGAGCGCAAGCGCAGCTATGGCGGGCTGATCGCCGCTGTCGTCGCGCTGCTGGTGGTCGCCGGCGGCGGCTACGGCATCTGGCTGAACAAGGATGCGTTTGGCTCGATGTTCGGTGTCGGCGACACCAAGACAGTCTCGACCGAACCGCTGGTCAAGCCGGCGCCGGCCAAGCCCGCGGCCGAGGCGCTCGCACCGGCTGCTGCCGGCGAAGGAACGAAATTCACGCAGCGCCTTACGCCCGAAGGCGGCGAGACCGACCCCGGTCCCGCGGCCGGTCAAAGCGGCATTGGCGAGGGCGAATCCGTCGCCGCGCTGACCACGCCACCGCCTCCGACTCCGGCACCTGCGACTCCGGCACCTGCGACTCCGGCCCCTGCGGCTCCGGCCCCTGCGGCGCCAGCGCCGGCGACCCCAGCGCCCGGCGATACCGCAGCCACGGTGGCGCCCGCCACGCCGGCGCCTGACGCTTCCGCCACGCCACCGGCAACGCCGCCAACCGATGGCGCCGCGCCGCCGGCCAATGGGGCAGCACCGGCTGATACCGCGGCCACGCCGCCAGCGCCCGCAACCGGCACGCCGCCCGCGGCACCGACGGCCGCCGCTCCGGAGCCAACCGTTGCGGTCGGCCAGAAGGCGATCTTCTATGAGGAACGCACCTCGACCGCGCAGGGCTCGGCCGAGCCCGGCAGCATCGTCTGGTCGCTGGTGCAGGAATCGCCCGGCGGGGACCTGCCGCCGGAACCGGCGATTCGCGCCGAAGCGAGCATTCCCGGCAAGGACATCCAACTTCGCATGACCATCCGCCGCAACACCGACCAGACGTTGCCGGCCAGCCACATCATCGAGATGATCTTCCTGACACCCGAGGGCTTTGACGGCGGCGGCGTCGACAACATCCTGCGCGTTGCGATGAAGAGCTCGGAGCAGGATGCCGGCAGCCCGCTGATCGGCATTCCGGCCAAGATCGCCGACGGCTTCTTCCTGGTGGCGCTCAACGACACCAAGGCCGACGAGGACGCCAATCTGACCTTGCTTCGCGGCCAGGACTGGATCGACGTGCCGGTGGTCTACAAGACCGGACGCCGGGCGCTGCTGACCATGGAAAAAGGCATCCCCGGCGAGAAGGTGTTCGACGAGGCGCTGAAGGCCTGGCAGGCGAAGACTGCGGGCTGATGGGGCAGCGTTAAAGCTGCCTGCTCTTTCCCCGAGCGGCGAGCGGGCCTAGCTCAAAACGGGCGATGCTTGGCTAGCGGCAGCCCGTTTCGCCTGACGTAGTCGTTCCAGCTTTCGATGGCATCCTTGTTTTCTTCTTGCCATCGGCGTGTCTTTTCCGCAGCGATCGCCTTTGCAAGGCCGGTCTCGGCGGCGCTACCGATGTCGATCCCCAAGGCCCTCGCTTCTTCGATCAATCGGAGGTCAATGGAAAATTTGAGCGGTTTTCGCGACGACTGAGCATCAGCCATTTGAACAGCCCTATCCATACCTACGGACAAGAGCATGGCAGCGCGCTTGAAAGACTGCAAGCTCAGCCTTCCATCTCCTCGCGCAGCATTTCCAGTTCCAGCCACTCTTCCTCGAGTGCTGCCAGCGTGGCGCGTTCCTTGTCGAGGGCGGCGATGGTTTTCTGGAATGAGGCGGGGTCGCGCTCGTAATAGGCGGGATCGGCGATGTTGTTCTCCAGCCGCGAGATCGAGGCCGTCACTGCCTCGATTTTCTTGGGCAACGTTTCCAGCGCGAATTTCTGCTTGAACGACAGTTTCTTCGCGGGGCCTTTCGGTGCTGCCGCCTCGCTTTTGGCTGATGTCGGCGCTTCGCCAACCTCAGCCTTTGGCCTAGCCTTGCGGTCGTCGAGCCGGGTGCCGCCGCGCTGCGCCAGCATGTCGGAATAGCCGCCAGCATATTCGATCCAGCGGCCGCCACCATCCGGCGCGATGATGCTGGTGACGGTGCGGTCGAGGAAGTCGCGGTCGTGGCTGACCAGGATGACTGTGCCGGCAAAACCGGCGACCAGTTCCTGCAACAGTTCCAGCGTCTCCATGTCGAGATCGTTGGTCGGCTCATCAAGCACCAGAAGGTTCGCCGGCCGCGCCAAAACGCGCGCCAAGAGCAGACGCGCCCGCTCGCCGCCGGACAGCTCGCGCACCGGCGTCCGCGCCTGTTCCGGCTTGAACAGGAAATCCTTCATGTAGGAAACGACATGGCGCTGCTCGCCATTGATGACGAGGTTTTCGCCGCGCCCGTCGGTGAGATATTGCGCCAGCGTCTCGGCCGGATCGACCGACTCGCGCTTCTGGTCGAGCGTGGCGATTTCAAGATTGGTGCCGAGCCGCACCGAGCCGGCATCGGGCTTCATCTCGCCGGTCAGCATCTTCAGCAGCGTCGTCTTGCCGGCGCCGTTCGGTCCGACCAGGCCGACGCGATCGCCGCGCTGGATGCGGGTCGAGAAACCCTTGACCACCGTGAGGTCGCCAAAGCTCTTCTCGACGTTCTTCGCCTCAATCACCAGTTTGCCGGATTCGGCGGCGTCGCTGGCCACCATGGTGGCCGAGCCTTCGGCGCCGCGATGGCCGCGAAAGCGCTGACGCATGGTCTGTAATTCGCCGAGCCGGCGCATGTTGCGCTTGCGCCGCGCCGTCACGCCATAGCGTAGCCAGTGCTCCTCGCGCACGATCTGCCGGCCAAGCTTGTGCTGCTCGCGCTCTTCCTCTTCCAACACAAGGTCGCGCCATTCCTCGAAATGGCTAAAGCCCTTGTCGAGGCGGCGGGTCTGGCCGCGGTCGAGCCAGACGGTAGCGCGCGAGACGCGTTCGAGGAAGCGACGGTCGTGCGAGATGACGATCAGCGCCGACGAGGTGCGGACAAGCTCCTCTTCCAGCCATTCGATGACAGACAGATCGAGATGGTTGGTCGGCTCATCAAGCAGCAGAATATCAGGCTCCGGCGCCATCACACGAGCAAGTGCTGCGCGACGCGCCTCGCCGCCGGAGAGATCGTTGGGGTTCTCCGTACCGGCGAGACCGAGATGCTCCATCAGATAGGTGGCGCGGTAGGGATCGTCGGCCGGCCCAAGCCCGGCCTCGACATAGGCGCGCACATTGGCAAAGCCATCCATGTCGGGCATTTGCGGGAGATAGCGCACCGTTGCCGAAGGCTGGCGGAAGACTTCGCCGTCCTGCGGCTCGATCAACCCGGCGGCAATCTTCAGCAGCGTCGACTTGCCGGAGCCATTGCGGCCGACGAGCGCAATCTTGTCGCCGGCGGACGCGGTGAGTTCAGCGCCGTCGAGCAGCGGCGTGCCGCCGAAGGTCAGTCTTATCCCGTCGAGGTTGAGAAGGGGCGGGGCCATGTCAGCTTTCAGGCAAGGGATAGGGATGAGCGAGCAGCAGCGCGCGGCCATGGCCGAGCGCGATTTCGAGCCGGCCCCCGGTCTTCTCTGACTTGACCTCGTTGGAGATGGTGAGCGACGAGCCGAAGGCAACCTCGACATGGTCGAGCGGCCATTTGGCGCCGGACACGGTGAGGCCCGAAAGATCGGAAAAGCCGAGCACGGAAAACAACGTGCCGTCGGCGTAGTCGAAGCCGGCCTTGCCCGGCAGCAAGGGCACCCCCTCCTGCGCGCCGCTGGTCAACAGCACTTTCGTGCCGGTCTCGGCCAGCCGCAGGCTGAGCGCCAGATGAAGGTACGCATGGTCGGCGCGCTTGCCACCGAAAGCGCCGGCCAGCACCAGGTTGGTGGCGCCGCGCTCCAGTGCGGCGGCGATGGCCAGCTCCCCGTCGGTCTTATCCTTTTCGGGCGGAAATACCTGGCGCGGCACGGCGGCGAGATCGGCGGGAAGGTCCGCGGGCACGGAATCGAAGTCGCCCACCCAAAGCTCCGGCATCAGGCCGAGCATCCGGGCATGGCCGATGCCGGCGTCGGCGGCGATGACGCGCGTGCCTTCGACCTGGCGGTCGAGCCGCGGCGTGCGGATGAGATCGCCGCCAAGCAGGATGGTGAATGTGCTCATATCCGGTGGCCCTTACCAGCCCCGCCGGCGAAACGGAAGGCCGAGCCTTGGCTAGCTTTTTGTTGGAGCATGATCTCAGGACAAAACGGTTCCCGTTCGTCCGAGAAACCGGTTCCCACTTTTCGGATCATGCTCTGGCAAAGTTCCGCTTGCGTGGCACCTTGGCCGGCCCTATGTGTCGAAACGCTCTAACGGGGTGCCGAACGCGATGTTTTCGCGGGTCGGCTGAGAGGCAGTCTCGCCAACCCGCTGAACCTGATCCGGTTTGTACCGGCGGAGGGATTAGACGCTTCGGACAGACCGACGCCTCAATTCCTTTCAAACACGAATGAAGGAGGTGCCGATGCGCATGTTTTTGTCCCGTCTTGTCCCAGCCCTGGGTCTTGCTTTTTTGCTTCTCGCCGTGCCTGCGTCCGCGCAGGAAAAACTCACCGTCTACACCTATGAGAGTTTCACTGCCGATTGGGGCCCGGGTCCTGCGGTGAAGAAGGAATTCGAGGCCGAATGCGGCTGCAGCGTCGACTTCGTCTCGGTCGCCGACGGCGTTGCGCTGCTCAATCGCGTCAAGCTCGAAGGGGCCTCGACCAAGGCCGATATCGTGCTTGGTCTCGACACCAACCTCACCGCCGAGGCCAAGGCCTCCGGCCTGTTTGTCCCGCATGGCGCGGTGGCTGAAAACAGCGTGCCGGGCGGCTGGAGAGACGATGTTTTCGTCCCCTTCGACTATGGCTATTTCGCCGTCGTCTACGACACTGAGAAGCTGAAGACCCCGCCGAAGAGCCTGAAGGAATTGGTCGAAGGCGCTGCCGCCGACAAGATCGTCATCCAGGATCCGCGCACGTCGACGCCGGGTCTTGGCCTGCTGCTGTGGGTCAAGTCGGTCTATGGCGACAAGGCGCCAGAGGCCTGGGCGAAGCTCAAGCCTAAGGTACTGACGGTGACGCCCGGCTGGAGCGAGGCCTATGGCCTGTTCACCAAGGGCGAGGCGCCCATGGTGCTGTCCTACACGACGTCGCCGGCCTACCACATGGTGGCCGAGAACACCGAGCGCTATCAGGCGGCGTCCTTCGAGGAAGGCGAATATCTGCAGATCGAGGTCGCCGGCATTACCACCACGGGCGCGAAAAACCCGCTGGCGGCAAAGTTCCTGGCCTTCATGACCGGGCCGAAATTCCAGGACGTAATTCCCGAGACCAACTGGATGTTCCCGGCAGGCAAGACCGACAAGCCGCTCAATCCGGCCTTCGACAAACTGGTCAAGCCGGCGAAGACGCTGCTGTTCAGCCCGGAAGAGGTTGCGGCCAACCGCAAGGCTTGGGTGGATGAGTGGCTGGCGGTGATGAGCAAGTAGCTTTGGCTGGATAATCGGAAGATGACCGCTCTACGACGCCCCCCTCTGTCCTGCCGGACATCTCCCCCACGAGGGGGGAGATTGGGTGTCGCCTCGGCTTTCGCCAACCTCCAACGTTTTGAGCGGAGCGCGGAAACTGCTGATCTCCCCCCTCGTGGGGGAGATGTCCGGCAGGACAGAGGGGGGCGCGAAGAAACGCGACGCCCGCTAAAGATCTTTTGGGCGGTCCGGCGTGCAACGCTCTGACCCCCGCATCGCCGCCGGCATCGTTGCGCTCGGCGCAATAGCGCTGCTGATCGGCGGCGCCTTTGCCGGCCTCATCCTCGAAGGCGCGCACGACCTCCGCGGTGCTGCGTCCGCCTTCGATCTCTATCTCCTGCGCGTCGTCCGCTTCACGCTCTGGCAAGCAGTGCTTTCGACGCTGCTTTCCGTCGTACCGGCGCTCTTCGTCGCCCGTGCTCTGTCGCGGCATCCGCGCTTCTTTGGCCGCGGTTTCATCCTGCAACTGTTCACCGTGCCGCTGGCACTGCCGGCCATTGTCGCGGCACTGGGCATACTGGCGCTCTATGGCCGGGCCGGCTACTTCGCCGGGGTCGCCGGCCAAAGCTGGCCCGATATCTATGGCCTCTCGGGCATCCTCGTCGCTCATGTCTTCTTCAATCTGCCGCTGGCAACACGGCTGTTCCTTGAGGCACTGGGCACGGTGCCTGCTGATCAATGGCGGCTGGCAAGCCAGCTCGGCATGGGGGCGAGACCAGCCTTCCGGCTGATCGAATGGCCGGTGCTGCGATCGGCTTTGCCGGGCGTCGCCGGCCTTGTCTTCATGCTTTGCATCACCTCCTTCACCATCGTGCTCATCCTCGGCGGCGGGCCGGCGGCGACGACGCTGGAGGTCGCCATCTACCAAGCGCTGCGCTTCGATTTCGATCCCGCGCGGGCAGTTACACTGACAGTGCTGCAAATTGCCCTGACCTTTGCCGTCGTGCTGGCGCTGACGCGGCTTGGCGCCAATGTGACCGGGGATGCGAACCTGCCTGTGGCGCCGCGCCGCTATCTCTCGGCCGGCCCGGTCGAAACGGCGCTCAACGCGGCCCTGATCGTGCTCGCCTTGCTGTTCGTCGCCGGGCCGATGGCGGCAACCGTCGCATCCGGCCTTGGCGCCGATCTCAGCCGGCTGGCTGGCGAGAGCGCGGTGCGCCAGGCGACGCTGACCAGCGCCATTCTCGGCCTGCTGGCGGCGTTGCTTTCGGTGGTGCTGTCGCTGTCGCTGATCATGGCGCGCCGGGCGCTGTCCCTGCACCGCCGTGGCAGCGCTCGCCCGCTTCTCGAGCACGCCACGGACACCGGCGCCGGTTTTGTCCTCGTCGTGCCGCCCATCGTCATCGGCGCCGGCTGGTTCCTTTTGTTGCGGACGGTCAGCGACGTCTTTGCCATCGCGCCCGTCATGGTCGTCACCGTCAACGGAGTGATGGCGATGCCCTTTGCCATCCGCGCCATGCGCCCCACCTATGACGCGGCGAGCGAGCGCCACGAAAAGCTGTGCGCGCAGCTCGGCATTTCGGGCTGGAGCCGGCTGTGGCTGATCGACTGGCCGTCGCTGCGACGGCCGCTGGCCACCGGCTTTGCCTTCGCCATGGCGCTGTCGCTCGGCGATCTTGGTGTCATCGCGCTGTTCGGCAGCGATTCGGTGCAGACCTTGCCCTATCTCCTCTTGGCGCGCATGGGCAGCTACCGCACAGCCGACGCCGCCGGGCTGGCTTTGCTGCTCGGGGCGGTCTGCCTGGCTCTGGTGGTCGCCGCGGATTGGTTGGGACGAGGAGAAAAATCGTGACTTCCGCCATGGAAAAAGGCGCGGTCGTGCGGCTGGACAAGGTCTCGTTCAGCTATGGCGAGGCGCCGTTCCTGTTCGATGTCGAGTTCACTGCCTCGAAAATCACCGCCATCATGGGGGCGAGCGGTTCGGGAAAGTCGACCCTGCTCAACCTTGTGGCCGGCTTCGAGACGCCGCAATCCGGCAGCGTGCTGATCGGCGGCGCCGATGTTGGCGCTTCCGCGCCTTCGGCGCGCCCGGTCTCGATGGTGTTCCAGGAGAACAACCTCTTTGCCCATCTCTCGGTGGAAAAGAACGTCGGGCTCGGCCGCTCGCCCTCGCTTAGCCTGACGCAAACCGATCGCGCGGCCATCGCGGAGGCGCTCGCGCGTGTCGGCCTTGCCGGCAAGGAAAAGCGGCTGCCGCGCGAGCTCTCCGGCGGTGAAAGACAGCGGGTGGCGCTCGCCCGCGTGCTGGTGCGCGACCGGCCGGTCCTGTTGCTCGACGAGCCGTTCGCTTCGCTCGGACCCGCGCTGCGCGACGACATGCTCGACCTCGTGGCCGGCGTCCATGCCGAGCGGGCTATGACGGTGTTGTTCGTCACGCATCAGCCGGAAGACGCGCGCCGCATCGGAGAGCAGATGGTTTTTCTGGACAATGGCAGCGTTGCCTCAACGGGATCTGCCGCCGATTTTTTCGACGGCACTGGTCCTGAAGCGTTTCGGCGCTATATCGGCGCAAGTTCGGGCGGATCACGCGATATTGCCCGGAAGCGGACATAATTTACGACCAAACCGGCTACAGGTGATGTGGCGCTTGCTTGCCATGGTCCAACTGATGTGGCTAGGTCCGCCTAAGTATTGGTCCGGCACGAGCCGTGATTTGCCCCCTACAGCGCCGCATCCATCCGGGTGTGTAAAACGCTGTAGGTTTTTTGATTTGTGCAGGATTGCCACCGAAAAATTCGATTTTCGCTGGCGCGGACTCCTGGGTCCAGGTCATGCGCCGAGAACTGAAGGGACGCCGTGCTGTCGACCGGCACTGACACTTTGAGACGCAGACCGCTGGCGCGCTTCCTGGCGCTGGCCGGCCTTGCCGTGGCGCTGGCCAGTTGCCAGATGTTCACGCCTCCGGAAGTGCAGGAATCCGGCTTCCAGCCTTCCGACAAGCCGATCACGGTCGACAATGTCGCCGCCAACAGCAAGCTCGCCGAACTGGCGAAGGCGCAGCACCCGCGCATCCTTGCCACCTATGGCGGCGAATATTCCGATCCCAAGCTCGAGCGCATGGTGGCCAAGGTCGTCGGCAGCCTGACCGTGGTGTCGGCCAATCCGACCCAGACCTATCGCATCACCATCCTCAATTCGCCCAACGTCAACGCCTTCGCGCTGCCGGGCGGCTATCTTTACGTCACTCGCGGCCTGCTGGCGCTGGCCAATGATTCGGCCGAGCTCGCCGCCGTCATCGCGCATGAGATGGGCCACGTCACCGCCAACCATGGCCTGCAGCGCCAGCAGCTCGAGGCCGAGGAAGGCCTGGCGACCAAGGTGGTCTCCGATGTGCTCGGCGACAGCCCGACCGCCAAGGCGGCCTTGATCCGCGGCAAGCTCAGGCTGGCGCAGTTCTCGCGCAACCAGGAGCTGGAGGCCGACGCCATCGGCATCAAGTCGATCGGCGAAGCCGGCTACGATCCCTATGCCGCCGGCCGCTTCCTGCAGTCGATGTCGGCCTATACCGATTTCCGCTCGATCAGCGGCGCCACCGATGCCAGCCTCGACTTCCTGGCCACGCACCCCAACACGCCGCAGCGTATCGATCTGGCGCAGCGCCACGCCCGCCAGTTCGGTGCGCCGGGCGTCGGCACGCGCGACCGCGATTCCTTCCTGGCTGGCATTGACGGCCTGCTCTACGGCGACACGCCGGAAGAAGGCTATGTGCGCGGCCAGACCTTCCTGCATCCGGGGCTCGGCGTATCGTTCACCGTGCCGGACGGTTTCATCATCGACAATACGGCCGCAGCGGTGACGGCGACCGGGCCGGGCGACATGGCGATCCGCTTCGACGGCGTGTCGATCGACAAGGATCGTGCGCTGACCGACTATATCAGAAGCGGCTGGGTGGCCGGTCTCGACGAGACCAGCGTGCGCCAGGAGACGATCAACGGCAATGAGGCGGCGACCGCGCATGCCGGCGCCGACGGCTGGCAGTTCGACATTGCGGTGATCCGCGCCGGCGGCCAGGTCTACCGGCTGTTGACGGCGGCGCCCTCGGCAAGCACCACGCTCGATCCGGTGGCGCGTTCGGTCAGCGGCTCGTTCCGTATCCTGAGTGCTGCCGAGAAGGCGGCGCTGAAGCCACTGCACATCCGTGTCGTTACCGTTCAGGCTGGCCAGACCATGGGATCGCTGTCGGCGCAGATGGTCGGCGTCGACCGCAAGCTCGATCTGTTCAGGGTGCTCAACGCGATGTCGCCGGGCGCCTCGGTTTCGGCCGGCGACAAGGTCAAGATCGTTACGGACAAGTAGCAGCGCAGCCGGTTCGATAGTGTCTGCGCGTGCGATGTAGAGTTGAGATCACTGCCACTCTCAGAGATTGCTGTCGGTGTCAGTGTTAGTATCGGTACCGCTGTCGCCATCGGTGCCTTCGCTACTGGTGTTCTCGCCATCACCGGAATGTGCAGAACGGTGCTCGGAACCATCACCGTTGTTGCCGCTCCAGGCCATTCGGCCGGTTTGCAGCACGGGTTTGGCCGGGGTTGCCGCGGCTGTCCGCTTGCCTGGTTTTGGGGCCTTCGGTCTTGGCGCGGGTATGGGAACCACCTTTATTTTCGTGATGATTTTCGGGGGCCGGACCTTGCACGCCGGAATCGCCAAGGCGACCCGCTTCGGAGTGCTGAGAACACCCAGGGAATAGATCTCTTGCCGCTCCATCCCGGCTCTGAAGAATGCGAGCGCGCGGTCCGGATCAGCCGGAACACCATTGCGACCTTCCATGAAGATCGATGCGAGATCGTTCATGGCATCGATATGCCCCATCGCCGCAGATTTGAGCAGAAAGTCCAATCCCTTGGCGGTATCGCGCTGGACGCCTCGGCCATTGAACAGGGTGCGTCCCCACGCGGCCATGGCGTAGGGGTCACCTTTTTCGGATGCTTCTGAGTAGAGGCGGTTGGCCTGTTCGGGATCCACTGCCGTCCCTATTCCCGACGAGACGATGGAGCCGAGCGCGAAAGCCGCGCGAACATATCCCTTGTCGGCGGCCTGCTGGATTGCCTGCCTGGCCTCATTGACCTTGCCCGAGGCCAGCAACGCCCGTCCGAGTTGGTAACGGAAGCGGGCAATGTCCGGATAGGCCTTCACCGAGGCCTGGCAGAGTTCAACCGCGTCGTCGCCAATCTCGTTCGCCAGCCGGCCCGGAACAACGCCTTGCAGGTCGAGAGGCTCGCCCGCCGCTCGATCGCAGGGATCGACGCTTGGTGACAGCTTCAGCATCGCCTGCTTGGATGCGTTGTCGGCACGGATCTGAAAGCCGATCTCGACCGGCGTCGCGGAGCCGATCTGCGCCTCGTAGCGCAACTTGTCGACATCGTCGGCCATCAGGCTCGATTGAGGCGACAGGATGCGGTCCGGCAGGGACAGCGTCCCGGTTGCCGGATAGCTTGCAAGCTCCAGGCTGATCGATGGATCCTTGGTCGGGAAATCCAGCTTGAGCGGGATCGGGCCGACGCCGACGGGAATTTCGATGTCGTGGTTTTCGATCGCCTCGGCGGCGTCAGCGACACGAATGCCGCGCTCAACCACCTGCTGCTTGTGCTCGGCCGCGAGCGAGGCCACGAGCTGCTCGCCCTCGGCGCCCGCGCCGTTTCTGATCCGCAACAGCAGAACGCCCTGGGATTCGCCGCCCCACTCGTTGTGCGTGGTGTAGGCCAGCGTTTCCACCTGTTCCTGCCCACCCGCCAATGCGGGGGCGTCCATGCGCAGACGCGGCAGGTCGGTGCCCTCGATCCTTTCGCCCATGGCCAAGAGCTTGCCATCAAGCGTCAGCCGTCCGAGTGCCGGCAGGCTTTCGATGCTGACGCTGATCGCGCCACCATCGACGTCTACTGGCGCCGGCAGATCCAGCGCGACTGGCCCGATGCCGGACGGCACGATTTTCTCCAGCACCGGCGGCAGCGCCGGGCGGTTGGCGCGGGGCATCAGAAAGACATCGTCGAGAAGCGAGGAATTTTCCCATGGAACCTGCTTGCCACCGGTTGCCTTGACCACATCGCGGCGCACGGCGGCCATGACAGCCCTGATCTCCTGGTTCGGCGCCAACGCGCGACGGGAGAAGGCGGAGGAAAACGGGCTGAGATTGCCGCTCCCGTCATAGGCAACGGCTCCCGGCTCGGTGGCAAAGGCGATCAGCGCGTTCTCTGAACCCTTCACCTGCGCCAACCCGCTACCGCTGGCGACGATCAGCTGGTCGCGAAGCCAATAGTTCTTACGCGGAAAAGGATTGTTGCGGCAGGCGTCGAGGATGATCACCTGGATTTTCGATTTCGAGCGCAACTGCTGCAACATGTCGTCGAGCTTGATTGCCTGGACTTCCACGTCGGCCGCATCCTTAAGCGTGGCGTCGACCGGGATGAGAAAGTTCTCGCCGCCGATCTGGAAGCCGTGACCCGAATAATAGACCACGGCGAGATCAGCGCCGTCGGCCGCCGCGAGATAGGTGCGGAAACGCATCTCGAACTGAAGCCTGGTCAAATCCTTGGCGACGAAAACGTCGAAGCCGGCCGTCCGGAACGTGCTTGCGATGTCTCCGGCGTCCTTGTCCGGGTTCTTGAGCGCCGGAAGCTCCCGGTATTCGGAATTGCCGATCACAAAAGCAACCTTTCGATCGGCACTAGCCTCGAAAGTCGTCAGGGTCACAAGGATCAAAGCTGCAAGAAACACGCAGAGTCGCGACATGGCAAAATCCTCATCCGCTATGATCTGGTGAACCCCAACAGACACCCTGCAGCTCAGCAGGTCTGTTAAAGAATTCACAATCTGCGAATGAGAGGCGAGGAAATCTGATGTGCTGGCCTTATGTGCTGATCGGAAAATATCTTAATACTGCTGCCAACCGGGAATTTCAGGCTGCCTGCGTCTGAAATTCCGGGTTCTGCTTGACCAGCGCGACCTTCAGCTTTTCCATGGCGCGGGCCTCGATCTGGCGGACACGCTCCTTGGAAATGCCGAGCGTCTCGCCGAGCGCTTCCAGCGTAGCGCCCTCGTCGGTCAGCCGGCGTTCCTCGATGATCCTGAGTTCGCGGGCATTGAGCGCGCCAAGCGCTGCTCTCAGCCAGAGCAGGCGGCGTTCGAAATCGATGGTGTCGCTGGCGACTTCGTCCGGCAGCGGATCGTCCGAAATCAGGAAGTCCATGCGCTCGGTGGTGCCGCTGTCGTCGGCGAGCGGCGCGTTGAGCGAGGAGTCAGGCGCGGAGAGCCTGGAATCCATCATCGCCACGTCGGCCTCGGAGACGCCGAGCGCTACCGAGACTTCGCGATAGAGCGTGGCGTTGGAGATCGGCTCGGCGCCATTGGCCAGCCGGGCGCGCAAGCGCCGCAGATTGAAGAACAGCGCCTTTTGTGCCGAAGAGGTGCCGCCGCGCACGATCGACCAGTTGCGCAGGATGTAGTCCTGCATCGAGGCGCGGATCCACCAGGTCGCATAGGTCGAGAAGCGCACCTCGCGCTCCGGCTCGAAGCGCGCCGCCGCTTCCAGCAGCCCGACATGGCCTTCCTGGACCAGATCGCCGAGCGGCAGTCCGTAGTGGCGGAATTTCGAAGCCATGGAGATGACCAGCCGCATATGCGCGACGGTGATCTGGTGCAGGGCCTGCTGGTCCTGGTCTTCCTTCCAGCGTAAGGCGAGAACATGTTCCTCGTCGCGCTCGAGATAGGGGGCCTTCATCGCCGCGCGGACCATGGTCCGTCCTGCCGTGTCTTCGATCATGCCGCGCTCCTGCTCCCGGACATTTTCGGACGGCCTGGCGGCCGCTGGCTCTATCTTGACGCAATCCCGGACGGAAAACCGGTTTCCCACTTTTCCTGGGAATTGCTTTGGGTCTGGCGCAGCTAGGGTTCTTGAAATGGAAACGCAGCGCCCTACAACAGGGCATGAACGTGCCACACCGGGGATTGGTTCCGCCGCCGATGGTGGTTGTTTATGCTATCCGACAGCGCGCGCCGACAGCACAAAACGGGGCGATCGGCACCAATCTGAGTTACTTTGAGAATCTGATTTCTGGATCGCCATTTTTTTGAAATCTGGTTCCTTATTTTGCTGCTCTCTATCTGTCAGTTTCCGGCTCTCACAAGCGCCGGACACCGGCCAAGGACGGGATCACAGAAAAATGAAATGGCTCAATTCGCTCATCGTCGCCGGGACGCTGCAGGTTCTGGCTGTCACAGCCGGCCATGCCGGCGCCAACCTCGACCAGATCAAGCAGGCCGGCACCATCAAGGTTGGCACCGAAGGCACCTACGCACCCTTCACCTACCATAATGATGCCGGCGCGCTGGTCGGCTTCGACGTCGAGATCGCCAAGGCGATCGGCGACAAGCTTGGCGTGAAAGTCGAGTTCCTCGAAGGCAAATGGGACGGGCTGATCGCCGGTCTCGACGCCAACCGCTACGACGCCGTCATCAACGAGGTCGGCATCACCGACGCGCGCAAGGCCAAGTACGACTTCTCCGATCCGTACATCGCTTCCAAGGCGGTGCTGATCGTGCGCGGCGACGACACCGCCATCAAGACCTTCGCCGATCTCAAGGGCAAGAAGGCGGCGCAGTCGCTGACCTCGAATTTCGGCAAGCTCGCCGAGACCAACGGCGCCGAACTTGTCGGCACCGACGGCTTCGACCAGTCGATCCAGCTTTTGCTCACCGGCCGAGCCGACGCCACCATCAATGACAGCCTGTCCTTCCTCGACTTCAAGAAGCACAAGCCGGACGCCAATGTGAAGATCGCCGCGCAGGAAGAAAACGCCGACTATTCCGGCGTCATCGTGCGCAAGGGCGATCCGGAACTGGTGGCCGCGATCAACAAGGCGCTGGCCGACATCAAGGCCGACGGCACCTACAAGAAGATCGCCGACACCTATTTCGGCCAGGACGTTTCGCAGTAACGAAGGCCTCCCGGCGATCGCCGGCAATGACACAATATAGCGGCGGGCCGTCTTTGATGGCTCGCCGTTTTTCGCATGGTATGACAACCGCACAATTGCACTGCCGGACCGGTCTAGACGGCATTTGCAAGGAGAGGAGCCGCTCGTGCCGCACTGGCTGCAACTGATGCTGGACTCGTTGCCGACGCTGTTGTGGGCGGCGCTGATCTTCACCGTGCCGCTGACTCTGCTGTCGTTTGCGCTCGGCCTGTTCGTCGGCCTGGTTGTCGCCCTGGTGCGGCTATTCGGGCCGAAGCCGCTGGTCGCCGCGGTGCGCTTCTATGTCTGGATCTTTCGCGGCACGCCGCTTCTGGTGCAGCTGTTCCTGATCTTCTACGGCCTGCCCTCGGTCGGCATATTGCTCGATGCCTTTCCGGCGGCGCTGATCGGTTTCACCCTCAACATCGGCGCCTACAGTTCGGAAATCATTCGCGCGGTGATCGGCTCGGTGCCGAAGGGCCAGTGGGAGGCAGCCTATTCGATCGGGATGACCTGGAGCCAGGCGATGCGGCGCACCATTCTGCCGCAAGCCGGCCGGGTCGCGGTGCCACCGCTGTCCAACACCTTCATCTCGCTGGTCAAGGATACGTCGCTGGCTGCGGCCATCACCGTGCCGGAAATGTTCCAGGCGGCGCAGCGCATCGTCGCCACCACCTATGAGCCGCTGATCCTCTATGTCGAGGCGGCGATCCTCTATCTGGCAATGAGCTCGGTGCTGTCTGCCCTGCAGACGCGGCTGGAGGAACGGCTCAACCGTTACGGCGGCTTCCTGGAGGCGCGCTCTTGATCGGCCTCACCGACATCGAAAAGCGCTTCGGCGACAATCTCGTGCTGAAGGGCGTAACGGTCACCATTGCCGAAGGCAGCGTCACCGCGCTGGTCGGTCCGTCCGGCGGGGGAAAGAGCACGCTGCTGCGCTGCATCAACCTCCTGGAGTTCCCGACCTCGGGCATGGTGCGCATCGGCGACGAGACGCTGGAATTCCGTCCCGGCATCAAGATCCCCAGTCGGGACATCCAGCGCCTGCGGCTGCAGACCGGCATGGTGTTCCAGAATTTCCAGCTGTTCCCGCACCGCACCGCCATCGAGAACGTCATGGAAGGGCTGGTGACGGTGCTGAAATGGCCAACGGCAAAGGCGCGTGAGCGGGCGCTGGCGCTGCTCGAGAAGGTCGGCATGGCGCACAAGGCCGATGCATGGCCGGTGACTCTGTCGGGCGGCCAACAGCAGCGCGTGGCGATTGCCCGCGCGCTGGCGCCGTCGCCCAAGGTGCTGCTCTGCGACGAGCCGACCTCGGCGCTCGATCCGGAACTGGCGCAGGAAGTGGTCGACGTGCTCGGCAAGCTTGCCAGCGAGGGCACGACCATGGTGATGGCAACGCACGATCTCAGGCTCGCCTCCAAGATTGCGCAGGAAGTGGTCTTTCTCGATGCTGGCGTCGTGGTCGAAAAAGGTCCGGCTGCGGTGCTGTTCGGCAATCCGGAACGCGAGCGGACCAAACGTTTCATTGCGACGCTGAAGCAGGAGGCAGGCGAGGCGTAGGCGCGTGACTCGCTTCAGCCCTTCCCAGAAACAAAAAAACCCGGCGCGAGGCCGGGTTTTTCATGAATTGCAAGACGAAAGCGATCAGGCAGCTTCTTCCTGTTCGGATTCCTCATTGTCGGCCTTGGCGCCGCGCTTAGGGCCCTTGTTGAGGTTGACCTCGATCAGGCGCACGGCTTCGGTTTCAGACATGCGGTTGACCGCGGCGATCTCACGGGCCATGCGGTCGAGTGCCGCCTCATAGAGCTGACGCTCGGAATAGGACTGCTCGGGCTGGTTGTCGGCGCGGTAGAGGTCGCGCACGACTTCCGAGATCGAGATCAGATCGCCCGAATTGATCTTGGCATCATATTCCTGGGCGCGGCGCGACCACATGGTGCGCTTGACCCGGGCGCGACCCTGCACGACCTTCAGCGCGCGCTCGACATAATCCTCTTCCGACAGCTTGCGCATGCCGATGGAGGTCGCCTTGGCGACCGGCACTTTCAGCCGCATCTTGTCCTTCTGGAAGTCGATGACGAACAGTTCCAGCTTGTGGCCCGCAACTTCCTGCTCATCGATCGAGACGATCTGGCCGACGCCGTGCGCCGGATAGACGATGTACTCGCCGGTCTTGAAACCGTGACGTGCCGCGGTGGACTTCTTCTGCGGGGTGATCGTAGCCATTACGCCCTGAACTCCTTGTTGTGGCACCGGCGGCCTGCCGGTCCGAACGCGTGCGATCGGGGACGCCGATCGTTAGCCGCACAACAGATGAACCCATCGGAAAAAGCCGGGACCGGCAAACCGCATAGCGACTGCCTGGCCCAGATCGCTCTGGTCCGATTGGGGATTTCACCTTTCAGTGATTTGGGGCGCTTGCGCCATAAATCGACGTTGTGTCACCGGCATGTTTCAGCAGATGTAGCACAAAAAGTAGGAAGAATCAAGGTTTTGCTGCAAACGCGAAGGTCGAGCGACATCACCGCCTGTCAGGGCCGTTGATGTATGATGCGCGTTACGCTGCGTTATGACGGCCAAGTCGGCCGTAGCATCAGTCGCCTTCGCCTGGCTCAGCGGAGAAATATTTCTCGAACTTGCCGGCCTCGCCGTCGAAGGTCTTGGCGTCTGCCGGAGGCTCCTTCTTGGCGGTGATGTTGGGCCACTTCTCGGCGTATTCGGTGTTGACCTGCAGCCATTTGTCGAGACCCGGCTCGGTGTCGGGCTTGATTGCATCGGCCGGGCATTCCGGTTCACAGACGCCGCAATCGATGCACTCGTCGGGATGTATGACGAGCATGTTCTCGCCTTCATAGAAGCAGTCGACCGGACAGACCTCGATGCAGTCCATGTACTTGCATTTAATGCAGTTGTCGGTCA
Organism: Mesorhizobium sp. P2_D6; assembly: GCF_056404315.1. Classification (NCBI taxonomy): domain Bacteria; kingdom Pseudomonadati; phylum Pseudomonadota; class Alphaproteobacteria; order Hyphomicrobiales; family Phyllobacteriaceae; genus Mesorhizobium; species Mesorhizobium sp. P2_D6. The sequence continues at coordinate 111,643 of NZ_JBFUEG010000004.1, read as the reverse complement.
CGACATAGGTCATTGGTCGGCTCCGGGACGTCCCGTTTTTGTTAGGCTTTTTTGGTGAGGTAACCCCTTTGCCTGCCGCTTGCAAGGGCGGCTGTGCCTGGCGCGACCGGCGCTTCCGAAATGGGATTGCAGATCACCGGCATGGCAAACACCGACAAAGCTTCAGTCTTCACCGAACAGACGGTCAGTTTGCCTGCGCTCTTTCTTGGTCGGACGGCCGCTGCCTGCCTCGCGCAGCGCGGGAATGGCATCGGCAACAGCCTCGCCTTTCGGCGCCGGCGGCGGTGACATGTCCTCGTAGAGCGTGCGGGCTTCCTCGGCCGGGCCGCGCCGCGTCCCGGTGCCAAGCACCTTCCAGACGAAGATGCGGCGCTCGTGCGTGATGGTCAAAACATCGCCGGGCTTGACCAGATCCGACGCCTGCGCTGCTTTGTCGCTGTTAACGCGGACGCGCCCGGCGACCACCAGCTTGGCGGCCAGCGAGCGCGATTTCACCGCACGCGAGAAGAACAGCCATTTGTCGATGCGCTGGCGACCCTCAGCAACCATCGAACCGTGCCGTGCCTACTTCTTCAGCTGGTCGCGCAAGGCGGCGAGCTTGGCGAAGGGTGAGTCCGGATCGAAGCGCACCGGCCGTTCCTCGCGCGGCTTGGCCTGAAAGGCCGGCTTGCCGCCTTGCGGACCGCCTTTGCCTTCCGGCCTGCCGCCTTTCCAGTCGGGGCGGCCTTCGCGCGGACGCTCGCCTTGCGGCTTGCCGTCGCGGCGTTGTTCGCCTTCGGCCTGCGGCGTGGGCTTGAACTTCGAGCGGTCGAAGCGCGGCTTGGCGGCACCGTCGCGCTGGTCGCGCCGGCCCTGATGGGCTGGACGCTCGCCCTGTGCCGGCTGTCCCGCGGCATCGGCAGGCGCACCGGTGCGGGCAGCCTGGCCGTTGCGCGGGCGATTGTCCCTGCGGTTTTCGTGGCGATGACGCGGGCGCTGCTCGAAACGGCCCTGCCGCCACAACAGGACTGGTTTTGGTTCTTCAGCCTCTGGCGCGGCTTCGCCAGTTCCACCCTCCCCCTCGTGGGGAGGGTCGGCGCGAAGCGCCGGGGTGGGGGCAGCGCCGGCGTCGTCAGTTGCATCTTCAGCGTCGGCGGCGTCAGCACGACCTGCTTCGTCAGCGCCGTCACCCCCACCCGCGTCGCTTCGCACCGCGACTCCCCCCATCGAGGGGGAGGTAAGGGCGTCGGCGCCTTCGGTGACAGTGACGTCGGCGAAAGCTTCTGTAACGGGCGGGACTTCTTCCGCGATTTCCGCGGGAGCTTCGATTTGCTCTTCAGAACCAGCCTCCGCTGCCGGTTGGGCGACGGACTCTGCGGTATCCTCTGACGTAACTTCTGCGGCGGTAGCTTCAACAGCCGCATCCGGCTCCGCACCCTCGGCCGGTGCTTCGGTGACAGCATCCGCTGCGGCGGCTTCCGCCGCAGCCGCTTCCGCCAGCTTTGCCGCAGCCGCTTCCCGCGCCGCATTGTCCTGCGCTTCGAGCCGCGCCTTCACCTCTGCAGGCGGCTTCGGCTCGGCGCGGTAGCCGAGACCCTTCAGGATCTCTTCCATGTCGTCGGCGGTGGCGCCGAGGATCGACATCATCGGCGGCGTCACCATGAAGGACTGGCCGTCATAGGCGCCATCCGGGCGCTGGCCAAGGCCGGGCTTCCAGTTGGTCGCGGGGCGGATCAGGTCGGCCAGCCGTTCCAGAATGTCGATGCGCACAGCGCGGCGGCCGAGATTGCGGTAGCCGGCGAGCTTGTAGAAGGTCTTGTCGAAAGCCGGGTCGATGACCACCGAGGTGCGGCCGGAGGCCAGCGCGTGCACCACGTCGCCGAAGCCGGGCTTGTCCTTGCCGTCATTCTTCAGCGCCCACAAAAGCGTAATCAGGCCGGCGGGTGCGGGCTTGATCAGCGCCGGCACGAAGACGTGGTAGGCGCCAAAACGCACACCGAGCCGGCGCAGGGCAGCGCGTCCCTCCTGGTCGAGCGACTTCATCTCTTCGGCGATGTCGCGGCGGTTGATGAGGCCGAAATGCTCGACGAGCTGGAAGGCGATGCCACGGCCGATGCCGGTGATCTGCTCGGCATTCTTCAAGTCGACCAGCGGCTTCAGCAGCGACTCGATCTGGAAATTGACGAAACGCTCGGCGCGCGCAGCAACCTTGTCGCGGGCGGGGCCGGTCAGCTGCTCGTCGGCCAAAAGCACCAGGCGCGGCTTCAGCGCGTCCTCGCCGGCAACCAGCGTGCCGATCGGCGCGCCGATCCAGCGCAGCGTGCCGTCGGAGCCGAGCGCCAGGTCGCCATTGGCGCAGGCGCCGAAGCGTTCGGCGCGCGCCTCGAACTCAGCGGCAAGCGCCTTTTGCGCTGCCGTGCGCACGGCCTTGGCGTCTTCGCCGCCGGCGCTCTGGTCGGCGGTGAAGCGGAACCCTTGCAACTCGCCGACATGATGGCCTTCGACAAGGACGGTTCCGGTAGGACTGATTTCGGCTTCAGGCATTGTATTTTCTCTAAGGCGCCGCATGAGGACGGAAGTCCTGCGGTCTACAAACCGTTTCGTCAACCGCTCATGCAGCGCATCCGACAATCTGTCTTCGATTTCGCGCGTCTTTTCCTGCCAGTGTGCCTGATCGGCCAGCCAGCCGGGCCGGTTGGACACGAATGTCCAGGTGCGGATCTGGGCAATGCGGTGCGACAGCGTATCGATATCGCCTTCGGTTGTGTCAGCCCGGCGCACCTGCTCGGCCATGTAGTTCTCGTCTACATGGCCGTGTTTGGCGAGGTCCGTGTAGATCGAGGCGATGAGGTCGGAGTGCTGGGCCGGCGCGATCTTGCGGTAGTCGGGGAGCGCGCAGGCTTCCCACAGCAGCGCCACGCGCTTGGCGTTGGTGGCGAGCGCGCGGATGTCCTCGTCGCGGGAGAGATGCTCGAGCGCCTGCGCATCGACCGCCGGCAGCGCCCGCGTCAACCCTTCGACCGGGGCGTTGGTCTCGATCGAACGCTTCAGTGCGTCGAGGCTGGCGAAATCGAAATGCGCGGTGCGCCATTGCAGCACCTTCACCGGGTCGAACTCATGACCCTCGATGCGCTTGACCAGTTCCTCGTCCAGCGGATCGACCTGGCCGGTGACGCCGAATGTGCCGTCACGCAAATGTCGGCCGGCGCGGCCGGCAATCTGGCCGAGCTCAGCCGCCGTCAGATTGCGGTACTGGTAGCCGTCGAATTTGCGGTTCTGGGCAAAGGCGACATGGTCGAGATCGAGGTTGAGACCCATGCCGATGGCGTCGGTGGCAACGAGATAATCGACGTCGCCCGCCTGGAACATTGCCACCTGGGCGTTGCGGGTGCGTGGGCTGAGGGCGCCGAGCACGACGGCAGCGCCGCCCTGCTGGCGGCGGATCAGTTCGCCGATGGCGTAGACCTCGTCGGCGGAGAAGGCGACGATGGCGGTGCGACGCGGCAGGCGGGTCAATTTCTTCGAGCCGGCATAGGCGAGGTGCGACAGCCGCGGCCGCGTCACCACCGAAACGCCCTTCAGCAGGCGCTGCAGAATGCCATGCATGGTGGCGGCACCAAGCAGCAGCGTTTCCTGGCGGCCGCGCAGATGCAGGATGCGATCGGTGAAGATGTGGCCGCGTTCGAGGTCGCCGGCAAGTTGCACCTCGTCGATGGCGACGAAGGCGGCGTCGGTCTCGCGCGGCATGGCCTCGACGGTGCAGACCGAATATTTCGCGCCGGGCGGCTGGATTTTTTCCTCGCCGGTGATCAGCGCCACCTTGTGGGCGCCGACCTTTTCACAGACGCGGGCGTAGACTTCTCGCGCCAGCAGCCGCTGCGGCAGGCCGATGATGCCACTCTCATGCGCGACCATGCGCTCGATGGCGAGATGGGTCTTGCCGGTGTTGGTCGGACCCAGCACGGCGGTCACGTCGCGGCCCGACAGGATCAGCGGCTGGGTGTGTTTCGGCTGGATGTTCATCGGCCCGGAAATGAGGCTTTCTGCATCGTGTTGTCGGGAGCGCGCCTCGCATGGCGCGTATGACACGCGACACATAGGGATTTCGGGCGCGAAGCGAAAGCGGAATGTTCCGGCCGTCAGTTCGCGAGTCTCGTTCGAGGTCCGGATTCGCTCCCGATTAACAGTTGGAACGAGTCTGGAACGAATCGGCTACGAATCAGTGACTCCAGCAGATTCAGCTTTTGTTCACGGCTACATGTGGATTTTGCGACCGGGAGTCTCACCACATGCTGAATCCATTGAACTGGCCCGATTCATGCAGGGCGGGCCTTGCCATTAACCTTCGCCAGCGAAGAATGGCCACTGCTCAGCGGTCATTGGCCAAGGTTATGAAATTATTGTCTTTTCTTAACCCAGCTTTAACCATTTGGCAGAGCTTTTCGGCCTTCGCCACTAACGTTTCGGTCAAAGCCGGAACGAATCGGAGACGAATCAGCGATGGGCGGGTTTTCCCGATTTGTTCACCCCAATATGTTGTGTTATCCACAGCTTGCCCACCGAGAATTCACAGCTTGTGAAGCGAGTTTCGCACAGCCTGAGCCGGCGCCGTTAATCTTTGCGTGCCGGAACGGGGCAGTGCCGACATGGAAGCCTGAGAGCGTTGCCTGTCGACGACGAAAAAACGGGCGCGAGCCGGCCCGTTTTTTCTCTCAGGCGAAATGCTGTCGCTCAGGCGAAGTACTGGCCGCCATTGGCGGTGATGGTCGAGCCGGTGATGAAGCCGGCGTCCTCGGAGGCGAGGAAGACGACGCAGCGCGCGATCTCTTCCGGTTCGCCGAGGCGGCCGACCGGGATCTGCGGCAGGATGCGCTCGTTGAGCACCTTCTCGTCGATCGCTTTGACCATCTCGGTGGCGATGTAGCCGGGGCAGATGACGTTGACGGTGATGCCCGCGCGAGCGCCTTCCTGGGCAAGCGCCTTGGAGAAGCCGATGTCGCCGGCCTTGGCGGCGGAATAGTTGACCTGGCCGGCCTGGCCCTTCTGGCCGTTGATCGAGGAGATGGTGATGACGCGGCCGAACTTGCGGTCGCGCATGCCGCCCCACAGCGGATGCGTCATGTTGAAGACGCCGGAGAGGTTGGTGTCGATGACTTCTTTCCACTGCTCGCGCGTTAGTTTGTGGAACATGGCGTCGCGGGTGATGCCGGCATTGTTGACCAGCACCGAGACCGGGCCGAGATCGGCCTCGACCTGTTTGATCCCGGCGGCGCAGGCATCGTAGTCGGCGACCGACCATTTGTAGGTCTTGATGCCTGTTTCCCCGCTGAACTTCCCCGCAGCCTCGTCATTGCCGGCATAGTTGGCAGCAACCGTGTAACCCGCATTCTTAAGGCCGATCGAAATGGCGGCGCCGATGCCTCGCGATCCACCGGTGACGAGCGCTACTTTGGTCATGAAGTTCCTCCTCCCTAAAGTTTTTGGTGAATGGTCAATTTGGTGAATGGTCAATAGTGAATGGTGAATGGCGAGCGATGTGCCGCCTTCGACCATTCACCATTGCCTATTCACCATTCACTCTTTTCACAGCGCTTCCACGCACAAGGCGACGCCCATGCCGCCGCCGATGCAGAGCGTGGCGAGGCCCTTCTTAGCGCCGCGGCGGCGCATCTCGAAAACCAGCGTGTTGAAGACGCGCGCGCCGGAGGCGCCGATCGGATGGCCGATGGCGATGGCGCCACCATTGACGTTGACGATCGACGTATCCCAGCCCATGCCCTTGTTGACGGCACAGGCCTGTGCGGCGAAGGCTTCATTGGCCTCGACAAGGTCGAGGTCCTTGACCGACCAGCCGGCCTTCTCCAGCGCTCGCTTCGAAGCGGGAATAGGTCCGGTGCCCATGATCGCCGGATCGACGCCGGCGGTCGCCCATGACGCGATGCGCACCAGCGGGGTGATGCCGCGCCTTGTGGCTTCGGCCTCGGTCATCAGCAGCGCGCCGGCAGCGCCGTCATTGATGCCGGACGCGTTGGCGGCGGTCACCGTGCCGTCCTTGTCGAAGGCCGGCTTCAGCTTGGTCATGGCGTCGATGGTGGCGCCGTGGCGGATGTATTCGTCCTGGTCGACAATGGTGTCGCCCTTCCTGCCCTTGATGGTGACGGCGACGATCTCGTCCTTGAATTTGCCGGCCTTCTGTGCGGCCTCGGCCTTGTTCTGCGAGGCCAGCGCGAACTGGTCCTGATCGTCACGGGTGATCTGGAACTGGCGGGCGACGTTCTCGGCGGTGTTGCCCATGTGGTAGCCATTGAAGGCGTCCCACAGGCCGTCCTTGATCATGGTGTCGATCATCTTATAGTCGCCCATCTTGACGCCGGCGCGCAGATGCTCGGCGTGCGGCGACAGCGACATCGATTCCTGGCCGCCGGCGATGATTACCGTGGCGTCGCCGGTGGCGATCTGCTGCATGCCGAGCGCGATGGCGCGCAGGCCGGAGCCGCAAACCTGGTTGAGGCCCCAGGCGGTGGTCTCCTTGGGCAGGCCGGCATTGATCGACGCCTGGCGGGCTGGGTTCTGGCCTTGGGCTGCCGTCAGCACCTGGCCGAGAATGACCTCGTCGACTTCGCTCGGCTCGACGCCGGCGCGCGACAAAAGCTCCTTGATGACGACGGCGCCAAGCTCATGCGCCGGGGTGGCGGCGAAGGCGCCGTTGAAGGAGCCGACAGCGGTGCGCGCGGCGCTGGCGACAACGATTGAATTGGCAGCGGACATGTTTCTCTCCAGACTTCGAGGTCGTATTCTCTAGTGTTGTTGGGACTTTTCTTGCCCGTTCCACACCCCAAGTCAAACCGGAAATGGGCATGCCGGCCACGCGCCGCAAGCGGGGCACGAGCGGCCAGCGCGGTCGCCGGGCCTTTGCTGCGCAGCATATTTAGCCTGCCATGCAGCATTAAATGATGCCGCACTGCACAAACCGCTTGGAATTATGGAGCTTTTGCGGATATCCTTAAAAATGGCGCAATCGTTACCGGCGGCTTACTCAGGCACGCCGGTGTCCCGGGAGGATGCTGATGGCCGCGAAAGACGACCCAATCATTATCAAGAAATATGCCAACCGCCGTCTCTACAACACCGGCACCAGCACCTATGTGACGCTCGAGGACCTGGCCGAAATGGTCAAGAAGGGCGAGGAGTTCACGGTGCAGGACGCCAAGACCGGCGACGACATCACTCATCCGGTGCTGACCCAGATCATCTTCGAGCTGGAGAACAAGGACGGGCAGAACATGCTACCGATCCCGTTCCTGCGCCAGCTCATCGCGTTCTACGGCGACCAGATGCAGATGATCGTGCCGAGCTTCCTCGAACAGTCGATGATCGCCTTCTCCAAGGAGCAGGAGCGCTTTCGCGAGCAGATGAAGGGCGCGATCGGCAAGTCGCCGCTGGATGTGATGAAGATCGCCACGCCGATCAAGGCGCTGGAAGAGCAGACGCGGCGCAACATGGAAATGTTCCAGAACGCCATGCGCCTGTTCACGCCGTTCCCGCCAGCCGCCTCGAATGGCACTGCCGCGGCTGCGCCCGAGCCGGCCCGCAAGGAAGTGCTGGAAAAGAGCGGCGACGACCTTCAGGAGTTGAAGGAACAGATCGCCGCCATGCAGCGCAAGCTCGACACGATGTCGTAAGCGATCCCCGCAGGGTCGACCGCCTCGATTGGTTGAGGCGGTCTTGCCTTCACGGGTCGATTTTCGCTGCCACGATTCCCAGATCTCGTCGGGCTGCCCGCTGAGTGAGCGGTAGAAGGCCTTCGCCGGCATGTTGGATTTCAGCACCGTCCATTTGATGGCGGACGCGCCAATGCCGGCGGCGTATTGGCGAAGCTGTTCAACAAGCGCATGGCCGACCGCCATGCCGCGCGCTTCCTCGGCGACGTAGAGTTCCTTAAGCCAGACAACCGGCTTCAGGTCGTAGGTCCACGGGATGATGTAGTGGACGGCGATGCCGACGATCACGTTCTCTCGCTCTGCCACGAGCACGCCGAACCGGGGCGATGGCCCCAGCCCGTGTTCGACAAGGTCCGCTTCGGTGAGGCGGAACTTGTCGTCATAGCCCTCGAAGATGGCCAGCGCCCGCATAAGCGCGAGCACCGCGCCAACATCCTGCCGTCCGAACGGACGGACCATAATCGCCGCCATCTGCCTGCTTTCGCTTGTCTGCAAGGTCGACCATATCGCTTACACGCTCCCGCGCCAGCCTAGAGCATGATCCCGAAAAGTGGAATCCGGTTTTAGGAAAAGATCATGCTCAAACAAAGAGATAGAGTGGTTCGGCGTTTCCGTGAAACGATGAACCGCTCTAGTGCTGAACCAAGGCTCAGGCGTGCAAGACGCCTGGCTCCTTGCCGGAAGTGAAGGGGAGTTCCTCGTCCTGCCAACCGGTTATGCCGCCGATCATGATCTTCACGGGACGACCGAGGCCGGCCAGCTTGAAGGCGGCCCGATCCGCGCCATTGCAATGCGGTCCCGCGCAATAGACGACGAACAGCGTCTCTACCGGCCACTCTGCCATCCGTTCGGCCGATATTTCGCGGTGTGGCAGACGCAGCGCGCCCGGCACGTGCCGGCGTTCATAGGCTTCCGGCGAACCGACCACATGCAAAAGGACAAAATCTTGATCGCCGCTGCGCAGCGCCGCGGCGACGTCGGAACAGTCGGTCTCGACGGAAAGCCGGCGCAGGAAATGGTCCCGGGTGATTTCCGGCGATGCCGCCGGAATGTCTGTCACGCAGCTCATCGATGATCTCCATTGCTGATGCGACGGAGAGATAAAGCACCAGGTACAGCGATTGCAGCTGGCAGCTTTGCCATATATCGTCAAGATCATGCCAAATATGCCTTCCGCCAATCCGCGCCCTGCGAACCCTCTCGTCGTTGCCATTGCCTATGACGGTCTGTGCACGTTCGAGTTTGGCGTGGCGGTTGAGATCTTCGCCTTGCCCAGGCCGGAAATGGGAACGGATTGGTACCGTTTTGCCGTTGCCGGGATCGATGCCGGCGAAATGCGCGCGCTGGGCGGTGTGCGCATCGTTGCCGATGGCGGGGCTGATCTGATCGGCCAGGCCGACACGGTGATCGTGCCTGGCTGGCGCGGATCGGAGGCGCCGGTGCCGCCGGCGCTGATCGAGGCGCTTCGCAAGGCGAACGAGCGCGGCGCCCGCATTCTTTCGATCTGCTCGGGCGTGTTCGTGCTTGCCGCCGCGGGCCTGCTTGCCGGCAAAAGGGCGACAACGCATTGGCGCTATAGCGATAAGCTGACGGAGATGTACCCAGACATCACCGTGGTTCCAGATGTTTTGTACATCGATGAGGGAAATGTCCTGACATCGGCCGGGAGTGCCGCGGGCATCGACCTTTGCCTGCATCTGGTGCGGCGCGACTTCGGCACCAAAGCGGCAAACATGGTGGCGCGTCGTCTGGTGGTGCCGCCGCACCGTGACGGCGGCCAGGCGCAGTATGTCGAGAGTTCCGTTCCCGAGCCGCACGAGCGCAGCCGGCTCGGGCCTTTGATCGACAGAATGCGCGCCAATATTTCGGCCAACTATCCCGTCGCCGTCCTGGCCGAACTAGCCGGGATGAGCGAGCGGACATTTCTGCGCCGGTTCGCGGCCGCAACCGGCGTTACGCCGGCGCGCTGGCTGCTCTCGGAACGGCTTTCGCGGGCGCGCACGCTGCTGGAAGACACCGCCATGCCGATCGAGCGGATTGCCGAGACCGCCGGCTTCGGCGCGGCAGGCACGTTGCGGCATCATTTTCGTCAGCAGTTCGCCACGACGCCCGTCGCGTACCGTGCGCGGTTCGGGAGCACTTCCAGGTCGGGCTGAGGGGGTTCTATTTTACGCAATTCCGGACGGAAACCGCTTCACACTTTTCCTGGAATTGCTCAGGTCAAAGACCCTTCATAGCGGCCACGCGGCCTGATGATGCTGCCGCTCGTCACCTGCTCGACCGTATGCGCGGCCCAGCCGACGCTGCGCCCAAGCGCAAACAGCTGGAATGGCGCATCGCGCGGCAGGCCAAAACTGCGCGTCAGCGCGGCCAGGGCAAAGTCGATGTTCGGGTGCGTGCCGGTCGCGGCGATAGCGGCCTTTTCCAACTGTTGCAGCGTCTCGTCGACGGGGATGACTGCCAAAAGTGCGGTGGCACGTGGATCGCCGTCGGGATAGAGCGGATGGCCGAATGCCGGCAAGGGCCGGTCGTGGCCGAGCCAGCGCCGGATCGCCGCCTCGGCGCCGTGCCGAGCCGCATCCTCCGCCAGCTGCATCACCGCTTCGCCGGCGCCGCCGTGGCGCGGGCCGGTTAGCGTCGCCAGGCCCGCCAGCAGGCATGCGGTGGGCGAGGCCCCGGTCGAGGCCGCGACGCGGGCAGTGAAGGTCGATGCGTTGAGTTCATGATCGGCAAGCAGGACAAGGGCGCAGCGGATCGCCTCCGCGCCGGCTTCATCCACCGACCAGCCCTGCGCAAGACGCCGATGGACAGGTGCCGTGCCGCCCGCGGCTGCTAGCGATTGCGCCAGCGCCCCTATTGTGTGCGCGGCCTCGGTACACAGCGAGGCGGCGCTGCGTCCAAGCGACGGCCGCCCCTGGCTGGCAAGCATGGCAAGCTGCGCAAAAGCCGAAGCGCGACCGGCTGGATGAGGCGCCTCAGACGATGGTGTTTTGAAAGCCACCGGTTCGGGCAGGGCCCAGAGCAGAGCGGCGGTTTCCTCCAGCGTGGCGGATTTGGACAGCGCGACGGCATCCTGCCCCCGGTAGATGAGGCGACCGTGCACAACGGTCGAAATCGCCGTTGCGATCGACGGCTCGCCCCAGGCGATCGCGCTCTCGGCGATGGCCGAGGGACTGCGGCCGCGCGCCCGCCGGGTGGCAAGTGCGGCGATGTCGTCAAGGCGATACTGGCTGCGGCGCGGGTCGGTCTCATCGGGCCGCATGCCGATGCGGCCACGGCTGACATAGGCGTAGAGCGTCTGCGGCCGGACCTTGAGCCTTTCCAGCGCATCTTCCCGCGACAGCCATTCGGACATTTTGACCCCTGATATTGATTATATTGATCAAGATTGATGAGCGCGTGGTCAACCTTTATATTTCGGCGAGCAAAGCTGCAAGGAGATGAGACATGGCAAACGGGCTCGATGATGTGGTGGCCGCGGAGACGGTGCTCTCCGATGTCGATGGCCTCGGCGGCCATCTGACGATAAGGGGCCATGCCTTGCCGGAATTGGCCGGCCGCTGGCGCTACGCGCAGGTGGTTCGCCTGCTGCTAGACGGTTTCTTCGACGATCTGCCCAGCGATGCGGAACTGGCGGCAAGACTGGGCGAAGCTCGCGTCGAGGTGTTCGAGCGGCTCAAACCTTCGCTGCCGCTTCTGGCGCCGCTTGACGTCTACAGCGCCATGCGCGCCGGCATGGCGCTGCTGCCGGACGGCGAGACGCTGGCGGACGCCCTGCGGGTGATCGCGGCGCCCACGGTGCTGACGCCGGCCCTGCTGCGCTTCAAGCGCGGCGAGCAGCCGATCGCACCGGACGCCAAGGCCGATCATGCAGCCGACATGTTGCGAATGCTCAAGGGGGCGGTCCCGTCGCCGGCTTTGGCAAAAGCGCTCGACACTTATCTGGTGACCGTCTGCGACCACGGCCTCAATGCCTCGACTTTTGCTACCCGCGTCGTCGCTTCGACGCAGGCCGGGCTGACATCTTCTATTTTGGCCGGGCTAGGCGCGCTCAAGGGGCCGCTGCATGGCGGCGCCCCCGGCCCGGTGATCGAGATGCTGGATGCCATCCAGGTGCATGGCGATGCCGCCACCTGGCTGCGCGACGAAGTTCAGCATGGCGAGCGCATTATGGGCTTCGGCCATCGCATCTACCGCGTGCGCGATCCGCGCGCCGATGTGCTGAAAGCGGTGGTGCGGCAACTTGGCGGTGAAGGCGATACCGGCCGCCGGCTGGCCTTTGCCGAAAAGGTCGAGCAGACCGCGCTCGAGGTGCTTCGCATCGCCAAGCCGCAGCGCTCGCTGCAGACCAATGTCGAGTTCTACACCGCGCTGGTGCTGGAGGCGGCGGGCTTTCCGCCAGAGGCGTTCAGCAATGTCTTTGCCGCCGGGCGCGTCGCCGGCTGGATCGCGCATGCGCGCGAACAGCAGACCACGGGCCGGCTGATCCGGCCGCAGTCGCGCTATGTCGGGCCGGTGCCGAAGCTTGTTGCCTGAGGCTCCAGGCCTATTTCGGAAGAACATGGCCTCTCCGCCTCACGGCGGAGAGGCTTTTCTTTTATGACCAAAATTTCATGTGATCACGCGACCGTGTTCGTGTTCTTGCCTCGGTCATCACTTATATGCTGCACTGCAACATAAGTCCGCTGCGGTTGAACCCGCCCGATTCACGGGCGGGATAAGGCAGCAGCTACCAAACCGATACAGGAACGCCATGACGAAAAACGGCAAGGCGGAGGAAACGAAAAAGATCAACATTGCGCTGCAGGGCGGCGGCTCGCACGGGGCTTTTTCCTGGGGCGTGCTCGACAGGCTGCTGGAGGATGGCAGGCTGGAGATCGCCGCGGTGTCAGGCACCAGCGCCGGCGCCATGAATGCGGTGGCGTTGGCCGACGGCTTCGTGCGCGGCGGCGTCGACGGTGCGCGGCAAAAGCTCGACGATTTCTGGCGCGCGGTGGCGGCGAAAGGCCGCTTCAGCCCGGTGCAGCGCATGCCGTGGGACGTCGCCTGGGGCAACTGGTCGATCGAAAACACGCCCGGCTATTTCTTCTTCGACACCATGTCGCGGGTGTTTTCGCCCTATGTCGCCAATCCGCTCGGGCTCAACCCGCTGCGCGACGTGGTCGAACAGGAGATCGATTTTGCCAATGTCCACGCCTGCAAGTCGATGGAACTGTTCATTTCGGCGACCAATGTCGAGACCGGACAGCTGCGGGTCTTCTCGGACGGCGAGATCGACCTCGACACGGTGATGGCCTCGGCCTGCCTGCCGCAACTGTTCCAGGCCGTCGAGATCAAGGGCGTGCCCTATTGGGATGGCGGCTATGGCGGCAATCCGGCGCTTTATCCGTTCTTCAAGACGGCGGCGACCGAGGACGTGCTTCTCGTGCAGATCAATCCGGTGGTGCGCGAAGGGACGCCTAAGAGCGCCAACGAAATCCAGAATCGCATCGACGAGATCACCTTCAATGCCGGGCTTTTGCGTGAATTCCGCTCGATTGCCTTCGTCAAGGAACTGATCGCCGCCGGCCGCCTGCCGCGTGGCGAATACCGCGACATCCGCATGCATCGCATCGATGCCGACGAGGCGTTCAAGGATCTGTCGGCGTCGTCGAAGGTCAATGCCGAATGGGCCTTCCTGACCTATCTGCGCGATCTTGGCCGCATAGCGGCGAGCGACTGGCTGGAAGAGAACTACGACGCTGTCGGCAAGCGCCCGACGCTCGATCTTTCCGGCGAGCTCGACGACGGCTTCAAGCCGGTGCGCGGGCCGGCGCCGGGTCGGCGGGTCAAGGAATTCCTCGCCGCGCGCAAGAAGCCCGAGGCAGAGCGCCGTCAGGCCTGAAGGGCGAGGTCGATCACCTTGACCAGCGCGGCCACGGCCGTGCGCTGTTCGTCCGGGTCGCTGATGCGCGCCTTCATGCCTTCCAGCCCGTCAAGCAGCATGTCGGAGAGCAGCCGCGCCGACAGGCCCTTGGTCGCCAGGTCGGTGCCGTTGCGCCTGGCCTCGTTCTCGATCGCCGTGCCGATATGCGCGCCAAGGCCGTCGCGCCAGCAGCCGACGAGATCGGCAAGGCTCGACTTCATGTCAAGCAGTTCGGCGCCGTGCGGCGAGGCAATGACGGTGCGCATCATCGAGATCAGCGCTTCGTCGATCGCTTGCGTCGCCCGCTCGGCGAAGGTGCCATCGCGGGCCAGCGCCATTTTTGCCGCCTCGACCGAGCGCGACAAAATCATCATCGCTATGGCGCGAAAAATGTCGGTCTTGTTCTTGAACAACAGATAGAGCGCGGGCCGCGACATGTCGGCGGCACGCGCAATGTCGTCCATGGTGGTGCGCGAAAAACCATAGGCCAGGAACACCTTCAAGGCGCCGTCCAGGATGCGGACGCGCCTGGGGTCTGTGGTGGTGATGTCTTCGATCTGATTCACGGCTGCGACACTATCTGCGGAACCTCTATTGACAAAATTACGAAATTTGTCAACTTGTAAGGGCGAGATGGCAGTCGACCATTTCGTCCGGCTATGGACGACAACGAAGGGTATCCCCATGCGCCTCACAGTCGACGGCCAATCGTTCGACATCGATGCCGATCCCGAAATGCCGCTGCTGTGGGCGCTGCGCGATCTCATCGGCAAGACCGGGCCGAAATTCGGCTGCGGCATCGCCGCCTGTGGCGCCTGCACGGTGCATGTCGACGGCCAGCCGGTGCGTTCCTGCTCACTGCCGGTCGGCCAGGCGACAGGCGCCATCACCACCATCGAGGGCATCGGCACGCCCGGCAAGCTGCATCCGGTGCAGCAGGCCTGGCTGGAGGAGCAGGTCGCGCAATGCGGCTATTGCCAGGCCGGCCAGATCATCAGCGCGGTGGCGTTGCTCGACGAAGTCGCCGATCCGACCGACGCCGACATCGACAATGCCATGGGCGGCAATCTCTGCCGCTGCGGCACCTATCCGAAGATTCGCGCCGCCATCAAAAAGGCGGCCGTCCTCAAGACGGCGAGGCTCTGATCATGGCCAGTGTCGGAAAGATCGCGCGGCGCAGCTTTCTCATCGGCGCGGCCGCCATCGCCGGAGGTGTCGCCGTCGGCTATTACTACTACCGCAAGCCCTATCCGAACCCGCTGCAGGGCGATCTCGCCGCTGGCGAGGCGACTTTCAATCCCTATGTGAAAATCGGCGCCGACAACACGATCACCATCGTCGCGCCGCGCGCCGAGATGGGACAAGGCATCTCGACGACGCTTGCCGTCATGGTCGCCGAAGAGCTCGATGTCGGTCTCGACCAGGTCAAGGTCGAACACGGCCCGGCCTCCTACGCCTATTACAATGCGGCGATCCTGGAAGAGGGCGGCCCGTTCGCTTTCTTCGACGAGAGCATGACCGCGGAGGCGGTGCGTTCTGGTCTCGGCGTGGTCGGCAAATTCCTCGCTTTGCAAGGCACCGGCGGCTCGGCCTCGACGCGCGATGGTTTCAACAAGATGCGGCAGGCGGGCGCTGCCGCGCGGCAGATGCTGATCGCGGCGGCGGCGCAGAAGCTTGGCGTCGCTGCTGCCGATCTGGAAACGGCCAACCGTTCAATCCTGCACAATGCCTCAGGCAAGTCGTTGACCTATGGCGAAGTGGCCGTCAGTGCTGCCGCGATGGCGCCACCGGCCGAAGTCCGGCTCAAGGACAAAGCCGATTGGAAACTGCTGGGCAAGCCGCAAAAGCGGATCGACATGCTTGCCAAGGTCACCGGCGCGCCGATCTTCGGCATCGACGTCAGCCTGCCGGACATGGTCTACGGCACGGTGAAGATGAGCCCGCGCTTTTGGTCGAAGCCGGTCAGCGCTGACCTCGCCAAGGCCGAAAAGATGCCCGGCGTGATCAAGATCGTGCCGCTCGAAACCAACTATGGCCATGGCTTCGGCATCATCGCTGAAAATACCTGGGCAGCGTTCAAGGCGGCCGACGCAATCGACGTCAAATGGGCCGATGCCGAATATCCGCCGGACAGCGCAGCGATTGCCGGGGTGCTGAAGCAGGCGCTTGGCGCCGAGGGCTCGGCGATGCGCGACAATGGTGATGTCGCCAAGGCCTTTGCCGGCGCACCGCCCGAAAAAATCATCGAGGCCGACTATGCCGTGCCCTATCTGGCGCATGCAACGATGGAGCCGATGAATGCGACGGCGCGGCTGAAAGACGGCGTGCTCGACATCTGGTGCGGCAACCAGGCGCCAACCTTGGTGCGCCAGCTCTGCGCCAATATCCTCGGCATCGAGCAGGACAAGGTGACGGTTCACACCACCTTCATGGGCGGCGGCTTCGGCCGCCGAGTCGAGATGGACTATGCATTGTGCGCGGCGCTGATGGCGAAAGCGGCCGAGGGACGGCCGGTCAAGGTGACGTGGACGCGCGAAGAGGACATGCGCCACGACGCCTATCGGCCGGCGACTGTCGGCAAGTTCCGGGCGCGGCTCGGCGATGACGGCCTGCCGGTCGCCGTCGACATGACGATCGCCTCGCCATCGGTGATCGCTGGCACCTTGCGCCGGCTGTTCCCTTCGATATCGCCGATCGGGCCAGACAAGACCATCGTCGATGGCGCCTACGACCAGCCCTACACCATCCCGAATTACCGGGTGAGCGCCATTGCCGCCCCGGTCACCATCCCTGTCGGCTCGTGGCGCTCGGTCGGCAGTTCGATCAACTGCTTCTTCCACGAAGGATTTCTGGACGAAATCGCGGTGGCCGGAAAGACCGATCCGGTCGCGTTGCGCAAAACACTGATGGCCGCCTATCCGGCGGCGGTGGCGGTGGTCGAGAAAGTCGCCGCGATGGCGAAGTGGGATGAGGCGCTGCCGCCCGGCAAGGCCAAAGGCATGGCGTTCTCGCTGTCCTTCGGCAGTTGGGTCGGCGAGATCGTCCAGGTCGCCGACACGCCCGCCGGCATCCGCATCGAGAAGATGTGGATCGCCGCCGATGTCGGTACCGCGCTCGACCCAGGCATCATCGAGGCGCAGCTTATCTCGGCCGCCATTTACGGGCTGTCGGCGGCCATGGGTCAGGAAATCACCTTCGCCGACGGCATGGTCGAACAGTCGAATTTTCACGACTTCGATGCCATGCGCATTTTTCAGTGCCCGGCCTTCGAAGTCGCGATATTGGAGAATTTCCACAAGATGGGCGGCGTCGGCGAGATCGGCACACCGCCGGCGGCGCCTGCACTGGCCAACGCCATTTTCGCGCTTACCGGCAAACGCATCCGGACGCTGCCGCTGTCGAAGGCGGTGGCCTTCGCATGAAAAAGCTCCTCATCATCCTGACGTCTGTTGCCACCCTGTTGTCAG
Source organism: Mesorhizobium sp. P2_D6 (assembly GCF_056404315.1). Classification (NCBI taxonomy): domain Bacteria; kingdom Pseudomonadati; phylum Pseudomonadota; class Alphaproteobacteria; order Hyphomicrobiales; family Phyllobacteriaceae; genus Mesorhizobium; species Mesorhizobium sp. P2_D6. Next base: position 94,571 of record NZ_JBFUEG010000004.1, on the reverse strand, counting down.
CGGCGCTCGTTGCAACCGCACAAGAAAGCCAGACACCGGCGCCGATGGCGGTCGACACCGCCAAAGGCTTGCCCGAATGGGACAAGATCTACGCCGTGTTCTCGCATCCGCGCTGCGCCGACTGTCATGTCGCCGACGACCGGCCGCGCTGGTCCGGCGCTCATTATGGCGGCACGCGCGTTCATGCCTTCAACGTCCAGCGTGGCGCCGACGGCTCCGGCTTCGGCAATCCGGGCCTGCGCTGCACCACATGTCATTTCGCCAGCAATTCCAGTGCATTGCACGGACCGCCCGGTGCCGAGAACTGGCATCTGGCGCCTGCCGAGATGGTCTGGTTTGGCAAATCCTCGGCGGAAATCTGCGCCCAGATCAAGGATCGCAATCGCAATGGCGACCGCAGCCTGGAGGATGTTGCGCTGCATGTGCGCGACGACAAACTGGTCGCCTGGGGCTGGGCGCCAGGTGCCGATCGTGAGCCGGCGCCCGGCTCGGCCGAAGCGACCTATCAAGCAATCGAGAACTGGATGGCGGCAGGCGCGCCGTGTCCCTGACGCAATGATCGCGCAACTTTTGTGACTATATTGCGCTGCAACTTTGATGTAGAAGCGCGGGTCGCCGTTCACGGCAAATTGAACACGGCCCAGCGCGCACCCATATCGGCGACGCGCCCGAGTTGAAAGACGCGGAAGCTCCTACAAGACGGCCCTCTGTTAGAAAACGATTTGGCCGAACCCCGCAGTGGAAAAACAATGATGCCGAAAATCAGGTTTCACAAGCTTGCCGCTATTGTTGTGCTGATCGGTTTCGCCGCCTGGATGGGCACAGGCGCGTTCTCGTCCGTCGGCAGCGCCGCCGTCGAAGGCGCGGCCAAGAGAGGCGATCAGGCGAAGCCAGGCAAGCAGGCCAAGGCGCCGGATGCAGCCAAGGCCAAGGCCGCAGAGGCCGAGCCCAAGGCACCGCTGCGCACCGTCGCGGTGGTGACGCCGCCGCGCAAGACCTATTCCCGCGCCATCCGCATTTCCGGACTGACCGAGGCTGACAAGCGGGCGGTGCTGGGGACGCGCGTTGCCGGTGTCATCGACAAGTTGCCAGTCAAGCAGGGCCAGCACGTCAAGACCGGCGATCTGGTGCTGATGCTTGCCGCCGAGGAAAAGATCTCGATGGTCGACAACGCCAAGCAATTGGTCGTGCAGCGCCAGGCCGAGTTGGACGCAGCTCTGCGACTGATGAAGTCAGGCAATTTGCCGAAGCTGCAGCTTGACACCGCGCGCTCGAACCTGACCTCCGCGCAGTCGCTGCTGGAAACGGCACAGGCCCTACTCGAGCGCAATGAGGTGAGGGCGCCTTTCGACGGCGTCATCGACCGGGTGCCGGTGGAACTTGGCAGCTCCATCATGGAGGGCGGCGAGGTGGCGACCATCCTCAAGCTCGATCCGGTGATTGCGCGCGGCGAAATCAGCGAACGCGACCTTGGCTACCTCAAGCTCGGCGACAAGGCCACTGTCCGGCTGGTCCGTGGCCAGACCGTTGAAGGCACCGTGCGCTACATCAGCCGCGACGCTTCGTCGGCAACCCGCACCTTCCGCATCGAGATTGCCGTTCCCAATGCCGACGGCGCGGTGCCGGCCGGCATGACGGCCGAGATTTCACTCCGCGCGCAGCCGACCGACGCCGTCATGCTGCCGCGCTCGGTGGTGACGCTCGGCGACAAGGGCGACCTCGGCATCCGCGCCGTCGACAAGGATAACAAGGTGGTGTTCTTCCCGATCGACCTGGTCGACGATTCACCTGGAGGCCTCGTGCTTGGCGGCATTCCCGCCGATGCCCGCGTCATCGTCGCCGGCCAGGAGCTGGTCAAGGAAGGCGACGTCGTCAAGCCGGTCGAGGCCGACCAGGCGACCATCCAGAAACTGTTGGGCGAAGCGACAACGCAGTAGCGCCGGGATTTGCCCCGGGAGGGGACAACCGGCTGCAAACGCGGCTCCTGAAATCTTGAGAACAGGCGTTAGCCATGGATATCGTCAAACTCGCGATCAACAATGCCCGGCTGACCATTTCGGTCCTGGTGTTCCTGCTGCTGGCGGGCTGGGTCGCCTATGAGTCGACGCCGAAGGAAGCGGAACCCGACGTTCCGATTCCGATGATGTATGTCAGCCTGATCTATCAGGGCATTTCGCCGGAGGATTCCGAGCGCCTTCTGCTGCGGCCGATGGAAAGCAAGCTGAAGAGCCTGAAGGGCCTCAAGGAAATGCGTTCGGCCGCCTTCCAGGGCGGCGGCTATGTGCTGGTCGAGTTCCAGCCGCAGACCAATCTGGCAACCGCGCTGCAGGACACGCGCTCCAAGGTGCAAGACGGCAAGGCCGACCTGCCGCAGGCCGCCGAAGAGCCTGTCGTCACCGAGGTCAACATTTCCGAATTCCCGGTGCTGGTGGTGACGTTGTCGGGCGAATTGCCCGAGCGCGTGCTGACGGCCGCCGCGCGCGAATTGCGCGACCGCATCGAGGAAGTGCCGGGCGTTCTCGAAGGCTCTCTGCAAGGTTCGCGCGACGACCTCGTCGAAGTCGTCATCGATCCGATGAAGCTGTCGTCCTATGGCCTGCAACTCGACCAGCTGATCGGCGCGGTCGGCGCCTCCAACAGCCTGGTCGCGGCCGGCAACATCGAGGGCTCGGAAGGCAAATACGCGGTCAAGGTGCCGTCGCTGATCGAGACGCCCGAGGATGTCGCGTCGCTGCCGGTGGTCGCCGGACCCAATGCCGTTGTCCAGGCCAAGGACATCGCCACGGTGCGTTCGACCTTCGCCGATGCCGAGACGATCACCCGCCTCAACGGCAAGCCGGCCATCGCCATCGAAGTCAAGAAGCGCATCGGCGCCAATCTGATCGACACGCTGGCCAGGGTGCGGGAAGTGTCCGACGCCTACGTCAAGACCATGCCGGAAGGCATGAATATCACTTACACGCAGGACAAGTCGGTCTTCGTCAACCAGTTGCTGGGCGACCTGCAGAACCATGTGATGATCGCCGTCATCCTGGTGTTCATCGTCATCCTCTATGCGTTGTCGGGCCGCGCCTCGTTGCTGATCGGCCTTGCCATTCCGTCATCCTTCCTGATCGGCATCCTGCTGCTTGCGATGATGGGCTACACGATCAACATGATCGTGCTGTTCAGCCTCATCCTGGCGGTCGGCATGCTGGTCGACGACGCCATCATCGTCACCGAATTCGCCGAACGGCGCATGGGCGAAGGCATGCCGAAGGCCGAAGCCTTCGCGCTCGCCGCCAAGCGCATGGCCGGTCCGGTCATCGCCGCGACGATGACGCGCATCGCGGCGTTTTCGCCGCTGCTGTTCTGGCCCGGCATCATCGGCGACTTCATGAAATACATGCCGATCACGCTGATCGTGACGCTGTCGGCCTCGATGCTCTACGCGCTGGTGTTCGCGCCGACGCTTGGCGCGATCTTCGCCAAGGCGCCCGAACATCACGAGGGCGACAATCGCGACGGCTGGTACATGGCGCTGGTCAAGCAGGCGGTGCGCTTCCCCATCACCGTGCTGGTGCTCACCGCCGTGCTTTTGACCGGCGTCGGCTTCGCCTATTCGAAATATGGCGCCGGCGTCGAGTTCTTCCCCAGCGTCGAGCCTGATTACGGCCTGCTCTATGTGCATGCCCGCGGCAATCTTTCGTTGACCGAAATGGATACGGCAACCAAGATCGCCGAAAACCGGCTGCTCGGCTGGCCCGGCGTGAAATCGGTCTACACCCGCGTCGGCAAGACGCAAGGCGGCGGCCAGGATGTTCCGGAAGATGTCGTCGGCGTCATCCAGTATGAGTTCATCGACTGGCGCGAGCGCAAATCGGCGAACCAGATCCTGGACGAGTTGCGCGCCGTCATGGCCGGCATTCCCGGCGTTGATGTCGAGGTGCGGGTTCCGGAAGCCGGTCCGCCCACCGGCAAGGCGATCCAGCTCCGGCTTTCGGCCATCGATCCCAAGGGGCTCGACGACCAGGCCCGCGCCGTTGCGGCGCGCATCGCCAAGGTGCCCGGCGTCATCGACATTTCCGACGGTCTGCCGCCGCCCGGCGTCGACTGGGCGCTCGAGGTCGACCGCGCCAAGGCGGCGCAGTATGGCATCAGCCCGACCTCGGTCGGCACCGTGGTGCAGTTGGTGACCAACGGCTTGAAGCTGTCGGAATACCGGCCGGCCGGCGCCGACGACGCCGTCGACATCAGGCTGCGCCTGCCCGAAGATCGGCGCACGCTGTCGACGCTCGACGAGCTCAGGGTGCAGACCTCGCAAGGCTCGGTGCCGATCTCGAACTTCGTCGTTCGCAAGCCGGAGCCGACGGTCGGCATCCTCAACCGCATCGACGGCGCCCGCACCGTGGTGGTGCAGGCCAACGTCGCCGCCGGCACGCAGGTTGCGGCGGTGCAGGCAGAGGTGGCCAAGGCGGTCACCGACATGAAGCTCGACAGCGGCATACGCTGGAAGCTCGCCGGCTCGAACGAGGACAGCGCCGAAGCCAGCGCCTTCCTCGGCAAGGCCTTTGGCGCGGCGATCTTCCTGATCTTCCTGGTGCTCTTGATGCAGTTCAACAAGTTCACCAGCGTGCTTCTGGTGCTCTCCTGCGTGGTCATGGCGACGATCGGCGTGTTCCTGGGGCTGCTCCTGACCGGCGAGGCATTCGGCATCGTCATGTCAGGCATCGGCGTCATCGCGCTGGCCGGTGTGGTGGTGAACAACAACATCGTCTTGATCGACACCTATGACCGGCTGCGTGAGGAAGGCTGGGACAAGATGGAGGCGGTGCTGCAGACCTGCCGCGAGCGCGCCCGCCCGGTCGTGCTGACGGCGGTGTCGGCCATTCTCGGCGTGCTGCCGATCGCCTTCGGCCTTGGGCTCGAAATCTTCCACCACGAGACGACGATCAACGCGCCGTCGACGCAATGGTGGATATCGCTGTCCTCGGCGATCGTCTTCGGCCTGTCCTTCGCTACTTTGCTGACGCTGGTGGTGACGCCATCCATGCTGATGATCTTCACTCGCAGCAAGAACAGCCGCTTCCATGCGTTCTTCCGCAGGATATCCGGCCGCAACAAGAAACCCGATGCCCCCTCGAGTCCGAAACCGGGCCCGCTCGACGAGCCGGCAATCGCCTTCCCGAAAGCCGCCGAATAGGCCGGCTTCGGTCAGTCAGACAAAAGGCCGTCCGGAACAACCGGGCGGTCTTTTGCATTGTCCCATCATATCCGCATTTCGCGGCGAGGGATTCTTAATGACCGTCAGCACCATCCTCATCATTGTTTTGATCCTGATCCTGATCGGCGCCGTGCCGGCCTGGCCGCACTCGCGCTCCTGGGGTTATGGCCCCTCGGGCGTCGCCGGCATCGTCCTAGTGGTGCTGCTGATCCTGGTGCTGATGGGCAGGATTTGATTGGAGGCAATCGCGGTAGCGGGTCTCTATGAGCTAAGCTGGAGGCAGCATGGTTCGCTGCAGACGACAAGCACGCGCTACGCCCCCTTGGCTGGGTTGCTGCCTTGTGTATACGCTGTCCGCAGGACAATCATCGAGGGAGCCATCGAGGTGAACGCAGACGCCGCCAGCCCGCCAAGGCCTCTCGCCGAGATCGCCAGCTATCACGCCCATATCTACTATGACGGGCCGGCCGAGCGGCAGCATGCCGAATGGCTGCGCCTGCGCATCGGCGAACGTTTCCGCGTGCGGCTGGGAAATTGGCGCGACGAGCCGGTCGGCCCGCACGAGCAGGCCATGTACCAGGTCTCCTTCGCCACCGAGATTTTCGCTACGCTGGTTCCATGGCTGATGCTGAACCACGGTGGTCTCAGCATCCTCATCCATCCAAACACGACAAACCCCAAGCGCGACCACCTGGTCGACCCCATCTGGATCGGCCGCCCGCTGGGGGTCCATGGCGAGGTGCTGGGCGAGGAGGATGAGGCCGAAGAGGCGCTGGAGGTGAATACCGAGCCGACGCTGGGGGCTTAGGGGGTGGATGCTGACTGTCATTCACGCCGTGCCCATATTGGCGGCGCTCGCTCCGGGACTGCAGTACGGTCAAGCCGTCGGTGCCACGCCGCGCCGCTCGACCGCGGTCTTGCGGATGATTTCTGCGATCTCCGGGCTGCTGCTGCACAGCATCTGGAAATCCACCGCGTGCAGCGACAGGAGGGAGACTGCGGTTGCGGCGCTGACGGTCGCCATACGCGGTTCGCCGCTGATCAGCGCCATCTCGCCGAAGAAGGCGCCAGGGCCAAGCTCCACCGGCTTCGGCGTCGCGACGGTGACGCGACCCTCCACGACGAAGAACATTCGATCACCGGGCTCGCCAACGCGGCAGATCACGGCGCCCGCCGGCACCGTGCGAGGTCTTAACGCGGCCACGATCTCGACCAGCACGGCCGGGCCGAGCTTCTGAAACAACGGCACGCCGGCGACCAATTGCCAATTGCGGACGAATTCCCCGCGACGAACTTCCTGATAGAAGCCCGTGGCAAGAATGCCGGCCCAGAGCGCGAAGATGCCGATGCCGCTCATCATGACCGCGCCGGCTAGGACGCGGCCGGCGAAGCTTTGCGGAATTTCGTCGCCATAGCCGGTGGTGGACAGCGTGACCACCGCCCACCACATTGACTGGGGGATGCTGCCGAACTTTTCCGGTTGGATGCCGCGCTCGATGACATAGCCCGCGAGCGCGACACCGAACAGAACGACGCCGAACAGCGTGGTGACACCGATCAGGTTGCGCGCTTCGTTGGCCAGCACCCTGCCCAGCACCGGGAAGAAGGTCGAGTCGCGCAGCGGTTTCAGCAGCCAGACAGCACAGTAGAGGCTCCAGTCGGGCGCGCCGACGAGCACAAATGCCGCGAGTGGAACCAGGACCGCGAGCACATCGATGGCGATTTCGGCCGTGCTGTCCTGAAGGTCTCCCGCCCGGCGCTTGAGCAGCGTCGCGGCCATCTGCACGAGATAGGCGCCCCAAATGACAGCGAGCAGGGCAACCAGAGCCAGCCTGGTTCGTCCCGAAATGTTCGGTAACGTGAGCGCAGCCACCGCCAGCAGCCCGGGCGCAGCCAGCGCCGCGTTCAGCGGCGCGTAAATTCTCAGGAAAGGCAGTACCGACATTTTATGCCCACAAGCGGCGACTACCCTGCAGAATAGGATGGCTTCAAGGCAAGCGCAAAGGTGCCTGCTTCGACTGCGATGCGCATCACCAACGCTGTGATAAAATCCACGCCGGAACCGTGCTAGGATGCCTGCCGCACGCGACTTGGCGTGCTTCACATTGGCCAGGAACGATTGTCATGCTCAATCCGATTTCCATCATGGCCGACCGGCTCGGCGACCATCTGTCGGAACTCTATCTGCAGTATTTCTCGCATCGCAATTCGGAGTATGCGGCCTACATAGGCGGCGCGGCCCGCCTTGTCCTGGAGCGCATCGGCAATTCGAACGCCCTCTATCACAACATCGAGCACACGCTGATGGTGACGCTCGCCGGCCAGCAGATCATCCGCGGCCGGCTGCTTTCGGAATCCCTGACCCCCGATGACTGGCTGCATTACACCTGCGCGCTGCTGGTCCACGACATCGGCATGGTGCACGGCATATGCCCGGGCGACAGCGACGACAGCTTCGTCATCAACGAGGCCGGCGAGCGCCATACGCCACCGCGCGGCGCTTCCGACGCGGTGCTCGCGCCCTATCATATCGAGCGCGCCAAGATCTATGCGCGCCAACGCTTTGGCTCCTCGAAGTTCATCGACGAGGAGCGCATTGTCGCGGCGATCGAGATGACGCGCTTTCCGGTACCAAGCGATCCGGCCTACCAGGCCACCAACACCGAGCCGGCGCTGGTCAGAGCCGCGGATCTGATCGGCCAACTCGCTGATCCCTTCTACCACCGCAAGCTGCCGGCCCTGTTTGCCGAGTTCTCCGAGACCGGGATGGTGGAAAAGCTCGGCTGCAAGACCGCCGCCGATCTCAGCGCCATCTTCAGCGATTTCTTCACGCTGAAGGTCGAGCCCTATATTGGCGACGCGATCCGCTATCTGGAGCTGACGACCGAAGGCAAGCAGTGGGTCGCCAACCTCCACAGCAACCTCTTCCAATCCGGGCATCGTCCGGCCAGGATCGGGCCGTTCCCCGGCGTGTTGCAGCCGGCGAGCCTTTCAGTGGTGACTTAAGCGCCGGGGTTGTTTCCTTTCCGCCGGTTCCGGCTGGCAGAACGCCGGCGCCGAGGTGCCTTACTGCCGATTCCCGGCGCCCAACTGGCACGACAAACAGGTCGGCCCCGCATGAGCAGGCCATGGGCCAGGTCTCCTTCGCGACCATTGCGGATTGTTATACTGGTTCCCAGAAGCAGACGTCATAATTCCTTCGAATTGTCCGAGAGCCTCGGGCAGAGGCGCTTGATAAACGTCAGACTCGTTTCTCCCACGTGATGATCTATGTTGGTGCCGGGGTGTGGGCCGATGCAACGCCGGAAAGCGGTGCTTCCACGCGGTTCAATTCAGAACTGTCACCGGCTTTATCTGTATCTGATCTGCTGATACATAACCCGTGTGACGAGTGCGGGCCATATGTCGAATGAAATCATGGTTGTCGATCCGCTTGAGCGGCTCGACTTGTTGAAGAGCCTTGCGAGCGAGGTCCGGGTCCGGATTCTCGATCTGCTGCACCGCAAGGGGCCGAAAAACGTCAATCAGGTGGCCGAAGAACTGGGTCTTCCGCAATCGACAATTTCCGCAAACATCCAGGTTCTTGTCGATGTCGGTTTGATCGAGACGAAATCACAGAAGGCGCGCAAGGGAAGCCAGAAGGTCTGCTATTCGACCTTCTCCGAGTTGGTTGTCGTCTTTAAGGACCGCACCCCGGCGCAGGATCTCGGCGTCATAGAAGTGGCGATGCCGCTTGGACTCTACACAAGATGCGAAGTTTCCGCCCCCTGCGGCCTGTGTTCAAAGGACGGCGTCATCGGACTTCTCGATGTGCCCGACACCTTCCTCGATCCTGACCGTATGCGGGCTGGGCTGCTGTGGTTCACGCGCGGCTTCGTCGAATACCAGTTTCCCAACAATGCGACGCTTGCCAATGCCAAAGTCGGCGGGTTGGAGCTGGCGATGGAGCTTTCGTCCGAGGTGCCAGGCACCTCGAAGGATTGGCCATCGGACATCACGGTGGCGATTAACGGACACGAGATAGATACCTGGACGGCGCCGGCCGACTATGGCGACAAGCGCGGCAAGCATACGCCCGGCTGGTGGAAGCTAGCCGGATCGCAGTATGGCGACCTCGTACACTGGCGCGTCGCGAATAACGGCACCTATCGCGGCGATGCCAAGGTTTCCAAATGCTCGCTGGCTGATCTGGAACTCGAGCGGCACCGCTCGATCCGGATACGAATCGGCGTGAAGGAAGATGCGCGTCACCCAGGCGGCATAAACATCTTCGGCAGCGGCTTCGGCAATTACAGCAACGACATCGTTCTGCGCCTGCTCAAGGCTTGAGAGCATACTGGACTCTTGACGGGCGGATGAACTCCGCCCTTAACTGACCCACGACCCGGATACAAACCGGAAAGTCGGATTGATAGTCCGCAGTGGGAGGGATCATGAAAGCCAGAGTCACGGCGAACGCGGCCTACGCCGTCGCGGATATCGACAAACGTCTTTACGGTTCGTTTCTCGAGCATCTTGGCCGGGCGGTCTATACGGGCATCTATGAGCCCGGACATCCGCAAGCCGACGCAGAGGGGATGCGCAAGGACGTGATCGAGTTGGTGCGTGCGCTCGACACTCCGATCTGCCGTTACCCGGGTGGCAACTTCGTGTCCGCCTACAATTGGGAAGACGGCATAGGACCAAAGGAGAACCGCCCGCGGCGCCTCGATCTTGCGTGGCGCACCACGGAGCCGAACCTGGTTGGAATCCACGAATTCGCCGACTGGGCCGAAAAAGCCGGCACCGAGATGATGCTTGCGGTCAATCTCGGTTCCCGCGGCCTCGACGAGGCGCGGGCCTTCGTTGAATATGTCAACCACCCGCGCGGCAGCTACTGGTCCGACCTGAGGGCCAAGAATGGACGCACGCAGCCCTGGAACTGCCGCCTCTGGTGTCTCGGCAATGAAATGGATGGTCCCTGGCAGGTCGGCCACAAGTCGGCGAGCGAATACGGCCATCTCGCCAACGAGACCGCCAAGGCGCTGCGCGGCCTCGACCCGACAGTGGAACTGGTCGTCTGCGGCTCGTCGCATTCCAATATGCCGACCTATCCGCAGTGGGAAGCAACAGTGTTGGAGGCGACCTACGAGCAGGTCGATTACATCTCTCTCCACATGTATTTCGAGAATTACGAGAAGAATACCGCCGAATATTTGGCTCTTCCAGCCAAGCTCGACCGCTACATTGGCACGGTCGCGGGCATCATCGACTACGTGAAGGCCAAGACCCGCTCGAAGCGGGACGTGAAAATCTCCTTCGACGAGTGGAACGTCTGGTACCATCAGCGCAAGCTGGACGCCGAGCGTATGCGCGCCTGGGACTGGCCGGAAGCGCCCAGGCTTTTGGAAGACATCTACAATTTCGAGGACGTGCTGCAGGTCGGCTGCATCATCAACACCTTCATCCGACGGTCGGATATTGTTCGCATCGCCTGCATTGCGCAGCTGGTGAACGTTATCGCGCCGATCATGACCGATCCCGGCGGCGGCGCCTGGCGGCAGACGATCTACTGGCCTTTCATGCTGGCCTCCAAGCATGGCCGCGGCACCGCGCTGCAGCTCGCGGTCGAGGTGCCTACCTATGACGCGGCCGCGGCCGACAAGGTGCCATGGCTCGACATTGCAGGCGTGCATGATTCGAACGCCGGCACGCTGACCTTCTTCGCAATCAACCGGCATGGGTCCGAGACGATAGAGGCCGACGTCGCCCTCGAGCGGTTCGTCGCCAAGTCCATCGAGCATACGATCATCCGTCATGACGATCTCGAGGCCTGTAACACCAAGGACGCGCCGGACAACGTGTCACCAGTCCAAGGCAACGGGGCAGCGCTCAGCAGCAAGGGAATGACGTTGAACTTGCCGCCGCACTCTTACTCGATGGTGCGTGTGACACTTTGAGTTAATATCCGACTATCAGATATATACCGTAAAATCCGTTGCAGGGGGTTTGGTTTGGTGTAGCATTGAAACGTTCAAGGCGGATCAAACCGCCGTACTCGGGAGGAAGCTGAGATGAACTTTCGCAGGATAATGGCCATAGCGGTGGTTGTGGCCGGAGGATTTTGGGCCGTCGCGGCCCAGGCCGAAGAAACCGTCATATGGTGGGATTTCCTCGGCGGCGGTGACGGTGTGCGCATGAAGCAGATGATCACCGACTTCAACACCGCCCACGCTGGCAAGATCAAGATCGACGCCACGACGCTGGAGTGGGGCACGCCCTTCTACGCGAAGGTGCAGACCTCGGCCGCAGTCGGAGAGGCGCCAGACGTCATGACCTATCATGCCAGCCGCATCCCCTTGGCGGTGAGCCAGGATATTCTCGAAGAAATCACCGCCGACGACATGAGCAAGATGGGCCTCTCGGCCTCGGACTTTGCCCAGACGACGATGGGCGCCGTGACGGTCGACGGCAAGCAGTACGCAGTGCCGCTCGATACCCATCCAATCGTCCTGTACTACAATCGCGCCCTCCTGAAGAAGGCAGGCGTGCTCGGCGACGACGGTCGTCCCGTGGGCATGGGCAACAAGGAGGAATTCACCGCGACACTGCAGAAGTTGAAGGACGCCGGCGTCGAGTTCCCGCTGGGCAGCGTCACCGCCGACGGCAACTTCATGTACCGCACCATTTACTCGCTGGTGTGCCAGCAAGGTGGCGAGCTTCTGACGGGCAACGAGTTCCTCGCCGGCGACAACGCTGAAAAGCTGGCGAAAGCGTTAGCGGTTCTGCAAGGGTGGACGAAAGCTGGGCTGCAGTCGACCTATACGGACTATCCCGCAACCGTCGCCCTATTCACCTCGGGCAAGGCCGCAATGATGATCAACGGCGTCTGGGAAGTTCCTACGATGACCGACCTCGCCAAGCAAGGCAAGCTGTTCGACTGGGGCGCCGTCGAGATCCCGGTGATCTTCGACAAGCCATGCACCTATGCGGACAGCCACTCGTTCGCGATCCCGAAGAACAAGGGCAAGGAGATCACCCCTGAAAAGCGTGCCATCGTTCTCGAGGTGATCTCATGGATGGACAAGCACTCGCTTTTCTGGGCCACGGCAGGCCACATCCCGGCCTACAGGCCGGTCACCGAGACGGCGGAATACAAGGCAATGGAGCCCAATGCGACCTACTCGACGCTGACGGCCAACATGATCTTCGATCCGAAGTCGCCCAAGGCTGGTGTCGCCGGGCCGATCTTCGACATCATGTCCAATTATTTCGTGCCGACCCTCAATGGAGAGATGGACCCGGGCGAGGCGGTGAAATCCATCAAGGAAGAGCTGAACAGCATGTAGGGCTCAAAGGCTGGGACCGCCCCGCCCAGGACGGTCCCAGCCATATTTGAGGAAGAGCCATGCTTCGCAACTCCCGAACTGAATGTCTTGTCGCGCTGGTGCTGGTCGCTCCCTTCCTTGCGATCTACTTGCTGGCGTTCGTCTATCCGACGGTTCAGATGTTTCGCATCTCCTTCACCGATGCGCCGCTGATCGGCGAGGGTCGGTGGGTTGGTCTCGACAACTACCTGCGGCTCGACAACGACCCGATGTTTCGGCGCGCGGTCTGGAACACCGCTTACTTCGTGCTGATGACGGTCGTCCCGGGAACACTCATCGCCCTGTTGATCGCGCTTGGCGTGTCACGCCTCAAGGGCCGGTTCCAGGCGACCGTGCTGGCGCTGTTCTTCCTGCCCTACATCCTGCCGGTGTCTGTGGTCTATTTGATCTGGGACTGGACGCTGAATTTCCAGTTCGGGATTGCGATGCATGTGCTGGACTGGCTGGGAATCCCGCGCGTACCGGTGTTTAAGTCGCACGCCTGGTTCCTGCCGGCGGTGGCCGGGGTGACGATCTGGTGGACCGCAGGTTTCTCGATCCTCCTCTTCCTCGCCGGACTACGGTCCATACCAGTGGAGATCTACGAAGCCGCGGCGCTCGACAACTCGACGCGATGGACCACGTTCCGGCGTATCACCTGGCCACTGCTTTGGCCGATCACCTCGCTGGTATTGACCATCCAACTCATCCTGCAGCTCAAGATCTTCGATCAGGTCTATCTGTTCTCGATCGGCGGCCGGCCGAACGACAATATGGTGCTCGTCTACTACGTCTTCCAGAAGGCCTTCCAGCAGAACCAGGGAGGCAGGGCTGCGGCTGTCGCCGTCACCCTCTTCATGCTTGTGGTCGTCGTCTCGGTCCTGCAATTCCAACTGCTCCGGCTCGCCGAAAGGCGGCGCCGATGAACGCCATGGCTGCGCAGCGCTGGAACTTTTGGGGCGGGATAATCACGGCACTGACGCTCGTCTGGGCCATCCTATGGGCATTCCCGCTTTATTGGGGTGTGATCTCATCGCTCAAACCGGACGACGAAGTCGTCCGGCCTTACATCGAACTCTGGCCGGAGACGCCGACGCTGGAGAACTATATTTCCGCCGTGACCACCACACAGATCGGCACCTGGTACGTCAATTCGGTGGCGGTCGCGGTCGGCGTAACGGTCATCACCATCTTCATCTCGATGCTATGCGGCTACGCGATCTCCCAGTTGCGGTTCCCGGGGCGGATCGCGCTATGGTGGCTGATCCTCGCCTCCTTCATGGTGCCAATTTCGGCGCTGATCATCAATCATTTCGTGCTGGTCGCCAACCTTGGCCTGCTCAACAGCTGGGCTGGAATCATGTTGCCGCAGCTCATCCATCCCGTCATCATCATCGTGTACAAGCAATTCTTCGATCAGGTCCCGAAGGACTTCCGTGAGGCCGCGGTCATGGACAATGCGTCTGAATTCGGGATCCTCTTCAAAATCTACGTGCCGATGAACTGGGGGGTAACGACGGCGCTGTCGATCGTCTGCTTCATCTGGACGTGGAACGCGTTCTTGTGGCCGTTCCTCTCTGTGACCCGCACCGAGATGATGACGATCACCGTCGGCATCACGCAGGTCAATGACGCCTTCGGCGTCTACTACGCGCGCCAGCTGTCGGCAGCTGTACTGGCCGGCCTTCCCGTGGCACTGGCCTACCTCTTCTTCCAACGCCGAGTAACCGAAGCGATAACGCTCTCGGCAGGCATCAAAGGCTAGCCTCGGCCCGCAAGCGAAGCGCAACCCCAGGGGGCACGACCCCGGTCGGCGGATTCAGGCCCGGTCAGCGCGCGTGCCAGGTCGATCCGTCCGCGGCGAAAAGGTGGAGGGCGGCGGTGTCGAACTTCAGCCGAACAGCGTCGCCCGGTTTGACGCTCGAGAGCCCGCGATCCTGTGCTGTAACCTGCGTCCCATCAGCGAGCCGCGCATAGACGAGCGTTCGCTCGCCAAGGCGCTCGACAACCGTGGCTGTGGCGGATGCATCACTGCCCTCGGAGACGACAGTCAGCGATTCCGGCCGCACGCCGAGTTCGCGCCAATCCATGTTGACCGGCGCGCCGGGAAGGTCGACGAGCGATCCATCCGTCAAGCGCGCCTTGAGCCTGTCGCCTGAGCCTGAAACCGTAACAGGTAGAATATTCATCGCTGGAGACCCGACGAAGGTCGCGACGAATCGCGATGCCGGACGTGCATAGACCTCGTCGGGTCTTCCCATCTGCTCTATCCGGCAATCGTTGAGGATCACAATACGGTCGGCGAGGGTCATCGCTTCCACCTGGTCGTGGGTGACGTAGATCATCGTCGACTTCAAACGCTGATGCAGTTCGGCAAGCTCGACGCGTGTACGAGCTCGAAGCGCCGCGTCCAGATTGGAGAGTGGCTCGTCGAACAGGAATGCCTTGGGCTCCTTGACGATCGCACGCCCGATGGCCACGCGCTGGCGCTGCCCGCCGGAGAGTTGCGACGGCCGCCGGTGGAGCAACGCTTCGATCTCCAGGATACGCGCAGCCTCAGCGATCCGTTGGCGTATAACATCCGGCGCGACCCGAATGTTCCTCAGCCCAAAGGCCATGTTCTCTGCGACTGTCATATGTGGGTAAAGCGCATAGTTCTGGAAGACCATCGCAACGTTGCGCCTGCCCGGCGCCAGATTCTCCGAGCGCACCCCGTCGATCGTCAGCGTGCCCTCGTCAATGCTTTCGAGACCGGCGATCATCCGGAGCAGCGTCGTTTTGCCAGAACCGGACGGGCCGAGAAACACGACCAGCTCTCCTGGCTCAATGTCCAGGCTAACCTCGCGGATCACTTCGACTGCGCCAAAATGCTTTGATACGCCCGACAGCGCGATTCCCGTCATGCCTGCGATCCTTCTTTCCTCCATAATTTCGGATAAATACCCGATGTCAAGGAACGTGGGCAGCAACGGCACAAGGTTTCCAAGCTATCTTGCCAAAAGCCGACGTCTGCAGTCGGTCCCATTCACGACATTTCGAGACCTTGATGCGAGGCTATGGTGGCCCCGACATTACCCCCAGAAAGCTGATGCGTCCGAACGACAGGACGGCGGCATTCCCTGGTTCGAAATGAAGAAGTGCTCGTTCTCGGAGGAACGCCGCCGGAGGTATTGCGACGAGCACCAGGCAATCCTGGATTGTCTGGTTCGCCGCGCTCCGGAATGTGCGAAAAATGCGATGCTGGCGCAGCTGAAAACCGTTGAACGAAATCTACTGGGGCGGTAAGCCGGCGCATCGCCGCAGACCTGCAGCAAGAGGCCGCTGAGCCCGCAGCGCGGACGCCGCTCGGCTCGCGCTGGTAGTAGGGCGGCTGGACGACCGCGCCCCCGCCCCCCGGGTTCATGGCAGGCGAGTGCGGTGCCAATTGTAGGGCACCATCAGGCGACGGCGGCCAACTTCGCCTAACCCTGCGCCTAGCCCCCTACCGAAGCTGCTCCTTACCTTCCGATTTGCGACGCGACCGACATCATCGCCTCGGAGTTCGGGTGGGCGCCCAAGCCGCCATCGAAAACCTCGGAGAACGTCCAGCGAACGACGCCGTTGCGGTCGAGCAGGAACTGGCCCATGAGCTGGCCCACGCCGGTCGCCATCATTTGCTCGTCCGCTTCAGTGATATCGTAGTTGTCTTTTTTGTTCAGATATTCGAGCGTGGCAAACGGATCCATCGGCTCTGGCATTTCGCCCGGCACGTTGAGCCGCATCGCCTTCACATCGCTCATTGAGGCCTTGTGCGGCCATGCGCTCTCGCCCTCGGTGATCTGCATATTGGGGAGCCCAAAAGCGCGGTGTGAAGCCCGCTCAGGATCAGACGCCGCGAGCAGAGCCGGCATCGGATGATAACGGAGATAAAGGCGTGCCCGTTCGATGGGCGTGTTCACCACCGTCAGGGTTTCGATGCCCTTTGCTTTAAGGGCTGGTGTGAGCAGCGAAACCGTCGCGATATGACGCCTGCAAAAAGGACAATGGAGACCTCGATACAATCCGACCAGCACTGGCTTCTCGCCGCGGAAATCGTCGATAGCTATCTTGCCCTCGCGAGTAATCGCGTCGAGCACGAAATTGGGCGCCGTTTCGCCAAGTTGCAGCGGGCCTATGTCGAGACGTTCTGACATGCTGATCCCTCCTCGCGGGCCAATCGACAACAGATGTGCGGGCGGGTGGCTTGAGCCCATGTTGCGGCACATACGTCCTTGGGCATGCTGAAATGGCGGTCGGCCTAGGACGGCGTCGACAATCCATTCATAGCACGGAGGGCACCGCTTTTACACTAGATGGCGCCCCACGAACGCTGCACCTTCTCGGGCAGACGATCCCACAGCCAACTGCTGGGCCTCGTCACTCCATAACTCATTTCAAGTGCGCACCCGGCCGATATCCATTCTCACGGCCGCTCTCGCCCCAAAACCCAAATCGCTCCGAAAGGCAAAGTTCGACGACAACGATGACCTCATTGTCCGCATCGCGAATGGCAGCAAACGGTACTAGAGGGCCTGTCAGCTTTGCGCCGCATCTCGGCCGTTGAGGCGAACTTTGCCTCCGCCCCGGAAGTAGACGCTGCAATTGACCACGCTGAAGGTATCGTGGTCGCGCCAGAGCCTGCAAAGGCGCAACTCGGTACACGAGGGCGACCAAGCCCCAACGGAAACAACTTGTCGAAACGCTTCGCGACCCATAGCATACCGCGTCATGGTGAAATCTGATCAGGAGGTCAGTGGAATCGGTCGGGTTTTTGAGCCAGTGCAAGGTAGGGAGGATAATAATTATGGCTTCCGAAGTACAGGCAAACAATGGCGTTAACGTAGAGGCGCTGCTCGCCGCAAAAGAAGCGCTTACCAATGCCCCGGAGGCGGCGCAGTTCAAGTGGCGCGCGGCCTGCGAATGGAAGGACGGCACCCACAGCCACTCGACGGTCGAGAGTTTTTACGGTCTAGGCCAGGACCAGCATCGCAAGACCACCTTCGCATTCGATGCCGACCATCCGGAGGTCTTCGCTTCCCTGGATCAGGGCGCCACGCCGGTCGAATACGTGCTGGTCGGGCTGGCCAGTTGCCTGACCGCCGGCATCGCCGCGGTTGCCCAGAACCGGAACATCCAGTTGAAGTCGGTGAAGGCGACCATCGAAGGCGACATGGATCTCGCCGGCATACTCGGCATCGACAGCGACGTGCGCAACGGCTTCAGCGGCATCACGGTGAAATACAACATCGACGCCGACGCCAAGCAAGAAGACATCGAGGCTCTCGTCGCTCAGTCGCAAAAGCGATCGGCGGTCTATGACATTGTTACCAATCCGACGAACGTCACGGTCGTGGTGAACTGAAAGGCGCTTCGAGCCGTAGACTCTCCTGAGAGGGCGCGATTAGTTCCGTCACCACAGTGATCGTCGGTGCAGGGCACGCGGGGCTCGCGATGAGCCGCTGCCTCGCGGAGCGCTCTATTGACCATGTGCTGCTGGAGCGCGGCGAGATCGCCCATACCTGGCGCACCGAGCGATGGGATTCGCTGCGGCTGCTCACCCCGAACTGGCAGAGCCGGCTGCCGGGCTTCCGCTATGACGGCGACGACCCCGACGGCTACCGGACGATGCCTGAGGTGATCGACTTCCTCGGGAACTATGCCAAGGCGATCTCGGCTCCGGTCAGAACACACACGACCGTTACCTCGGTTCGCAGCGACGGGGCGGGATATCTCGTGCGCACGGACCGCGGCGAGTGGCGATGCCCGACTGTGGTGCTGGCGTCGGGCGCGTGCAACGTCGCGCGCCTGCCCGATTTCGCCGCCCGTGTGCCGCCGTCGGTCGCCATGCTGACGGCGCAGTCCTATCGCAATCCGGGTCAGGTCGCCGACGGTGGTGTGCTGGTGGCGGGCGCGTCGGCCAGCGGCACCCAGATCGCACAGGAGTTGCAGCGTTCGGGGCGTCAAGTGACCCTGTCGGTGGGCGAGCACATAAGGGCGCCGCGCGTCTATCGCGGCAAGGACCTGGAATGGTGGATGGACGCCGCCGGCGTGCTCGACGAGCGCTACGACGAGGTAGACGACATCAGGCGGGCGCGACGGGTTCCCTCGCTGCAGCTTGCCGGCACGCCCGACCGCACCACCCTCGACCTCAATGCGCTGGTCGACATCGGCGTCCGGCTCGTCGGTCGCCTCGCCGGCATCACCGAAGACGGCAAGGCCCAGTTTGCGGGGTCGTTGCGCAACATGTGCGCGCTTTCCGATCTCAAGATGGCCCGGCTGCTCGACCTCATCGACGAATGGGCGCGCGCCAACGGCCTGGACGCGACCGTCGGGCCGCCGGATCGCCTGCCGCCGACCCGTGTCGAGGACAGCCCGCCGCTCGGCCTCGATCTTGCCGGAGGCGCTATCAGGACGATTATCTGGGCCACCGGCTACCGGCCGGACTACTCCTGGCTGGAACTGCCGGTCCTCGACCGCAAGGGCCACGTCCGTCACGACGGCGGTGTAGTGGAACATCCGGGCCTGTACCTGATGGGGACGCAATTTCTGCGCCGCCGCAAGTCTGCTCTGATCGACGGCGCTGGCGACGACGCGCGTGATCTCAGCGATCATCTGGCATCGTACCTCGCGCAAAATTCAGTCTGCTAGCAGAATCAACGTCTGAGACCCCAGAGGGAACAGGTTGGTTGCCGTGACAACCCCGAATTCTGCGCCCCTGCAGTCATATTCCCAAATGCAGCTTTGGCTTCCAGAAGGGGCGGAACAACTCAATCTTGGGACAGCGGTTCATAACCACTTTCAAGCCCGCTTCCTCCGCCAATTGGGCGGCAGCGTCATCGCGCACCCCAATCTGACCCCACAGAACCTTGGCATTGATTGCGATGGCCTCTTGTGCAACTTCCAACAGGTCTTCGGAGCGGCGAAAAACCTCAACCATGTCCACAGGCCGGTCGATGGCCGCTAGTGACGCGTACACCTTAAGCCCTCGAATCTCATCCAGACCGGGACTGGGGTTGACCGGGATCATGTCGTAGCCGACTTCGTGCAGCACCCTGAGTACCCCATAGGAAAATTTGGTTTTATCGGGGCTGGCCCCCACCATCGCGATGGTTTTGACCGATTTCAGAATGTCTTGCAGATAAGCCTCCGAATAGGGCTCATCATGATTCATATGGGTCATTTCTTTGCTTCCAACGGGGTCGCAATATCGGCTTTCAATTCATGAGCGGCCAGCGGGTCAAGGAAGGGGTTGCGATAGAGCTTGTCGTGGCTCTCAACGCCGACCTCCAGCGTGCAGTCGCTCATAGGGCGGGCGACGCAGAGGATTATATAGCCATTGTTAATCTGGCGGTTGTTCAGCGCTCGCTGCGCTTTTTGATCGACTTTGCCGCTGATTATCTTGGCTGCACAGGTTATGCAGCCGCCATACTTGCACCCATACGGCAGATCCACGCCCTGCTCGCGCAAGCTTTGCAAGAGGGGCTTGCGGTGATCGACGTCAAAGGCCGCACCGCCTTGATTGGCGAGAGTGATGGTGAAGCTGGTCATACCCAGATGTCGCTCGTGCAATCACCGCCGGGATAACGGGTTTCGTGGCAGCGGCTTGGTCCATTTGGTTCCTTACCAAAATCAACAACGAATAGCGGATCGATTTCCATGCCGCCGTTTTCCGTATCGCAATTGACCATTAGCATGCATCCGCCATTGGTGCGGATTTCCGGATAGAACTGATTGTCCCAGGTCGAGAAGAGTGAGGTCGTCACATAGAGGCGCTTGCCGTCGAGGCTGAGCTGTATCATCTGAGGCCCGCCAGTCACTTTCACGCCATTGACCTCAGGCGCACGGCCGAGAAGTCCGCCCATCCACACTTGTCCGGTAAGCTTGGCGTTGTGAGGGTCCGAGATGTCGTACTGACGAATGTCGCCATGCAACCAGTTGCACAGATAGAGGTATCTATCGTCCATGCTGAGCAGAATGACCGAGATCACGCCCGGTATCGGGATCGGCCATTCGGGATGCGGCTCATTGCCGACATCGACAATTTTTTCCCATTGCCAGTCACCCGCCGCGTCCTTCCACCAATGGATGATATTTGCAGAAAGGGCCGCTCCAACAAAGCCGTGACTGCTGTCGGGGTTATGATGGAATCGCACTTCCAGTGGGATCAAGCCATCTTCACCGAGATAGAATGTTTGCTTTGGCTCCTTCTTTTCAAAATCCCAGAAATGGATCTCTCGGCCATATTTCAGATGACCAACCTCTTCCAGGTCAAAGCCAGGCATGAAGGTATTGGGCGCGGCCCATTCCGAGCTGACCATCACGTTGTGTCGCGGCTGGTACCAGAAATCATAACCAAACTTGATACTGCCCATGGAGTTTTCCCAGCGGCCGACAACCTCGAACTCCTTGCTGAGTTGCAAATAGCCGCCGGGGGCATTGCCCTGGGCGTCACCAAGCATGGAAACGATGATGTCCGAGCCGAGGCAATGTACCGTATGTGGCGCCGACAGATTGGTCCTAGTTTTGATTTCAGCGCCATCTATCACCTTGAACAGTGTCGGGCTGCGCGGATCGGTACCGCAATCGACAATATGCAGATTTGACGAGCGCACACCTGGCACGATCAGATATTTCCGCTCCATGCTCGCATCGCCATGGCACGACGAACAGGCATTCCAGCCCGAGTGATGAAGCTCATCGCCAATGCCCGGCATTTGCAAACGCGAAATCACCTGGCTGTAGGTCGAACTCTCCGGGTCGACATCGATGGTGCACAGATAGTCCGGCTTCTGAATGCCCGTGCCGGTGTAGATGGCAATCGTATAGAGCAGCTTTTCGCGAGGTGCCGTCATCGCATCGGCTGGAGAAGCATAGCCCGGTCCACAGCAATGATTGGTCATGGGTACTTCCCTTTGAACAGATCACTGGCCAGCCCCAACGGGGTCGAGCTGGAATATTAGTGCATGCTTGGCATTGGCGCTATGGCCGGGGTGGCTTGTGAAGTGCGCACGTGACGTACAACTTGGCGACAGAGCCCCCTTCGGACGCCACGTATGACCGCCCGCGGGGTTATTGAGAACCCTTGCAGCGGCCCGGCGCTTGGAGGTCCGCTTCTGGCCTTCCGAGCCTCGAAGCCGCCGGAAGAGTCTAACACCTGGGTCCCAGGCCAATTTCCGCCTGCTGCGCTCCACGTTATTGCAAGACGTTCAAATTTGAGCTTCCGCACTCATGCTTTGTCGAGAGAATCTCCTGTACTCTTTTAAGGCTTCTGCGTCGTAATTTTTAGCCGTTCTGAATCGCCGCAGGCGACGATGACGACGGAATAGGAGAACGCAATGACTCGCAATCACGTTGAACGTCTTGAAGAGTTTAGGGAAATCCTGGTCGCGACTCGACGCGAAGGAGTCCGTAACGTGCACCATACTCGCGACGCAATGCGGGCAAGTGGCTTTCAGATCGGGGACAGCGATGGCTCCAGTTACGGAGGCGAGCTGAAGGCGCTCCAAGAGGAAATCGAGGCAGTAGATCGCGCCATCGAAGAAGAGAAGCGGTTGGCCTTGGCCCTCGAGAGCGCGGCTCAATCCCGCCGACCGACTAAACCGAGAATTGTGAAGCGAGCATAGGTCAGGTACGGCCCTTTGGCGCCTGTCGCTTCGATCGCCTTCGGTCTGGTGTCGGGCTTCCCGCCGCCGTGGCGGTGCAGGCGACGGTGACGGTAGAGACCACCGCGATCACGGCTGAGAATGCCAAGCAACTGATGGGGAAGTGAGGGGCGGAACCGCTCTACGGCAGCGTTTGATACGGCAAGGCCCGCGAGGGGCCTTGTTGCGTTCCGGCAAGTTACGGTGAATGGCCGCTTCGCGCCCAATGCCAGTCGTTCGATCTGGCCTCTCAGGCAGCCGTAAGCTGACGCTGCGTAAACCCCTATTGAGTGGGAACAGGCGGTGTTTCCTGCGTTTCCGTAGATCACGACGTTGACCACGCCCTATCGCTGGCACAGGTATGGCAATATCGAGATGGCCGGCTGGCTCGAGAAGGTCCGTGCATCGTTACAGGCGGGACAACCACTCGACTTCAAGGATCCTGCCTGCAACGGTCGAATGGGCTTGGCTGCTCGACCAGCCTGGCATCAGTTGGGGCATTGCTCTCCCTGCGGAACCGAATCGAAGGTGTAGCTGGGCTCGTATCGCCCCGTTTGGCCGTTCCACTCCTTGGTAATCCGAGGCGGACAGTTCTTACCCGTGGCGGTCCCGATCGCTACGATGACGACGACCGCAACCGCGAAGGCGGTGCCGATGATCTGGACGACTTCGCCGAAGGTTGTGTCAACGTCCATGTGCGTCCGCATTCCGGCGAAACGAATGTGTTCCCAGTTGTCGCGGATGAAGGAATCTTGAATCCCCACCTGGTTCCAGTCGTCGCTGCGATCGTTACCGAACGACGTGGTCCCGTCGAGATGCCGTTCGACGTTGAACACCATAATGTTTCCGGCCGCATCCTGGAAATTGAGCGTCGAGGCGACGGTTACATTGAAGCCGAAAAAGCCGCTGTCACGCATGTCGCCCTTGTAGTTCCAGTCCCCCGCACTGTTCATCCAGAGCTCGACGTTGCAATGAACGCCGCTCGTGGCGAGGCTCGCCTTTAGCACCACGCTTGAATTGGATACCAGTAGCCGTCCGTCGGACCGGATCGCGATATTGCCCGCCTGGAAATATGAGACCTTCCCGCCGGCCGCTCCGGTCGTCGGATCAATCCAGACTTCTTCGTCAGACACCGGGAAACCCAGATGACCGCGCTCGCCATCGAGCTGCCACCAGTTGTCGCGTATAGCGCCGCCGATCGCATGGGCACCAAGCTCAGGCGTCCAGTAGATCGATCCGCCTTGGAAGTGGTTGAATCGCCCGGTATTAAAGGTCGTGCTCTGTTCGTCCGTCTGCGGATATCCGAGGAACCCCCCGACGCCGCCAAGTTCGATATATTTTCGGTAGATGTCGCCATGGACTTCGTGGATCGACCCATTTGGCGCAAGGTAGATCGCACCGCCCTCGTAATTGCGAAAGTAGCTGTCCTTGGGGCCAAAATCCATCTGGCCGATGGGACCGCCGAGCAGGCCGTTCAGCGAATTGAATTTGGCATCGATTGCCTTGCGCGCGGCCGCGATCTCTTTCAGCAGATCGGATAGCGTGGGCAACACGCGGCTGTCAAAATAAGTATGGTCGCGGTTGAGATCCGCCACACGCGTCGTCGGCGTTAGGATGATCGTTTCGTTCAGAAAGGGCGCTACTTGGCGAAGGTACCGGTCCGATGCCCGAGTCGTCAGCTGCACCCCGTCGGTCATGGCCACCTGTCTTGTCAGCAATCCGTGAACGAGCAGGCTACGCACCGAAGCATGATCGACGGTGTCCTGGGGGATCGGACTGTCTGTGCCGATGACATCGGGCGTGCTGAACACCAGAACTGGCGCGGCGCGCTCCTTTGTCGCGCCATTTTCTACTGGAACTGTCGCTTGCCCCGGTGTCATCGCTCCGTTACGAGCAGGGACATCACGTCGCGACCGCTTGGCCTGCTTGATGGATTTCTCGGCCGGGCTTTCCAGTTGCATCTGATCGACCTTTCCTAGCCAAGTCGGAGCGCTCGTCATCGGTTCACCGGCTCTCCAAGAAAACAATTTTCTGGCCAATTGTTCATGTTGAAAATGAAGCTCGCGCGCTCGAATATCGGGAATATCAACGAGTCTCGACATCGGGCACTCTGCTCTTCGAATCCGAGTTCATCAAGTCGCTTATAACGCGCAATCAATCACAGTTAACTTTGAATTTAGGTGCTTCTCATACGTAGTAGAAGATTAACCATCATTTCATCAGTTCGGTCTGCGGTTTTTCTTCAAATGTGAGGGTTCGGGGCCGCTCAGCGCTCGATCGCATCTTACTCCAAGCTTCCCGCCTCAAACCGTATCTGCCAGACGGGGTGCAAGGCTCGCGGTCGGACGAACACTTCGCCAAGCGTCAGCTCCTGGTGGTGGCCGGTCAGGGCGTTGACGAAGGCGAAGCGACACTGGTCCCCAACCCGACGCACTCAAACGGCAAGGCGGCCCGACTAGTCGTTCGATTAATTAAATCGCATGGTAAAGATGCCTGAGTTTGACACGTGCGTCTTTGGTTGCGAACTGCCAATCGGCTTTGGCGTGGTTGGCATTTCGGGCCAAGCTGCGATTTCATCGATCAGGGTTGTTTGTCCGGGATGCGACGATCGAGATACTGGGACGATAGGACCCCAAGTTCGGACTCGGCCATATCGAGCCAGCTGGCGTGTTTGGGTGTATAGCGCCATTCGAAAGCCGCGCTGGGTCTCTTCTCTCAGGCCGCGCATGGCCATGTCTTCGAGCATGCGCTGCCGCAACGGCCGGCTGGGTGGACATCGGATCTTCCTCTCGAGCTTAAGGGTGGCCCTTCATGATCGGTGAACAACCCTGTCCCGCTCAAGCTCTCACCGCCGCCTGTTGGCGCTCGACACCTCAACACGGGCGCCAATCCCGCGCGAGCGGGTTCATGCTTGGGTCGACTTCGGTCAGACGGCAGTAAATTCGGCGAACGGCAGCTTCCTTGGCGTTGCTACCTGAACCAGTCAGTCAGCAGTCGGCCCAACCACGACGTTCGAGGCCTTGATGCTAGCCGATGGCGGGGCGGTCCCGTCACCCCCCAGCCAACCGCGGCAACAGAAATATCTCCGCGCCCTTTGGCAGTTCCTTCGACCAGGTATCGCGATAGATCGTCCCGTCGATGGCGACGGCGATGCCCTTCTCGATCCAGGGCTCGATGCCGGGATACTGTTCAGCCAGTTTTCTGAACAGCTCCCTGATGTCCTTGGCCTCGACCTCGACCTTGCTCTGGCCGCCGGCGAGCTGGCCGAGGGCGCCCCAGAGGGTGACTTCGACCATTGCCAGACCTCGCTCTAACCTTGCCGTTCCGCCTCGATCGCGGCGAGGACGCGGGGCGGTGACATCGGGATGTGGGTCATGCGCACGCCGGCGGCATTCGACATCGCATTGGCGATGGCCGCCAGCGGCGGCACGATCGAGGTTTCGCCGACGCCGCGCACGCCATAGGGGTGGTTGGGGTTGGGTATCTCGAGGATCTGCGTGTCGATCATCGGCAGGTCCGAGCACACCGGGATGCGGTAGTCGAGGAAGCCGGCGTTCTGCAGGCGGCCATCCTTGCCGTAAATATACTCCTCGTTGAGCGCCCAGCCGATGCCTTGTGCGGCACCGCCCTGGTACTGGCCCTCGACATAGGTCGGGTGCACCGCCTTGCCGGCATCCTGGATCACCGTGTAGCGGATCACGCGCGCGGCACCCGTCTCGGGGTCGACCTCGATGTCACAGATATGGGTGGCGAAGGAGACGCCGGCGCCGTCGGCGACGAGCTCGCTGTGGCCAGCGATCGGCCCGCCCGTCTTGCCGGAAGCGGCAGCGATCTCCTTCAGCGACAATGCTGCGAGGTTGCCGTATTTCTCGCCCTTGGCGATGGCGTGGCCGTTTTCCCAGACCACGTCGTCGACCGGGATGTCCCACATCTGCGCGGCGCGGTCGCGCAGGATTTTGATGGCATTGCGGGCGGCCGAGATCGTCGCCATCGAGGACGAGAAGGTGCCGCGGCTGCCGTCCGTCATGTCGTTGTAGCCGAGGGAAGACGTGTCGGCGACAACCGCCTTGACCTGCTCATAGGCAATGCCGAGCTCTTCCGCCGCCACCAGCGACAGCGACGCGCGCGAGCCGCCGACGTCGACGGTGCCGACGGCCAGCGAGACCGAGCCGTCCATGCCGATGTTGAGGTCGGTGCAGGTCTGGCCGCCGAAGTTGAACCAGAAGCCGCAGGCCATGCCTCGGCCCTGGTTTTTGGCCAACGGCGCCTTCATGTGCGGGTGGGTCTTCGCCGCCTCCAGCGTCGGGCCGATACCGATCGGGCCATAGACCGGGCCGTAGGACGACCTCGTGCCTTCCTGCGCGGCGTTCTTTATGCGGAACTCGACCGGATCCATGCCGAGCTCCTTGGCCAGCTCGTCGACGGCGCTTTCCACGGCGAACGCCGCCATCGGAGCCGAGGGTGCGCGATAGGCCGCCGTCTTCGGCCGGTTGACCAGCACTTCGAAGCCCACGGTCTTGACGTTATCGAGCTTGTAGCAGGCAAACGCCGTCATGGCGCCGATCTCGGCCCAGGTGCCGGCATAAGGTCCGCTGGAATAGCGCAGTGTCGCCTCTGCCGCGGTGATGGTGCCGTCCTTGCGGGCGCCGATCTTCACGTCGATCGAGGTCGCGCTGGTCGGACCCGAGGCGCGGAACACTTCATCGCGGGTCATGACGAGCTTGACCGGCCGGCCTGCCTTGCGCGACAGCGCCAGCGCCACCGGTTCTGCCCAGACATGGGTCTTGCCACCAAAGCCGCCGCCGATCTCCGACGAGGTGACGCGCAGCTTCGAGGCTTCCAACCCGAGCAGCTGGGCGCAGTGCTGGCGGTAGACGAAATGTCCTTGCGTGCAGACCCAGAGGTCCGCGGTGCCGTCGGACGAGACGTTCGCCACGCAGGCATGCGGCTCGATATAGCCCTGATGTGTCTGCTCGGTCTTGAAGGAGCGCTCGACGATGAAATCGGCATGTCCGAAACCCTGATGGACATCGCCATGGCCGAACTGGCTGCGCTTGGTGACGTTGGACGGTTTTTTCGGCTTTTCCTCGAGGCCCTCGGTGAAGATCGTGTCATTGATCAAGGGGGCTGTGTGCTTCATCGCCTCGTCGACATCGGTGACATGCGGCAAAAGCTCGTAGTCGACCTCGATGAGCTTCAGCGCCTGCCGCGCCGTGCGGGCATCGACAGCCGCGACCGCGGCCACGGCGTGGCCGTCATAGAGCGCCTTGCTGCGCGCCATGCAATTGTCGAGGACGTCATACATGGCGGCATCACCATCGGTAAGGTCCGGCAGGTCGGCGGCGGTGATCACCGCTTTCACGCCGGCCAGCGTTTCCGCCTTCGAGGTGTCGATCTTCAGGATCTTTGCGTGGGCATGCGGGCTTCTGAGGACACGCCCGACCAGCTGTCCCGCCATGTTGAAGTCGGCGCCGTAGCGGGCGCGGCCCGTCACCTTGTCGATGCCGTCAGGGCGGATGGGGCGGGTGCCGACGGATGCGAATTTGCGGCCTGAAAAACGCGGATCGAAATTCATGGCTTACGCTCCCTTCATCACATTAGCCGCGTCCTGGACGGCGCGCACGATCTTGTCGTAGCCGGTGCAGCGGCAGAGATTGCCGGCGAGGCCGAAGCGGATTTCTTCCTCGGACGGATCGGGGTTTTTCGCCAGCAGGTCCTTCGCCGCGATCAAAAAACCCGGCGTGCAGATGCCGCATTGCAGGGCGGCATGTTCGAGGAATTTCTGCTGCAGCGTGTGCAGCTTCTCGCCATGCGCCATGCCCTCGACGGTCTCGACAATTCGGCCCTCGGCCTCGGCGCCGAGCACCAGGCACGAGCAGACCAGCCGGTTGTCGAGGATGATGCTGCAGGCGCCGCAGTCGCCGGTGCCGCAGCCTTCCTTGGCGCCGGTCAGTCCGAGCCGGTCGCGCAGGACGTCGAGCAACGTCTCGTCGGGTTGGCAAAGGTACTCGACGTGATCGCCGTTGATTGTCGTTGAAACTGCTACACCGGTCATCATTTACCTCCTGCACGTGCATAGGCGGTCGTCGCGGCTCTCGTAGCCAGCACGCCCGCAACTTTCCGTCTGAACTCGATGGTGCCGCGCTTGTCGTCGATGGGCCGGCAGGCCCCCGCGCAGACCTTGGCCAGCCGCTCAAGCGCTGCTTCGTCGAGCTTCCGGCCGATAAGGGCCTCGGCTGCCTCTTCGACCAGAAGCACGGTCGGGGCCGCGGCACCAAGCGCCACGCGGGCGGCTGTGATGACGCCGTGCTCGTCGAGCGTCAGGTTCACGCCGGCGCTGACCACCGCAATGTCCATCTCGGTGCGCGGAATGAACCGGAGATAGGCATCGCCCGAACGCGGCGCTTGGCTGTCGAGCAGGATCGCCTCGATGATCTCGCCCTTGGCGAGCGAGGTCTTGCCGGGCCCGATCGGCACGGCCTCAACGGCAATGGTGCGCTTGCCGGAAGGACCGGCGACCACTGCCTTGGCGCCGGCGGCCACCAAAGCCGGGACGCTGTCGGCGGCCGGCGAAGCGTTGCACAGATTGCCAACGATGGTGCAGCGTCCCTGCACCTGCTTCGAGCCGATCAGCTTCGCCGCTTCGACGACGCCGGGCCATGCCTTCTTCAGAGCTGAGTTCTCGCCCAGCACGGCGCAAGGAACAGCCGCGCCGATGCTGAAGCCGTCGGCGGTTTCCCGGATATCGCTCAGGCCAGCGATCGCCTTGATGTCGACGATCAGGTCGGGCTCGACAAAACCGCCCTTCATCCTCACCAGAAGGTCGCTGCCTCCCGCCAGAATGGCTGATGTGCCGGAAGAGCCGGCCAGCAGGCCAACGGCATCTTCGATTGAAAGCGGACGTATGTAACGCATCGTCTCCCCTTGGTGTCAGTGTCTCGCCGACCGTTATAAACAGTCTCCTCACAATGACCATCCGGTTGCTGATTTCCGCGATTGGGCCAGGTGCGAGTTGGGTTCCATGCCAAGCGTGGCTGATGCCCTACACTGTATGCCTACGCTGCATCTTTTGCACGAGGGGTGGTGACGCCGATGTCCTTCAACGCCTCAGCCACGGCCTGATCCAGCGGGGTGTGCGGGACTTCGCCGATGATGCCTTCCAGCCGGTCGGACACGAGCCGGTGCGGTTCGAAGCGGAGATAGGACATCGAGACGATCTCGCGCCACATCGCCACGAACGGGCTGCCGGCGCGCAGCACCCACCAGGGCATGAAGGTCAGTTTCAGCGGACGTCCCAGCGCCTTCTCGGCGGCTTCCTTGATGTCCATGTCGGTGACGGCATGACCGGGGAAGTTGAGCGCTTCGTAGAAACCGAGCTTGCCCTGGTTGCGCGCCAGCCCGACGAAGGCCACCGCGAAGTCCGGCAGATAGGCCCATTCATGCACGAGGTTGGCCGGGCCGGGCGCGGTATAGACGCCCTTGTTCATCTTGGCGGCGACGACGAGGTCGAACCACGATCCGCTGCCGGTGCCGCCGAAGAAATCGCCGGCCCGCAAAATGATGGTGCGGACCCGGCCGGCGTCGGCCTCGCGGCCAAACAGCGCTTCCATGGCGCAGCGGATGCGGCCCTTCTCGGTGGTCGGGCGGAAC
This sequence comes from Mesorhizobium sp. P2_D6, assembly GCF_056404315.1. Taxonomy (NCBI): domain Bacteria; kingdom Pseudomonadati; phylum Pseudomonadota; class Alphaproteobacteria; order Hyphomicrobiales; family Phyllobacteriaceae; genus Mesorhizobium; species Mesorhizobium sp. P2_D6. The sequence continues at coordinate 64,713 of NZ_JBFUEG010000004.1, read as the reverse complement.
GGCGTATCTTCTGTCGCCACCTGAGGCATCGGTGAGCCGTAGTTGTAGACGGTGCCGGGGAAGAGATGCAGCGCGCCGTTGGCATGGCAGGCGGCCATGACGTTTTCGGCCATCGGCAGGCATTTGCCCCAGTCGGTGTAGATCGGGTTGAGGCCGTTGAATACGATGTCGACGCCCTCGGTCGCACGGATCAGCGACTGGCGGTCCATGGCGTCGCCCGCGACGGCCGTCGCGCCGCTCAGTTCGGCTGGCACCCTGCCGGTGCGGGTGACGGCGCGGACGTCGAAGCCGGCGTCGATGAAGGCCTTGCCAACCACGCGGCCGAGCCGGCCATTGGCGCCCAGAATTGCGATCTTGGTCATTTTTCGTCTCCGTGTTTGTGTTTGCACACCGAATATGATGCATTCATATTCGGATGAAAATTGACTGAGATTGGCGTTCTGATATTCATAAATGAATGACAGAGATCGACTGGAACCTGATCAAGAGCTTCGTCACCGTGGCGGAAACCGGCAGCCTGTCGGCTGCGGCGCGAAAGCTGTCGGCCAGCCAGCCGACGCTCGGGCGCCACATCGGTGAGCTCGAACAGGCGCTCGGCGTCACCCTGTTCCGGCGCGGGCGGCGCGGCTATGCGCTGACGGAAGCCGGAGCCACGCTGTTCGAGCGCGGCAAGGTGGTGAGCGAGCAGGCGAGCGCTTTTTCGCTATTGGCGCTGGGCTCGGTCGAGGCGATCGAAGGCACGGTGCGCATCGCCGCCAGCGAGGTGGTGGCTGCCTATGTGCTGCCGAAGATGACGGCGCGGCTCGGCATCGAGGAGCCCGGCATCGAGGTCGAGATCGTTGCCTCGAACCAGGTCGAGAACCTGCTGCGCCGGGATGCCGACATCGCCATCCGCATGGTCAAGCCGGCACAAAACGAGCTGACGGCGCGCAAGGTCTGCGATATTGCGCTGTGCTGTTGCGCGGCCAAATCCTATCTCGACCGGCACGGCCGCCCGCTTGTGCCCGCCGCCCTTGTCGACCATCCGCTGATCGGCTTCGACCGCAGCGACGAAATGATCCGCGGCTTTACCCAGTTAGGCATCCCGGTCACCCGTGGCAATTTTCGTTTCAGGACCGACAACCAGATCGTCCTGTGGGAGGCGCTGCGGGCGGGAAACGGTATCGGTCTTGGCCAGGAACCGCTGGCCGACAGCGACCCGTTGCTGGAAAAACTGCTGCCGGGCATGCCGTTGCCCAGCCTGCCGGTGTGGCTGGCCATGCATCGCGACGTGCGCACCAGTGTGCGCATCCGCCGCGTCGCCGATTTCCTCTACGAGGAGCTGAAGCGTTATTCGGCGGGTGCGGGCGCGAATTCGGCGCGGTGAGCGAGCCCGGCCATCAAAAGCACGACGATCAATAGCCCCGACATGGCGACGAAGATCGGCCCAAAGCTCAAATGCTCGGCGACGAAGCCGATCGCCGACGGCGCCACCAATATGCCGGAATAGCCCATGGTAGTGACGACGCTCATGCCGGTGCCCGACGACATGCCTTCCTGGTTGCCGCCGGCCGAGAAGATGATCGGCACCATGTTGGCGATGCCGAAGCCGCAGAGAGCAAAGGCCGCGATGGCGATCCAGGGCGAAGGCGACAGGCCGGCGACCAGCATGCCGGCGGCGGCGACAATGGCCGAGCCGCGCAGCGTCGCCACGGCGCCGAAGCGGTTGCGCACGCCGTCGCCGAAAAAGCGCATGATCGCCATGACACCGGAGAAGGCGGCGTAGGCAAGACCGGCAATGGCAAGGTCGGCGCCAAGCTCTTGGCGGAGATAAAGCGCTGCCCAGTCGAGCACGGCGCCTTCGGAGATCATGGTCAGCAGCGCCATCAGCCCGACCAAATAGACCAGCGGATTGGACGGCAGCGCAAATTTATGATGATCGGCGGCCTGCGGCTTGTCCTCTGCGATGAGGTAGCCGACCGCCACGGCTATGACGGCAAAAGCGATGACCGTGACGGCAGCCGCATGGGCGAGATGGCCATAGGTCTGGATGGCGTAACCGCCCAGGCCGCCACCGGCGAAACCGCCAAGGCTCCAGAAGCCATGCGACGACGACATGATGGCGCGGGACAGCCTTCTTTCCACCACCACCGCATTGGCGTTCATGGCGACATCCATGCCGCCGATCGAGCCGCCGAAGATGACCATGGCGATCGCCGCCAGCGGCACGTTGGGCGCCAGCGCCACGACCAGCAGGCCGAGGCTGCCGCACAGGCCGAACCAGCGCAGCACCGTGCGCGAGCCATGTTTCGAGATCAGATGGCCGCACCAGCTCATGGCCGCGACCGCGCCGACGCCGAACAGCAGGATCAGCAGGCCGAGCGTGAATTTTGTGATGTCGAGCCGGGTCAGGAACACCGGAATCTGCGGCGCCCAGCTGCCAGTCAGGAAGCCGTTGGCGAGGAAGATGCTTGCTACGGCCCATCGCCCGCGAATGGCGCCCTGCATGGTGTTTTGCGCATCCATGGGTTCGAATCCGGTCAAAAATCGCTTTGCGCTGCAAATTAGATCGATTCAATTTGCAGTCAAGCGCTGTGGTTGAGGAAATGCTTGGACCAAAGGGCCAATGGAGTCGGTACCGTTCGGTGGACCATCAGACGTTGGAGATTGGCGAAAACGCCCCATCCCTTCGTCATCCACGGGCGGAGCAAGGAGCGTAGCGACGCGGCGCAGACCCGAGGATCCATTCCGTGCCGTCTGTGCGATGCTACGGCGCAGAATCACGCCTGGTGAGCGCAACCATCATTCTGAGCCGCTGTGTCCGTGCCGGCCCTCGCGGCATGGATCCTAGGGTTTCCGCGACGTCGCTGCGCGACTGCTCCACCCTAGGATGACGAAGTCGCGTAGGGCTCCGCCAATCGCGGGCGCGTAGACGCGCCTATAAGCGTTGCCCGCCGGGCGCTAATGATCCCTCGGCCGCCTCGCCTCGAACTCCGCCTTCTTGGCGTCCGAAGCCTCGGTCTGGTTGAGCGCCTGCCATTGCGCATAGGGCATGCCGTAGACGATTTCGCGCGACTGATCCTTGCCAAGGTCGACGCCCTCGGCATTGGCGGCCTCGCGGTACCAGTTCGACAGGCAGTTGCGGCAGAAGCCGGCGAGGTTCATCAGGTCGATGTTCTGGACGTCGCTGCGCTCGCGCAGATGGTCGACCAGCCGGCGGAAGGCGGCGGCCTCGAAATCGCGTTTCTGTTCGTCGCTGAGTTCGGTCATGTCTTGATCCTCACAGCGGCCCGGTGCGCGAGCCGAACATTTTCACGTCATGTATATCGGGACGACGATCGATGGCGTCAACGATCGGCGCCAGCCGTTCAGCCCACGCGATCGCACCCTTCTGATCAGCGATCAGGTCCTGACGGATCTCGATCAGCGCATGGGGAAAGCCGTTGACGATGGCGTGCTTGAACATGGTGTCGCCGCGCAGCGCGCCATCATAGGGTTCGTTGCCGCCGACGACGAGGTTTCTGTCCTGCGCCAGCATGTCGATCAGCGGCCGCGCCACGCGGTCGTCGAGGTCCCAAAGGATGCCGACATGCCAGGGCCTCGCAATGCCTTGCATGGCCGGGGTGAAGGAATGCACCGAGAAGATGAAAGGCGCTTTGCCTGAAGCCTGCGCCACCGAGGCGATCATGGCGCCGACCGCGTCGTGATAGGGCCGATAGAAGCCGTCGATCCGCCTTTCGCGTTCTTCCGGTGCCATCGGGTAGTTTCCCGGCACCACGGTGCCGTCATAGAGCTGGCGGATCAGCGTCGGGTCATCCTCACCGCGATTGGGGTCGATCAGCAGGCGCGAAAAATTGGCGATCACCGCCGGCGCGTCGAGCAATGCCGCCAGTTCGCGCGTCACCGTCTCGACGCCGATGTCGTAGGCGATGTGGCGCTCGAGTTCCGCCGCCGGCAGGCCGAGGCTGCCATACTCCTCCGGCAGGTCGCGCCGGGCATGGTCGGCGACAAGCACGATGCCTCGCTTGCGGTCGCCCTCGACAAGATCGAAAGGCGCGAAAACTGTGGATCGGGTCATTGGCTGAAAAGGTCTGTTCGCTGGCTTCCGGGGAGGGTGGTATCGTCATTCCACGAAGAGGACGCTGGCGCAATGCCGTTGTTTGGCCACGGTTTCTGCGAAAATCCGGTCACGCGCGGCAGATTGCGTGTCGGGGGCCTTTCTAAATCGATTGGAATTGGACAGAACGGCGCGTTGACATGCGCCCGGACTTTACCGAAAAGGGGCGTTGAGAGATGCAGATGACGTTGTTGAGGGGTTTCGGGATGGGTTCCGCCGGCAGGCCGCGTGCGCGCAGCGCCTTTGCCGTGCCGCTCCTGACCTTGACCGTGGGGCTTACCGCGCTGGTCGCGGCCTCGCCCGCCCGGGCCGATTTCCGCGTCTGCAACGCCACGCAGAACCTGGTCGGCGTCGGCATCGGCTACCGCGCCAAGGCCGGCTGGATCACCGAGGGCTGGTGGCACATCGAAGGATCGAGCTGCAAGACGCTGATCGAAGGGCCGCTGTCATCAAGGTTTTACTATCTTTATGCAGAAGACGCCGAGCGTGGCGGGCGTTGGGATGGCCCGATCAACATGTGCGTGGCCGAAAAAGAGTTTAAGATCGCCGGCGTTACCGATTGCGTCGCCCGGGGCTTCCAGCGCGCCGGATTCCAGGAATATGACACGGGCGAGCAGGCAAGCTGGATGGTCCAGCTGACCGATGAGTCCACAACGGGAGGCGCACCAGCCGCCCCGGGAACAAACAGTCAATGAGACGTAGCCGCAAGGTCAAGATCCTCGCCACCATCGGTCCGGCCTCCTCGTCCGAGGAGATGCTGCAGAAGCTGTTCGAAGCCGGCGCCGATGTCTTCCGCATCAATATGAGCCACACCGACCATGAGCTGATGCGCACGCTGGTCGGTCGCATACGCGCCGTCGAGGAAAAGGTCGGCCGTCCGATCGGCATCCTGGCCGATTTGCAGGGGCCGAAGCTGCGCGTCGGCAAGTTCGCCAACGGCAAGGAGGTGCTGACGGCTGGCCAGACCTTCACGCTCGACAACAATCCCGAGCCCGGCAATTCGACCAGGGTCTACCTGCCGCATCCCGAAATCCTGAGCTCGGTCGAGGCCGGCCACCGTCTGTTGATCGACGACGGCAAGCTGGAACTGAAGGCTCTGAAGAGCGACGGCAAGTCGATCACCTGCACGGTGGTCGCCGGCACGACGATTTCCGACAAGAAGGGCGTCAGCCTGCCCGACACCGACCTGCCGGTCGGTGCGCTGACCGAGAAGGACCGCAAGGACCTCGATGCTGTGCTGGCGGCAAGCGTCGACTGGGTGGCGCTGTCCTTCGTGCAGCGGCCTGAAGATCTGGCCGAAGCTCGCAAGATCGCGCGCGGCCGGGCGCTGATCATGGCCAAGATCGAAAAGCCGCAGGCCGTCGCCCGGCTGGCCGAAATCATCGAATTGTCTGACGCGCTGATGGTCGCGCGCGGCGATCTCGGCGTGGAAATGCCGCTCGAAGCCGTGCCCGGCATCCAGAAGCAGATCACGCGCGCGGCGCGCCGCGCCGGCAAGCCGGTGGTCGTCGCCACGCAGATGCTGGAATCGATGATCACCGCACCGGTGCCGACCCGTGCCGAAGTGTCCGACGTATCGATTGCCGTGTTCGAGGGCGCCGACGCCATCATGCTTTCGGCCGAGTCGGCGGCCGGCGCCTATCCGGTCGAGGCGGTGGCGATGATGAACCGCATCGCCACCAAGGTAGAAACCGACCCGACCTATGCCGGCATCATCAACGCGCAGCGCTCGGAGCCGGAAGCGACCGGCGCCGACGCTATTTCGCTCGCCGCGCGCGAGATCGCCGAGACGCTGAAACTGTCGGCGATCATTACCTATACGGCGTCGGGCACCACCGGCCTTCGCGCCGCGCGCGAGCGGCCGCAAGTGCCGATCATCGCGCTGTCGCCGATCCTCAACACGGCGCGGCGGCTGTCGCTGCTGTGGGGCACGCATTGCGTCGTCTCGCCCGATGCCGTTGATCTCGACGACATGGTCGACCGCGCCTGCCGCATCGCTTTCGAAGAGGGGTTCGGCCAGCCGGGCGACAGGGTCATCATCACGGCCGGCGTGCCGCTGAGGACGCCGGGCTCGACCAACATGCTGCGCATCGCCTATGTCGGATCGGACGCGCAGGTCAGCCGCAACATAGGCTGAGAGAGGCTTCAACGCGTCGCAGTTCGCAGCGCTCTTGCCGCGGCTTCGGCGTGATCGATGCGCCGAAGGAATCGGCGAGCCCGGGGAACGGGGTCGTGCAGGTACTGGTCCGGACCCAGTATCCTTCGCCGGTTGAGTTCGGCCGTGTCGAGCAGATCGAAATCGACCCTGGTGATCACGCAGTGCCATCCGGCGCTGCGTGAAGCCCAGCCTCTTCCATGGTGTTCCAGCAGCCGCTCACGAGCGGAATAGCCGTGGTAGTCGAACGCGACAACGCCGTTGGTCACATAGATATGGTTCCCGGAAAAGCCCTCGCCTGGAAGGATACGTTCGCCGTAAAATCCTTCCAGAGGAGGGTGCTCGAGAAAGGCGCCTGCGAGAATGGCGCACGCGCCGTGACCGAAGAAGACGCGGTCCGGCAATGCCCATCGCTTCTCCGGGTTCTTCTTGATGCCGTGCTTCAGGACATACATGAGGCGATCAGGTCGGTGCGAGTTCCGCGTCGGGCACCGTGATGTCGGGGCATTGTCCCTCATTGTAGGCGTCGCCGGTGATCCGCGCCTCCACGGTTTTTGCCAGTGCCTGCAGGTCGACATCCTTGCCGGCGACTTTCTCGATGGCGCCGACGACGAGGTCTGGTGCGATCCAGTCCGGCTTGTGGCCGAGATTGTGGACCCAGATCAGCTCGGCGCCCGGAATGTCCCTGACAAGGCCGACCGAATGGATCGAGGCATAGACCACCTTGTCACGATCGCCCGAGATGATGATCGTCGGCGCCTTGATGTCGCGGTAATGCGGCGCGGCCCTGAGCGCATAGTCGTAGAGGCCGGCGACATCGATGGCATTGGCGCGAAAAGCGCCGGGACGCAGCACCAGCGGGATCGAGGCGTTGCCGACATAGAAGTCCGGCACCTTGTTGGGCGAAAACACGCAAGCCGTGGCGCCGTTCATCTGCAGTGTGCCGGCCGGATAGGCCAATGTCTCCGAGAACAGCCAGCCAATGATGGGGGTGGCGGTCAGCTTGTAGTACCAGGCGGTCGCGCCGCCCGGCCAGGGGTGGCTGACCGGCGACAGGAAGACCAGGCCGAGCGTCTTGTCGGGGTGCTCGCGACCAAAGGCGGCGGTGACCACGCCGCCGAAGGAATGGCCGACGACGATCGCCTTGTGGATGCCGAGACGGTCCATCAGTTCGGCGATGGTGTTGGCCTGCGCCGACGGGCTCTCATTGTTGCCGGGACCTCGCCCCGACCAGCCGAAACCCGGCCGGTCGAGGAACACCATTTCGGCGCGGCCCTCGAGCAAAGGCCGGATCGGCAGCATTTGATCCCTAAGGTTGGCGCTGGCGCCATGGATGAAGACGATCGCCGGCAGCTCGGCATTTCGTGGCGCCGGCACGTGGACATAGTGGATTCGGGCGTCGTCAATGTCGGCAAATTCGCCGGCAGGCGGATTGCGCCACTCGATCAGCCATGCGCCGGCGCGGGTGACACCGGCAAGGGCAAAGACGAGCGCGAGGAGAAAGGCACAGGTGGCGTAGATGAGGTTCATGAGGAGAGGTACGGGGGTGGAGGAGGATAAGTTTTGGGCAGTAGGCAGTAGTGTGGGTTCAACCGCATACCCTACTGCCTACGCCCTATTCCCTACTGCCTAGATTAAATTCCTTCGCCGGCAAGCTCTTCCGAAAGGGTTGCGACCTGGTCCTGGGCGCTCCGCATCATCGGGTAGATGGCCAGCACCTTCTGCCAGGCTTCGAGCGCCGATTGCTTGTGGCCGGTGGCGGCCATGATCTGCGCCAGGCCAGAAAGTGCGCCGAAATGTCGTGGTTCCAGCTGCAGCGTCTGGTCGATGTCGGACATCGATTTCCCGAAATTTCTCATCATGTAGTGCACGGTGGCGCGCCGGTTCCAGCCCTCGGCATATTTGGGCTGCAGGGTGACGACCTGGTCGAGGAAGTCGAGGGCGACGTCGAACTTCTGGTCATCCATCGCCTTTTGCGACCATTGCATCATCAGGTCGATCGAGGCGCTGCCTGACTGGAACCATTCGCCCCATATGCGCCCGGCGATGCGCTCGGCAGCCTTTTCGTTGCGCTCGCGCTTCAGGTCGGCAAACAGCTGGTCGAGCCGGGCTTCCTTGGTCACGGCAACTGGTGGCGTCGTGGCGGCCGGTGGATCATCCGCTCGCGCCGCTGTGGCGCTGAACAGGAAAAAGGCCGAGAAAAATGCAAAAACAATCCGCATCGTCCGAATCTAACCCCGGACGGCGGATCGTCAAACTGAAATTAGCGTGAAAGTGCCGGATCTCCGGCAAATAACATCACAGGGACGGAGGCAACGAGCCTCCGGCCGAAAACTCAGCCCTGGCGCGCCTTGTAGCGCGGAGCGGTCTTGTTGATGATGTAAACGCGGCCCTTGCGGCGAACCAGCTGGTTGTCGCGGTGACGCGCCTTCAACGCCTTGAGCGAATTCTTGATCTTCATGGTCTTGCCCGTCGGTCTGGGCCCTGTCCGGGCCGAATTATTAAGGCGCGCCAGAAGACGCGCCTTTGAACTTGCGTGGCTCATAAACGAGGAGCCTTGCCCGTGTCAACCGCAAGCGTGGCGCATAGAGGCTGAGAACGGCTTTGGCCATCAAATATCCGCCATCTCCGCTCCCGGCCATTGCGCCGCCCAAGGCGGGCTGGAATGGTGCGGCGCCCGCTAGCTGATTTGGAGAGGTCCATGCGCCTGTTGTTTGTGTCCGCCTGCCTTGCCGTTCTGGCGGCGGCCTCTAGTGCACAGGCGCAGGAATGCGACCGCAACGACGACAGCCAGCAGATGATGAACATCTGTGCCGGCGAGGACTATCAGGCGGCTGACGCCAAGCTAAACCAGGCCTACAAGGATCTGATCGGCCGCAACGACGACATGAGCAGGAAGCTGCTGCAGGTCGCGCAGCGCGCCTGGATCGCCTTCCGCGACGCCGAATGCGCCTATACCACGACAGACAGCGAAGGCGGCTCCATCCATCCGATGGAGGTTTCGCAATGCCTGACCGAACTGACGGAACAGCGCACCAAGCAGCTGACGTCCAGCGCCAATTGCCAGGAAGGCGACGCGAGTTGCGCCAGCCCCGACGAAGACGGAGATCTGAACGACGAGTTGCAATAGGGTCCACGCCCCTCAGGCAAAGCGGGCGCGCTTTCCTGGAATTGCTCAGCTACGCCGGCTGATGCGCGTGAAATGGCCCATCTTGCGGCCCGGGCGAGCTTCCGCCTTGCCGTAGAGATGCAGCATCAAATCGGGCTCGGCGAGCAGAGCGGGCACGCGCAGGACGTCGTCGCCGATCAAATTCTCCATGACGCAGTTGGAATGCCGGCCGGGGTTGCCCAGCGGCAGGCCGGCAATGGCGCGGATATGCTGCTCGAACTGCGAAACGATGCAGGCAGCTTCCGTCCAATGGCCGGAATTGTGTACGCGCGGCGCCATTTCGTTGGCCAGCAGCGAGCCATCAGCGAGGGCGAAGAACTCGACGCCGATGACGCCGACATAATCGAGGGCCGACAGGATCTTTGCCGCAGCAGCCTGTGCCGCCGCCGCCGTTTCCGGCCTGATCTGGGCCGGCAAAGTGGAAATGTGCAGGATGCCGTCGCGGTGAATATTCTCGGCCGGATCGTAGGCGGCTACCGCGCCGTCCAGCCCGCGCGCGGCGATCACTGAAATCTCTCGCTCGAAAGCGATGAAGGATTCCAGGATCAGCGGCACATTGCCCATGGCCTCGCAGGTGCCGGCAAAGCCGCCCGTCTCCATGTTGCGGAAGACGCGCTGGCCCTTGCCGTCATAGCCCATGCGGCGGGTCTTCAAGATGCCGCTGCCCGAGAACTCTCTCAGCGCCGCCGTCAGCTCGTCGTCATTGTCGACGGCGCGGAAATCGGCGGTCTTGATGCCGATGCCGTTGAGAAATTGCTTCTCCACCACCCGGTCCTGCGCCACTTCCAGCGCACGCGGCGGCGGATAGACCGGTACCTTGGCGGCAAGCGCGCTGGCAGCCGCCACCGGTACGTTCTCGAATTCATATGTGACGACGGCGCTGACTGCTGCAAGTTCGGCAAGAGCGTCCGCATCGTCATAGGCGGCGGTGATCTGGCGGTTCGCGACCTGAGCCGCCGGGCAATCGGCCTGCGGTTCGAGGATAATTGTGCGGTTGCCGAGGCGCGCCGCGGCAACAGCCAGCATGCGGCCGAGCTGGCCGCCGCCGATGATCCCGATGGTCGATCCCGCGGGCAGGCTCACGGCGTGTCCGTTGGTTCAGCGGCGACCTTGGCGGTCTGGGCGGCGCGCCAGGCGTCGAGACGGGCGGCAAGCTTGTCGTCGTTGAGTGCCAGCACGGCGGCTGCCAGAAGGGCGGCGTTGGCCGCACCCGCCTTGCCGATGGCCAGCGTGCCGACCGGAATGCCGGCTGGCATCTGGACGATGGAGAGCAGCGAATCCTGGCCGGACAGCGCCTTGGATTCGACCGGCACGCCGAACACCGGCAGCGGTGTCATCGCCGCCGTCATGCCGGGCAGGTGCGCGGCACCGCCGGCGCCGGCAATGATCACCTTGTAGCCGGCCGCCTTGGCGCCCTTGGCGAAATCATAGAGCCGGTCGGGGGTACGGTGGGCGGAGACGATCAGCCGTTTGTGAGGGATGCCCAGCGCTTCCAGTGTTTCGGCGGCGTGGCGCATCGTCGCCCAGTCGGACTGGCTGCCCATGATGATGGCGACGTCGGCGCGGTGGTCGGTCAAGCGCATGCTCCCGGCGGCAAAGGCGCGCCTTAGCGGAATTCGGCATCGACGGCAAGGATGCGCGGCGCCTGGTGTCTTTTGATGATATCAAAACCGGCCTCTAGATACCGGAACGTTCGGCCTCCGGTGTCGAGACCAGCATGGCCGAAGCGGCGTTGGCGGCGGCGAGGGCCGGCCGCATGGCCTCTCCCCTGGCAAGAGCTGCGGCCAGCGCGCCGACGAATTCGTCGCCAGCGCCATGCGTGCTGACAACCTTGACCGGAATGGCAGGGAGCGCGAAGGCCTCGCCGCTCCGGTCACAACAGGCGACACCTTCGCCGCCCGCCGTGACAATTGCCATGGGGCAGAGATCGACAAGGCGTCGCGCAGCCTGCGCCGCACCGTCGAGCGTTTCGACCACCGCCATGCCGGCCAGGAATTCGGCCTCGATGGCGTTGACGATGAGGATGTCGACCAACGCGATCAGATCATCGGAGAGTTTGCGAGCCGGAGCCGCGTTAAGCACGACCCGGCCGCCCCTCGTTTTCACCGCGCGCGCGGCGGCGATGTTGGCGGCCTCAGGCACTTCGTTCTGCAGCAGCAGCACCGCCGTTTGGGCCACCACTTCGGGAGCCGAGGCAATGTCGGCCTCACCCAAAGTGAGGTTGCTGCCCGAGACGATCACTGCGCCGTAGTCGCCTTCTGCGTCGAAGATCGCGACGCTCATGCCGGAGCCTGTATTTCGCGCCACACGCACACAGCTGTGATTGACGCCGGCGCGCGTGAGATTGGCCAGCAGAGCCGAACCGAAATCATCGTCGCCGACTGCTCCTATCATCGCCGCGCGAACACCAGCGCGTGCCGCCGAGATCGCTTGATTGCCGCCCTTGCCGCCGCATTTCGGGTGCCAGGCGTGACCGGTTACCGTCTCGCCCTTGCGTGGCCGGTCAGGCGCATCGACCATGATGTCGTAGTGCAAGCTGCCAAACACGGTGACCAGGGGCGGATTGCTCATGAGCCGCGTTCTTTTCGTTTTGATTTCACCGCCGACATGGTGCGGCTAAGATTGCGCTCCGCCGCCTGGTAATCGCGCTGCGCCACCGCTACGAACAGCGCGTCGAGAATATTGAGCTGTGCAATGCGTGCCGCCGCGTTTTCTCCCATCAACGGCGAGCCCTGTGCGGTCGAACACAGCACGATGTCGGCTAGCCCAGCGAGTGGGGACTTGTCGTAGTTGGTGATGGCCAGAGTGCGCGCGCCATTCTTGCGGGCCAACTGGATGGCGTCGATCACGGCCGACGTGTTGCCGGAATGCGAGAACCCGACGGCGATGTCGTCGGCGCCGAGCAGCGAGGCCGACATCAGCATCATGTGCGAATCGTCATAGACCGACGCGCGGATGCCGATCCGCAGGAATTTGTGCGAAACGTCGCGTGCGATCTGCGCCGAACCGCCGACGCCGTAGAAGTCGCGGTTCCTTGCCCTGTAGAGCAAATCAGCAGCGCGATCGAACTCTGCGATATCAAGGATCGCCAGCGTCTCTTCCAGAGCCTGAATTGAGGTGCGGAACACTTTTTGCACGATTTCCGCGGGCCCGTCATCGGACGATAGCTCCCGGTGCATCTCCGCCGTCGGCAGGCGGCTGTATTCATAGACGGCGGTGCGGAACTCGCGATAACCGGAGAAGCCGAGCTTTTTGGCGATCTTGACCACCATCGCCTCGGACACGCCGGACTCCCCGGCGATCTCCTTCAGGGGAATGCTCTCGTCGAAGCGGCGCCGACCGAAGACGGTCTCGACCACCTTCGCTTCCAGCGGAGTGAGGTTCGGCATCATCATGCGGATGCGCGGACCTACCGCTTTCAGGTCCAGCCCACTCAGGCTCATATGTCCGGTCCGAGCATGATTTCCTGGACGATGGCCTGCGATGTCACCGCGTCCTGGCTGCTTATCGCGGCGGACAGACGGTTGTCGCGGTCAATCCGGTCGACGATGTGCAGCATGCGTTTGACGGTGGCGATGTTGACTTCGCATTCGTGAACCGGATCGAGCCCCGTCATGTCGGGGAACGTGTCGAAATAGATTGCGCCGACGTAGCCGTCCCGGCGGATCTGCCTCAGCAGTTCGATGGTCTGCAGCGTATGCACGGCGCCAACCATCAGCCCATCGTCGCGCTTGGCGTAGCCGTCATTGAGATGCACGCCGAGCAGCTTGCTATGACGCGCCACCAGAGCGGCGGCAAAGGCTGGCTGCTCGTCGGCATAGAGCACATGGGCGAAATCGAGCGTGACGCCGAGATTGGGAAGGCCGACATCGCGGATCGCCAGCAATGTCGTCGCCGCATCCGGCATCAGGCTGTAGGAGCGGGGTTCATTGGGTTTGTATTCCAGGCTGATCTGGCAATCCGGATCATGCGCGGCGACTTCACGAATTCCTTCAATCTCGTGTTCCCACATCACCGCATAATCCGCCTGGAAGGCGTAGTCGAAACCATCCTGGCCAAGCCACAGTGTCATCAGGTTGGCGCCGGCCTCGCGCGCAGCATCGATGCCGGCTTTGGTCATGTCGATGGCCTCGCGGCGCACCGCCGGATCAGGATTGGTGAAGGCGCCAAGCTTGAAAGCAGGATTGGAATAGTAGCGCATGGCAAAACCATTGATGCCAAGGCCGAGATCACGAAGCTGACGGGCGATTTCGGCAGGCTTTTCGCCGACATGGTCGGGAAAATTCAGATCGACGTCGGTCAACCCGTCAACCTTCGCGGCGCGCGAGGCCATCTGCATCAGCGACGGCTTCCCGGTGAGATCGGGCCACTCGGCCTGTGGGCGCGAGGCAAAGGAATTCAGGCGCGTGGCGAAACGATTGGCTGTCACGGTCGACCCTTTCGGTGACCACGACTTCACACGAATGAAGAATTTTGTAAAGTTTCAATTTGGCGTCACACCACTGCCTTGCGGAAGCGGGCGACGAAATCGTCGAGCTCGGGGCGCTCCATGTCGGAGATCGCCCAGTAGGAGAAGGCGCCGTCGGTCCAGTGCACCATGGAGAAGCCGCCCGAGGAAACGTCCTTCGGTTCGGTGACGCGACCGCCTTGCTGCGGCTCGGCCACCAGCGTGATCAGGTGCTCGCGGTGGCGGTAGACCAGCGCCGGCACGGGACGGCCCGAGACCACCTCGACCCGGCCGCCGATCAGCGCGAAGCCATCCGTGGCAAGATCGGGCGCCGGCGGCGACACGCCGATGCGGGCATCGAGCCATGGTTTCACCGTGTGGCGGTCGGACGAGACGATGTCGATCGGGCTAGCGGAGAGCAGGCTGCGGCGATGGTCGCCGGCGATCTCTGCTGCGACGCTGTCCGATGCGGCATTGAACATCACCCATTGCGTGGCGCCGCTGGCCAGCACTGCGGTCATGACGATCGACGCCGCCATGGCGCGCCAGTCGAACGAGCCGATGCGGCGCACCCTTGGCGATGGCCTCGCCTGGGAAGGCCGCGCATCGGTCGCTCGCCGTTGCTGGGCTGCACCGGCGATCAATCCCGGCAGCGCCGACTGTGCCTCGTCCTGCGGCCGTTGTGCCGATGCCGGACCGATCGCAGCGATGCGGGCCCGAAAGGCATCGCTGACATCGGGACGCGGCAAGCGGCCGACCGCGCCTTGCAAGGCAAGGATGCGGGCATGCTCGGCGGCAAGCGCCGGATCGGCGGCGATGCGGCGTTCCACGGCAAGTGCGGCGGCCGCATCGAGTTCGCCATCAACCAGAGCGTGGATCATCAGCATGATGCCTTCGGGATCGTTGGGCAGTCCGTCATCATGGGCGGTCATGGCGCTCTCCCCAGTTCGGACGCAAGCAGGCCGCGGGCCCGCGCCAGCCGTGACATCACCGTGCCGATCGGCACGCTGAGCATCGTCCCTATATCGCGGTAGCTGAGACCATTGACGTCGCGCAGCACCAGCGTCTCGCGGAACGGCTGCGGCAGCGCGGCGATCGCGGATTCCAGCGCCGCCGTATTGGCCTTGGCGATCAGGCTCGCCTCTGGACCTTCCTCGTCCGGCATACTCGTGCCGTGTGCCGCCGCCATCTCGTCGAGATCGCCGAGGTCGCCAACGGCCATCATGGCGCGTGGCCGGTTGCGTGACATCCAGGTGTAGGCGGTGTTGCGCACGATGGTCAGCAGCCAGGCGCGCGGGTTGCCGCCGGCATAGCCTGACATGCCGGCATGCGCCTTGATGCAGGCGTCCTGCACGACATCTTCGGCGTCGGCGGCATTGCCGGTCAGCCAACGCGCCAGCGCAAGCGCGTCGCCGAGATGCGGCAGCACCACTTCGTTGAAGCGTTCGGCCAAGGCCCTCTCGCTCAAGGCAGCACCATGATCGGACACTCCAGGACGAACAGGCCGTGCACTCTCAGCCGGCGCCGGTCTCGCCCTGCTTGTGCGGGCGAACCCCGCAGAAACAGGCAAAGCCGCCTGCAGTAGCGAAAGTGAATTCATCTGCGTCACCGGTGTCAAGCGCCATGGAAAGGAGACTGGTGACGCTCATGCGGTCCAGCGCATGACGACGGCTGGTGCCGTGGCCATGATCGCGATCCCAGTAATGATGCGGCATATCCGTCTCCTCAACGCCAGCGATGGCGTATGCCGAGAAGACCTGCTTTGACGGCGGTTTATTCCCGCAGTGTGCAAATCCGGCTGTTCACAGTCGCGTGATCAGCCGGAGTGCATGAGCTTAATTTGGCCTCGTTGGCGATCAATCCGGCCAGCGCAGAGCGCCGGACGAATCCTTTCGCGGCTGTTTCATTGCATCCGCCGGCCGCTCGGCCGCCGTCAGCACGGCGCGCAGGCGCTCGGCGACGATCTCGGCCTCGTCGGGGTGCAGATTGCACGGGTCGAGGAAGAAATGGCCGCGCTCGACCTCGTGGTTGCGCACGATGATCGGCGGCGAGCCTACGGCAAGTGCCGAGGCAAGGCCGGCGGCGGTGAAGCGGCTTTCGGGCGAGACGAAGATCTGCAGCCGGTCAAGTGGATTGGCGGTCGGGTCGGGAATGATGTGGGCGGCTATGCCCGGTATCCCTTGCAGCGCACCCTTCCAGAGATTGAGCGCCGCTTCCTCGCGCCGCCGGATGCCGGCATGGTCGCGCTTTTCCCAGGCTTCCAGTGCCGCCATTGTGCCGGCGATGCTTTCCTTGCCGACCTTCATGGCGCGGGCGACGCCGCGGTTCTGCAGATAGGCGGCGCGGACAAGATCCTTGCGGCCGGTGACGATGCCGCTGGTCGGCCCTGAGAGGAATTTATGGCCGCTGTAGACGACGATGTCGGCGCCGCGCGCCAGGAAACTGCGCAGATCATATTCGGAAGCCGCGTCGACGATTACCGGCACAGCCCTGGCGTGGCAGATCTCACAGAACTCCTCGAGGGACAGCATGCCGTATTGCACGGTGTGGTGCGCCACGACGTAGAGCGCTGCCGCCGTGCGCTCGTTGATCGCCTCGCGCACGTGATAATCCTGGGTGACGCTGACCGTGCCCGCCGGAATGACCTTGGCGCCGGCCACGCGGATCGACTGGTCGATCGGCGCGCCGTAGTTGACGATATGGCCAAGCTGGATGACGACTTCCGACTTCAGCCCTTCGGTGTCATCGGGCAGCCGTTCGATCGCCAGCAAATTGGTGCCGGTCATCGCCCCGGCGATCGCCATGGTGATGCCTGAGGCGCAGCAGGCGGTGATGAAGCCGGCCTCGCCGCCGGTCAGGCGGGCGGTGATCACGCTTGCGGCCCGCTGCAGATCGTCCATCTCTACCCATTGCGAGGCGATCTCGGCCATGGCGCTGATCGCTTCGGGAACGATGATCGAGGCGCCTAGCGTCGTCATCGTGCCGGAGACGTTGATGATCGGCCTCAGTCCCAGCCGTTCGCGGATCGTGGTGTTGGAGCCGGTGTCGGAATAGGTTTTCATGTTGAGCAAATCCCTTGACTGTCAGGCAGCGATCTCGACCACCGCTTCGATTTCGACGGTGATGTTTCCAGGCAGCGAGCCGACGCCGATCGCCGAGCGGGCATGGCCGCCGATCTTGTCGAAGACGTTGGCGAACAGATCCGAGCAGCCATTGACGACTTTCGGGTGGTCGCTGAAGGTCGGCGTGGCGTTGACGAAGCCGAGCAATTTGACGACGCGCACGATGCGGCCGAGATCGCCGGCGGCGGCATGCATGACGGCCAGCAGGTTGAGGCCCGTGAGTTGGGCATGCTCATAGGCTTGCTCGACTGTGACGTCGTCGCCGACCTTGCCGGTGCACAGCGTGCCGTCGGCGCGCAGCGGTCCCTGACCTGAAAGAAAGATCAGCCGGCCGCTTTCGGCATGGGTGACGAAATTGGCGATCGGTGTCGGCGGCTCGGGCAGCGTCAGGCCGAGTTCGGCGAGCCGGATGTAAGGCGTCATGGAAGAATTCTCCTTGGGGCGGCTTCAGCCGCCCACGTCAGAACTGCGAGGCGCGGAACCGCGCCAGGAAAGTGCGCAGGCGCTCGTTGGTGGTCTCTTGGGCGAGGATCTCCTTCGGCGGGCCGACGGCGCTGACACCGCCATCGGCCATGAAGACGATGCGGCTCGAAGCGTCGCGGGCAAAGGCCATTTCGTGGGTGACCATCACCATGGTCATGCCGTCTTCGGCGAGGCTGCGCACAACGGCCAGCACTTCGCCGACTAGTTCGGGGTCGAGTGCCGAGGTGATCTCGTCAAGCAGCAGGATTTTTGGTTCCATCGCCACCGCACGGGCAATGCCGACGCGCTGCTGCTGGCCTCCGGAGAGTTCCGCCGGCAGGCTGTCGGCTTTGTGGGCCAGGCCGACGCGGCCCAGCCAATGCTCGGCGATCTGGCGCGCCTCGGCCTTGCTCTTGCCGCGCACCTTGATGAGGCCGAGCATGATGTTGCCGGCGGCGGTGAGGTGCGGAAACAGGTTGAAGCTCTGGAACACCATGCCGGTCTCGGCGCGCATGGCGGCCAGATCGCGCTCGCTGCGCCGCTGGCGGGCGCCGGCTTCGCGAAAACCGACCTCCTTGCCGTCGATACGGATCGAGCCTGAGTCATAGCTTTCGAGGAAGTTGACGCAGCGCAAAAGGGTCGTCTTGCCGCTGCCCGAAGGCCCGATGACGGTGACCACCTCGCCCTTCTCAACCTTGAGGCTGACCGAGCGCAGCACCTCGACCGAACCGAAGGCTTTCGAGACCCCGGCAATATCTAGAAGCGCTGCAGTGTCGTTCGAGCTTGTGGCCATCGTGCTAGTCCCGGATGAAGGCGAAGCGCCGTTCCAGCCGCCGGCTGGCGTAGGAAAGCGCATAGTTGACGGCGAAGTAGATCAAGGCGCCGAGGATATAGAGCGGCATCGCCTCATAGGTGCGGCCGATCACCTGGTTGATCGCCTGCATCAGGTCGGTGATGCCGAGCAGCGAAACCAGCGCGCTGCCCTTGACCGCATCGGTGACGCCGTTGATCCACGGCGGCAGGAAGCGGCGGAATGCCTGCGGAAAGATGACGGAGGTGAGCCGTTGGTGAAAGGTCAGGCCGATCGCCATCGCCGCCTCGGACTGGCCTTTGGGGATGGAGCCGACGGCGCCGCGCACATATTCGACGACCTGCGCCGTCTTGAACAAGGTCAGCGCCAGCACCGCTGCCCAGAAGGATTGCAGATGCAGACCGGCCGCGGGCAGGCCGTAATAGACGAAGAACATCAGCACCAGGATCGGGATGCCGCGGATGGTGTCCGAGAAGATGCGCACCGCCCAGCGCAGCGGCGCCGGGCCGTAGACCAGGCCGACGCCGAGCGCGACGCCGGCAATCAGCGACAGCACCACGACCAGCAGCGATACCCACAGGGTCACGGCGAAACCCTGGGCGAGGAACGGCAATGCGTAGAGGATCTGGCTGAGCATGTCAGCGCGCCGTCCTGAACCGTCGCTCGACCAGCCGCAGCCCGAAGAGCAGCGCGTAGCCGGTCACCAGATACATCGCCGTCGTCACCAGATAGACCTCGACGATGCGGAAGGTGTTGAAGTTGATCCACTGGGCGCCATAAGTCAGTTCGGGCACGGAGATGACCGAGGCGATGGACGTGTCCTTGAACAGCGAGATGAAGGTGTTGGACAGCGCCGGCAAGGTGATGCGCAGCATCGTCGGCAGGCGCACGTGAACCAGCCGCTGCCAGGGCGTGAGCCCGATCGCCTTGCCGGCATCGAGCTGCCCGCGTGGCACAGCTTCGAGGCCGGAGCGGAACACCTCGACCAGATAGGCGCCGCTGTAGACCGACAGCGTCAGCACGAACGAGGTCGGCGCGTCGTAGGCGAGATCCACCACGGTCGGCACGCCGTAGAAGACGAGATAGACCAGCAGGATCAGCGGCACGTTGCGGATGAACTCGACATAAGCCGCGATGATGGCGCGCACCACGCGTCCGGCCGAGACGTACCAGACCGCCAGCACCAGGCCGATGACGATGCCGATGGCGATCGAGATGACGGCGAGCTCAAGGCTGAGCAGCAGGCCGCCCCATAGCTTGTCGAAATGCCGCCAGATCAGGTTGAAGTTGAGCGTGTAGCCCATGCGTCTCCCGCAATGCCGAGGAACGTCAAAGAAGAGGTGGAAGGGTGCCGGGCACCCTTCCACAGGCTGCGTCAGATGACCGGGAAACCAGGATGCCGCGCCGGCGGCTCCAACCCGAAATAGTCCTTGAATGCCGCGTCGTAGAGCGCCGTTTCATGACCGAACATTGCGGTCGCGAAGGTCGTGTTGACGAAGGTCAGCCAGTCGAGATCGCCTTGCCGGAGTGCGGCGCCGTAAAGCATCGAGAACCAGCTCTTGCCGGCATCGAAATACTTGTCGGGATTGCGCGAGGCGAGCCAGCGGACCGTCGAGAGATCGACGGCGGCCGCGTCGACGCGCTTCGATTCCAGCGCCTGGAGCACATTGGCCTGGGTGTCGATCTGCATCACCTGCGACTGCGGCAGGACGAGATGGACATTCTGCTCGGCATCAACGTTCTGCAGGATGGAAATCCGTGTCGCCGAACCGCCGGCGAGCAGCTTGTCGAATGTCTTGTTCTCGGCTGTCGGAAGCGTCAGCAGCGCGACACCCTCGACGTAGTACGGCCTGGAGAAATTGATCAACTGCGAGCGCTGGGCAGTCATGGTCATGAACTGAATGGTGATGTCGACCTTGTTGGTTGTGACATTGGGGATGCGCTGCGCCGGGTCTTGCATGACGAACTCGACCTTGGTCGGGTCGTCGAAAAGACCCTTGGCCAGGATATGGCCCATGGTGATGTCCATGCCGACGAGTTCGCCGGCATCGTTCTCGAAATGCCAGGGTGCGTTGGTGCTGCCGGTGCCGACGATCAGCTTGCCACGCTCCAGAACGGTGCGCAGCAGGCTGTCCGGTGCGGCCTGCGCCGCCGCCTTCTGAACGTCGACCGAGGCGGATGCGCCTATGACTCCGGCCGTGGCGAGCCCGGCCATTCCTAATTTCAGAAAATCACGTCTCTTGGATGTGTCGTTCACTGCGACCTCCTTTTCGTGTGTACCCCTTTTTCAGGTCCATGCTCTTTTTTTGCAATTTGTCTCTTACAAAAGACACATGTACCTTGTACAAGACAGATACTAACATCAGGAATCAGTAATGCAAGACGACATTGGCGTTAAAGATCGGCCCGACGTCAGCCCGACCGAGGACAAGACCCCCGGCTCTCGCGAAAAGGGTCTCAACCGGGTGCTCGAGATATTTGAGTTCCTGCACACCACGCAGCGTGCGATCGGCATTGGCGATCTCGCCAAGGGCGTCAACGCGCCGCGTTCGACGACCTATACGCTGGTGCGCTTGCTGGTCGATGCGGGTCTTCTGGAGATGGAGGGCGACGGCAACAGGGTCTACTTCGGCAAGAAGCTCTACCTCTACGGAATGGACTATGTCAGGGGCAACGACCTGCTCCGCAGGGGCCGGCAGGAGGTCGACAATCTGTCGCGCGAGACCGGCGAGACGTCCGAATTGTGCATGCTGCAAAGCGGCCGCTACACCATCGTCCATTCCAGCCCAGGCACCAGGCCGTTCCGCATCAGCTCCGCCACCGGCCTGCAGATCCCGCTGCCATGGACGGCATCAGGGCGGCTGCTTCTGGCCGGGTTGGAAAGGGACGCCGTCCAGGACATGGTGTCGGACGACGACCTTTTGCTGCCCGATGGGCGCAGGCTGCAGCTCGACGACTTCATCGCCGATATCGCGACGGCCAGGACGACCGGCTATTGCATTACTTCAGGGCTGGTCGACGCCTATACCAAATGCCTGGCTGCCCCAGTGTTTTCCGTCACAGGCAAGGTTGAGGCAACGATGTGCCTGGTGGTTCCGATCGACACCGCGAAGGAAAAAACCGACGAGCTTGTTGCGCTATTACGTGAACGCGCCGCAAGGCTTTCGATCCCGGGGTAAGGGGTCAGGCTCTGAGGCTATTGCTCAGGCGATGATGTCCGGAATGATCTTGTCTTCCAGCGCCATCAGCCGGTCCTTGAGGAACAGTTTTTTCTTCTTCATGCGTTGGATCTGCAAGGGATCACAACCCATGGCGATCATCGCATTGATGGCCGCGTCGAAATCGGCATGCTCTTGTTTCAGCCGAGAAAATTCGAGGCGGATATCAGCCTGTTCCTGTTCGGACATTATCTACCGTCTGCACGTCTGCGGCGCCCAATGATGGGCCTGATTGGGCGGGACCGGTGGGGTTTTGTAGCCGGCGCGCAGCCAATACCACATTTCACATTGTCGTGGAATGCTACCACGCAGCATTCGACATCGCCGCTGGATGGTGGCAGAGTGTCATGGTGCCGTCACAGAACGACCTGCGGTGGACGTGCCTTTGACGGCTGCAATCGAGGAAACCATGAAAGGGAGAACCAATCATGTCTCTTGCATCCCATCTTGATGAGTTGCAGCGGAAACACGGTGATATCGAACGCGAAATCGACGATGCAATGAACCATCCATCGGTCGACGACCTCGAAATCGTGAATCTCAAGCGACGCAAGCTGGCACTCAAGGACGAGATTGAAAAACTGAAGGCGAAACCGACGACACATTGACGCCCTTCCTGGATTAGACGCGCCGTTCAGGCGCGTATCCATCGCTCCGGTGGCGACACGCCGCCGGAGGCTTGTTCTTGTTACTGATTCCCACACTGTTGGCCGGTCGACACCGTCTGTGACGGGTCGCCGCGCCACCGTGATTTGTCGACTCTGCCCGCCTGTCGCCATTGACAAGCCATCTTTGCTCCTCCACCTCATGCCCGAACCTCAGCGCAATGCGCTGATAACTGTTTGAGCGTAGGTTTGCGCGTCAACGCGAACGCAGGCCGCTCAGGAGCTCAAGAGGCTGCCGGCATGACCGGATATTTTTCCTCCCCCTTTCCGCGCCGCACCTCGGTCGGCGTCGATGTCGGCGGTGTGACCGTCGGCGGCGGCGCGCCGGTCGTCGTGCAGTCGATGACCAACACCGACACGGCCGATATCGATCAGACGGTCGCCCAGGTCGCGGCGCTGCACCGCGCCGGCTCCGAGATCGTGCGTATCACCGTCGATCGCGACGAGAGCGCCGCCGCTGTGCCGCGCATTCGCGAGCGGCTCGAACGGCTCGGCATCAATGTGCCGCTGGTCGGCGATTTCCATTATATCGGCCACAAGCTGCTTTCCGATCATCCGGCCTGTGCCGAAGCGCTGGCCAAATACCGCATCAATCCGGGCAATGTCGGCTTCAAGGACAAGAAGGACCGCCAGTTCGCGGCGATCGTCGAAATGGCGATCAAGCACGACAAGCCGGTGCGCATCGGCGTCAATTGGGGGTCGCTCGACCAGGAGCTGCTCACCCGGCTGATGGACGAAAACCAGCGCCAAGGTTTTCCGCTGACGGCGCAGGAGGTCACCCGCGAGGCGATCGTGCAGTCGGCGATCCTGTCGGCCGAAATGGCGGAAGAGATCGGGCTTGCCCGCGAAAAGATCATCCTGTCGGCCAAGGTCAGCGGCGTGCAGGATTTGATAGCCGTCTATACCGAGCTTGCAACGCGCTCCAACCATGCGCTGCATCTCGGCCTCACCGAAGCCGGCATGGGCTCCAAGGGCATTGTCGCCTCGTCGGCCGCCATGGGCATCCTTTTGCAGCAAGGCATTGGCGACACCATTCGCATCTCGCTGACGCCGGAGCCGAATGGCGACCGCACGCGCGAGGTGCAGGTGTCGCAGGAGCTCTTGCAGACCATGGGCTTTCGCCAGTTCGTGCCGATCGTCGCCGCTTGCCCCGGCTGCGGCCGCACCACATCCACCGTGTTCCAGGAGTTGGCGCAGAACATCCAGGCAGACCTGCGCAAGAACATGCCGGTGTGGCGCGAAAAATATCCCGGCGTCGAGAATCTCAAGGTCGCGGTGATGGGCTGCATCGTCAACGGCCCCGGCGAGTCCAAGCATGCCGACATCGGCATATCGCTGCCCGGCACCGGCGAGACGCCGACGGCGCCCGTCTTCGTCGACGGCAAGAAGGCGGCTACGCTGCGTGGCCCATCGATCGCCGCGGATTTCGAGAAAATGGTCGCGGACTATATCGAGCAGCGGTTTGGACAGCACGGCAAGGCCGCGGCCGAATAGGCCGATGCGCGCGTTACTCAAAGCCGGTGTGATCCTGCTCTGTGGGCTGGGTTGCGCCGGACAGGCACTCGCCGATCCACCACAATCGCGCTCGGCGGCGAAACGGTTGATTGGCCGCGTTTGCGACCTGATCGAGACGCATGCCGAGCAGAACGGCCTGCCCAAGGATTACTTCGCCCGGCTGATCTGGAAGGAAAGCCGGTTTGATCCCAATGCGGTGAGCCCGGTCGGCGCTGAAGGCATCGCCCAGTTCATGCCGGGTACGGCCAAGATGCGTGGCCTTGCCGATCCCTTCGACATCGACCAGGCGATCCCGGCCTCGGCGAAGTATCTCGGCGAGATGAAGGTCAGCTACGGCAATCTCGGCCTCGCGGCTGCCGCATACAATGCGGGCGAGAACCGTGTATCGCGTTGGCTCGGCTCCGGCGGCTTCTTGCCGATGGAAACCGAAAGCTATGTCTTCGACGTTATGGGCGAGCCGGTCGACAAATTCTCCGACAGCGCCTACGCCGGAACGGTCGCGCCGCTCGATGCCAAGACCAGCTTTGCCGTCGCCTGCCGCAAGCTGCCGGTGATCATGTCCAGAACCGTGGCGATGGCTTCGATCAATGTGAAGCCATGGGGCGTGCAGGTGGCAGGCAATTTCCGCCGCGGTGCTGCGATCAATCAATGGCTGCGAGTACGGAGCCGGTTTCCGGCGCTGCTTTTCGGGCATGATCCGGTGGTCAGCCGGGTGCGCACGCCGATCGGCCGGCGCGGCATCTATGCCGTCAGGATCGGTGTCGACGACCGAGCCGCCGCCAATGTTATCTGCCAAAAACTGCAGAGCGTCGGCGGTGCCTGTATCGTCGTGCGCAACCGGTAGGCGCGAGGGGGCGACATGACGGCCAAAATCGTCCTGCTCAACGGCGTCGGCAGTGCCGGCAAGAGTTCAATCGCGAGAGCCCTGCAGACAATCACCGCCGAACCCTTTCTGCATGTCCAGATGGACGCCTTCCTCGATATGTTGCCGGAAGCGCTGCAGAACCATGCCGACGGGTTTTCCTTTGAGACGGTGCTGGACGACGGCAAGCCATCGGTGGTGATCAGGAGCGGGCCGGTCGGTGTTCGCACCATGCACGGCATGCGCCACGCCATCGCCGCCATGGCCGGGCAAGGCAACAATCTCATCGTCGATGACGTGGTCTTCAATGACGAGATGGCGCAATATCGCGAGTTGCTGTCGGGCTTCGATCTGCATCTGGTCGGCGTGATGGCGCCGCTGGCGGTGCTGGAAGCGCGGGAGGCCACGCGCGGCGACAGGCTGCCCGGCCTGGCGCGCTGGCAGTATCACCGCGTCCACAAGGGTATCGACTATGACTTCGAAGTCGACACCAGCCAACTCACGCCACTCGAATGTGCCCGTCGCATCCAGGAGGAATTTCAGCTATAGGCCGGCGCTGAAGTGGCCGAGCTTGCCTTGGCTCTGGTGAGCGACAACGGTAGTTCATGTTAGACGGCTACATAATCTGCGGCACGCCCAGAACCGGAAGCACTTTGCTGTGCGGCCTGCTGGCATCGACCAAGACGGCAGGCGATCCGCACTCGTTCTACCGGCGGCAGGACGTAGCGGAATGGGCCGAAGAGTGGCATTTGCCGCATCCCGAAACGATGAGCGCGCATGACTTCGATGTCGCCTATATCCAGGCGGCAATCAGGGCCGGGAAGGGTGGCACAGGCGTCTTCGGCCTGCGCCTGATGCGGGAAAATCTGGATGAGCTTTCGGCGATCCTCGACGGGATTTTCCCGGATCTGCCGTCGGACAAAGCGCGCTTTGAAAAGGCCTTCGGCCGTGTCCTCTACATCCATCTTTCGCGCGAGAACAAGCTCGCGCAGGCGGTCTCGCTGATCAAGGCGGAGCAGACCGGGCTTTGGCATATCGCGCCTGACGGAACAGAGATCGAAAGGGTCGCGCCACCGCAGGAACCCCGCTACGATTTCGAGCGGATCCAGCATGAGCTCGCCAAACTCGAAGCCTATGACGCGGCCTGGAACACATGGTTTGCGGAGCAGGGGATAATGCCGCTGCAGATTGGCTATGAGCGGCTTTCAAGCGATCCGGCGGCTACGTTGATGGCCATCTGTGCAGCGCTCGGCATTCAGGCGCCGCGGCCGTCTGAAGCGAATGCCATCGTCGACGGGGGTGCGCCTGTCGCACGAGGTGACGATTTTCAAGTACAGGCGGCGGTATGACCGATCCCATCTACACCGATCCCGACTTCGTCCAGTTCTATGACATCGAGAATCAGGATCACCGTGCCGATTTTGACTGCTGCATCCGCCTTGCCGAAGATGCGGGCTCGGTCCTCGATCTCGGTTGCGGCACCGGTCAACTGGCCGCCGAAATGGCCAGGGGACGCAGCGTTACTGGCGTCGATCCGGCGTCGGCCATGCTCGACGTTGCGCGCCGCAGGATCGGCGGCGACAAGGTCGACTGGATCGAGGCAGACGCGCGAACGGTGCGGCTCGGGCGACGCTTCGACCTGGTGCTGCTAACCGGTCACGTGTTCCAGGTTTTTCTGACAGAAGAGGACCAGCGGGCGGTGCTGCGCACCATCGCCGAACATCTCGCTCCGGGCGGGCGCTTCGTTTTCGACACCCGCAACTCCGCCGCGAAGGCGTGGCTTGAATGGACGCCGCAGCGCTCCGAGCGGATGGTAGCGCATCCCGCTCTCGGTACCGTCAAGGCCTGGTATGATGCCGCATACGATGCCGCCACCGGCGTCGTGACCTATTCGACCTTCTATGAAATTCCAGGCGGCAGACCCGCTCTGAGTGCCGCATCGAGAATCGCATTTCCGAAGAAGGAAGATCTCGCCGGGATGCTGGACGAAGCCGGCCTGCTGGTGGAGCAATGGCTCGGCGGCTGGCAGGGCGAACCCTATGTCGACGCCTCGTCGGAAATCATCCCCATCGGCCGGTTACGCTGACGGATCAAGCCGTCTTCGCCGCCACCGTCTCGCTGAGCCATGTGCCGATCTTGCTGCCGAGGCGGTCGGGCGAGACGGGCTTGGGCAGATAGTCGTCCATGCCGGCCTCGATGCATTTGTCGCGGTCACCCTTCAGCGCGTGCGCGGTCACGCCGATGATCGGCGTATGGTTGCCTGTCGCCGCCTCCGCCGCCCGGATGGCGCGGGTCGCTTCGTAGCCGTTCATCTCCGGCATGGAGACATCCATCAGGATCAGCTTCGGCCGCAGCGCCCGGTACATCTCGACGGCGGTGCGGCCATTGCCGGCGATGCGGTAGCTGAGGCCAAGCCCGTTGAGGATCTGGCCGAACACAAGCTGGTTCACGTCATTGTCCTCGGCAATGAGGATATCGATCGGGCCGTTCGGCGTGGTCATCGATTCGGGCACTGTGGCGGCAGGCATCACCGGGCCGCGAATGACGGTGAAGGCCGGCGGCGCCACGGGCGCTGCCTGCGCGACCACGGGCTCGCGAACGAAGTGGGCCTTGCCGATCTGGGCTCGCGCCTTCTGGATGACCGAGATGACGGTGCCGAGCAGGATGGCCGAGCGCGCCGGCTTGGTCAGATGCGCGGCGATACCGAAATCGATGACCATCTTGCCGAAATCGACCTGGTCGACCGAAGTCAACAGCACCATCGGGATGGCGGAGAGACGGCTGTCTGCGGCAATCGCCTTGGCGACGTCGGCGCCGTTCATGCCGGGCATCTGGTAGTCGAGGATAATGCAGTCGACCGCGGCACCCAGCTGGCTGGCCCGATCGAGGAAGGCGAGGCCGACCGCGCCGCTTTCGGCAGCCGCGCAGTCGAAGCTCCAGCTTCTGAGCTGTTCCAGCAGGATCTCGCGGTTGACCGGGTTGTCGTCGATGACCAGCACGCGGGCGCCGGTGACGTCGACCGGCACGATCTCGTCGCGGGTGTCCTGCTGATGCGCCGGCAGCGGCACAGCGAACCAGAACACCGAGCCGCGGCCGATCTCGCTTTCGACGCCGATCTTGCCGCCCATCAGGTCGACGAGGCGGGCGGCAATGGCAAGGCCGAGGCCCGTGCCTTCATGGCGGCGCGTCGACGAGCCGTCGACCTGGGCGAATTTCTCGAACACGTTCTCCAGCTTCTCGGCCGGAATGCCGATGCCGGTGTCCTCGACGCGGACCTTGAGCTGGACCAGACCGTCGACCACCTCGCCGCCGACATCGATCAGCACATGGCCCTTTTCGGTGAACTTCACCGCGTTGCCAAGCAGATTGGTGACGATCTGGCGGAAGCGTCCGGCATCGCCGACGACGTGGGCCGGCAGGCGAGGGTCGACACGCACGATCAGCTCGAGGTTCTTTTCAGCGACGCGCGCCGACACCAGCGTCGCCACGTCCTCGACCGCTTCGGCAAGCCGGAAGGGCGCCGGATCGAGCGTCAGCTGGCCGGCATTGATCTTGGAGAAATCGAGGATGTCGTTGATGATGGTGAGCAGCGCATTGCCGGATTTGACGATGACGTCGGTGAAGGTTTTCTGGCGTGCGGTGAGGTCGGTTTTGGCGAGCAGCTCGGCCATGCCCAGCACGCCGTTCATCGGCGTGCGGATCTCGTGGCTCATATTGGCCAGGAATTCCGATTTGGCGCGGTCGGCCGCTTCGGCCTTGAACAAGGATGCGGCGGATTCAGTGAAGGCGCGGCGGATCGCCTTTTCCATCGGCCGGAAGATCCACAAGGCGGCAATGGCAAGAACCGCGAACAAAAGGCCGCTTGCCCACAAAAGCAGCCGGTCGCTGGAGGCGTCGGCCAGATGGCGCTCACTGTCCATGGCGGTGCGCACCCGCACCAGCATCGGCTGGACGAACAGATCGTTCTGGTTGAGGATTTCGCGCGAACTCCATTCGTCGGTCTTTTGCGCCGCCGACATCAGGTTGAAGTTGCGCACCATGTCGCGCGACGACCAGAACAGGTCGCCGTTGACGGAAGCGGAGGAGAGTTCGTTGAGGGTCCTGGCCGACAGGCTCGGCTTGATCGCGGCAAGCTGGGCCGAGAGCGTTTCGATCTCTTCGGTCAGGCGTTGCGAATGGCCTCGCGCGGCGGCAGCAAGGCCGTCACGGGTTTCCGTGCGCCAGGCGGTGCTGGCGGTTTCGGCAAAACTGGAGGCGTTGCGTAGATCGCGGGTGAAGACAACGAGAGTGCTGCTCAGCGCGTCGACGTCGTGACGAAAGGAATTGACGCGATTGAGCGCAAACATCACGGCGGCGGAGGCCAGCGCGAAGATCAGCAATCCCGAGATATAGCGGATCCGGATCGAACGGATGAAGGAAGAGTATTCCGGCATGCGCAACCCCAACACATACGCATCATTTTAATGGTCGGGATTACGCTTGATTTACATTAAAATTTCGTTCGCGCCGGATCCGTTGCATTCCTATGTGCCAAGCACGGACTGGATGCGATATCCCGAACTCAGGCGTCCTTAGCCCGGTAGGCATCCGGAATGACGAAGACTTCGTCAGCGCGACCGTAGCCTCCGTCGGCGACTTCCTCGATCAGCACCATTGTGTAGGGGCGAACGCCTTCGCCGAAATACTCGACGAACATTTGCGTGGTCCTGTGAACGAGTTCTTCCTTCTGTGTCTTCGTCAGAGCGGCCTGCGGTGTCTTGAAGTTGGCAAACGGCATTTTCAGTTTCCTTCAGGTTGAATGCTGCAGGAATGGATATAGCCTGCCACGTTATCCGAATAATCGGCGGCCTCTTGACAGCAGTATTCGGGCAAAGCGAACAATAGGCTATGGATCGACTCGACAGGATGCGGCTGTTCGTTCGCGTGGTGGAACGGCGCAATTTCACGGCGGCGGCGGCCGATCTCGGCTTGCCGCGTTCAACCGTGACCGAAGCAATCAAACACCTGGAGGATCATCTCGGGACGAGGCTGTTGGACAGGACCACGCGCCACGTGGCCACGACGCTTGATGGACAGGCCTATTACGAGCGCTGCCTCTCGATCCTGGGTGAAGTGGAGGATGCCGAGGCGGGATTCCGCAGCGCCGAACCGCGCGGCCTGTTGCGCATCGACGCGCATCCGCTGCTCACGCAGAGGTTCCTGTTGCCGGAGTTGCCTGCGTTCCTCGAACGCTATCCCCAGATCGATCTTCATATCGGCCAGGGCGACCGGCTGGTCGATCTGGTACGCGAAGGGGTCGATTGCGTCATCCGTGCGGGCGAACCACAAGACAGCGGCATGATCATGCGACGGCTGGCGATGATCGGCGAAATCACCTGCGCCAGCCCGATCTATCTGAAGCGCCAGGGGATGCCCGCATCGCCTGACGCCCTGGAAGGCCACCAGGCCATCGGTTTCGTCTCCTCGCGCACAGGCGAAGTCCTGCCGCTGGAGTTCACGATCGGCACGAGGGTGCATCGGGTCACGCTGCCGGGCCGGGTGAAGGTCAACAATTCGGACACCGCGGCCGCGCTGGCGCGCCTGGGCTTCGGGCTTCTGCAAGCACCACGCTATCGGCTCGAAAAAGATCTGGCGGACGGGACACTGGTCGAGGTGCTGCAGGATTTTCCGCCGACGCCGACGCCATTATCGGCGCTCTATCCGCAGAACCGGCAGCTTGCTCCCCGGCTACGCGCTTTTCTGGAATGGGCGTCCCGCATCTTCGCCGAGGCGACACTGTGAAGCTCGGATCGGCGTCATCCCCTGCGCCAATCTCAGCTGTTGCGCAAAAAAATCTGGCCTGATGTCACACCAGCCGATCCTGTCTCGTCATGAGAGTGTACCCAACAACAAGGACTGCAATCATGACCGCCAAACTGGACCTCTTCGCCGCTGCACCTGCGCTAATTAAGCAGTGGCAGCGCGCATCGACCGAGCTCTCTGTCGCCGCCGGGCTCGAGCACAGCCTCAACGAGCTGGTCAAGCTTCGGGCGTCGCAGATCAATGGCTGCGCCAACTGCATCAATCTGCATGCGACCGAAGCACGCGAGAATGGCGAGACCGAGCAGCGCATCTACCTGCTGCCGGCCTGGCGCGAGGCGCCCTGCTACAGCGACCGCGAACGTGCCGCGCTCGGCTGGACCGATGCGCTCACGCGCCTCTCGGAAGGACAGGACCGCGAACGCGCCTATGATGATCTGAAGGCGCA
The DNA here is from genome assembly GCF_056404315.1 of Mesorhizobium sp. P2_D6. Taxonomy (NCBI): domain Bacteria; kingdom Pseudomonadati; phylum Pseudomonadota; class Alphaproteobacteria; order Hyphomicrobiales; family Phyllobacteriaceae; genus Mesorhizobium; species Mesorhizobium sp. P2_D6. The sequence continues at coordinate 33,944 of NZ_JBFUEG010000004.1, read as the reverse complement.
TTTCACTGACGAGGAGCAGGTGAAGCTCACCGTGTTGATCAATATCATCAATGGCTGGAACCGCATCGCCGTCGGCTTCGGGCTTTACACTGATGCAGCAGCGATACGCTCCAGCGCCAAGGCGGCGGCCTGATGACGGAGGCCGCTCCTGAAGATACGGCAGCGGGCTTCGGCCCGCTGCGGCCGAAGCTGATGCGGGTCGCATACCGCATGCTCGGTTCGGTGACCGACGCCGAGGATGTCGTGCAGGAGGCCTTCATTCGCTGGATGGGAACCGACCGGTCGCAGGTGCGCGAGCCCGAAGCGTTCCTGCGCCGTACCGTGACGCGGCTTTGCCTCGACCAGCTCAAATCCGCGCGGCGCCAGCGCGAGACCTATATCGGTCCCTGGCTGCCCGAGCCTATCGTGGAAGAGGACGACCTGGAAGACGTCACCTTGCCGCTGATGCTGATACTGGAGCGGCTTTCGCCGCTGGAGCGGGCGGCCTTTCTGCTGCACGATGTGTTCGGGCTGGAATTCGAGGAGGTCGCGACCGCTATCGAGCGCGACGCAGCCGCTTGTCGCCAGCTTGCTGCGCGTGCCCGCGCCCATGTCCGCCAGGCCCGGCCCCGCTTCAAGGTGGAGAAGCAGCGTGGCCTCGAGATCGCCGAGGCTTTCTTCGCGGCCTCGCGCAGCGGCGACATGCAGGCGCTCGGCGCGCTGTTGACGGAAGATGTCAGCGCCCATGCCGATGGCGGTGGCAAGCGTCCGGCAGCCATGCAGCCATTGCTCGGCTTCGATGCCGTCATGAAGCAGTACGAGCAAGTCGCGGTCTGGCTGCGCGAGAACGGCTCGACGCTGGTTCGCGTCGGCTTCATCAACGGATTGCCAGGGTTCATCACGCTGGAAGCCGATGGCGAATTGCAGACGACCGCGCTCGACATTGAGGACGGCAAGATCGCGGCCATCTATGTCATGCGCAATCCAGACAAGCTCCGGCATCTGCACTAGCTTGTAGACTCATAGGCCCTGAATCAGAATCCGGCGCAATGTGAAAGCAGCCAGTCGGCAAACGGCCTCATTCCGGCTATTGGTCATCCGTGCCAACAGGGCAACCAGAGGACAGACAGTCACTGCACATGTGGTCAAACCACTCGGGAGAGCGGCAACTCATGCATAGCGACCAGGTGCGCATCGAAATCGACCTTGCACGAGACCTGATCCGCGATCAGTTCCCTCAGTACGAAGATCAGAAGATCGTGCCGCTCGCAACAGCAGGTACCGTCAACGCAATTTTCCGCATCGGCTCGAAATACGCCGCACGCTTCCCCTTGCGAATGATGGACCAAACCCAATGCACCATCCTGCTGAGGGCGGAAGCGGCTGCGATGAACGAACTGAAGGAATATTGCCCGTTTCCAACTCCTCAACCGATTGGGCTAGGCAGGCCGAGCCCAGCCTACCCCATGCCCTGGCTCGTACAGAGTTGGATAGAGGGCGAAACGGCGACGCCCAACGGGCTGAGCGGCTCAACAGCCTTCTCACTCGATCTTGCCCGTCTCGTGACCTCGCTTCGCAGGGGAGATGTGAATGGGCGACGTTTCGATGGGCGAGGGCGAGGCGGGAACCTCTCAGATCATGACGATTGGATGGAGGTCTGCTTCTCCAATAGTGAAGACCTTCTCGACGTCGCGCGTCTTCGGCACCTATGGGCTGTCCTACGCGAACTGCCTCCTGCAGGTTCCGAGGTAATGAGCCATAAGGACCTCATCCCGGCAAACCTCTTGGTACAAGGGGAAAGTCTGGTCGGAGTTCTTGACGGTGGCAGCTTCGGCCCAGCCGATCCGGCGCTCGATCTCGTCGTTGCATGGCATCTACTCGACCGTGCCCGTCGGGCAGCCTTTCGCGAAGCTATTCAGGCCGGTGAATTGGAATGGAGGCGCGGCGCCGCATGGGCTTTCCAGCAGGCGATGGGTCTCGTTTGGTACTATCGGGTGACCAATCCGACCATGAGTGCTCTGGGGCGAAGCACGATCTCGCGTCTGCTTGAGGATCTCGCGGTCTAGTCCGCGAAATTCGGTTTCAGTAGCCGCATCTGGCCGGTTCGCTCGCCAGCTGACCGACCGCTCCCCACCAATCTCAGTTGTTCGCGTTTATGGGTTCACGGCCTAGTCTAGGATGCCTTCCCACCCTCAGGTGCCTGGATCAGCCTCCGCGCCGCATCTGTTCCTGCGGCAAGGATGCGATCCGACAATTCCGTCCCTGCCACCGCGCGGGCCAGCTGAAGCGTGCCGATGAGGGTCGCAAAGACACCCATGGCGGCGCCTTCCGGATCCCTGGTCTGCGGAAGCGCTGCAGACAACTGGCGCACCAAAACCAGCAAGCGTTCGGTGTAGACTTCGCGCGTTTCGAGCGGCTGACGCGCGAGTTCCGGCAGCAGCGCGGCGGACGCGCAGCCCGTTCCCGGATTATCCCGGTGCTCAGCCGACAGATACGCCGCTATGCCCATCTCCGGACCACCGGCGGCCAATACCTCGTGCAGCTGCTGCGACTGGGTCTCCATGGCCGCAACCAGGCTTTCGCGCACAAGCTCCGCCTTGGATTGGAAATGCGGATAGAAGGCTCCGTTCGTCAGCCCGGCGTCGCCCATGATGGTTGCCAGTCCCGACGCGGCGATGCCGTCACCCCGAAACCGCTGGGCGGCGACCTCCACGATCCGATCGCGGGATGCGTCCTTTCGGCCCTTTTCGTAGCGCATGGCGGCTTTTCCTCTCTGCTATTGCATTATGCTCGTAATGTGATATTATGATCGTAATTCAACCAACGGCAAAAAGCTAGCCCTCATGTCTCCGGAGTATCAAATGAGTACCCTTTCGGGAAGAACCGCGATCGTGACCGGAGCCTCCTCGGGCATCGGCCGCGCCAGCGCCGAGGCCTTGGCGCGGGCAGGATTTACAGTCTTCGGAACAAGTCGCAGCAAGGCCGGCAACGGCCCGAAGCAGGTGTCCATGCTGACATGCGACGTGACCGATGGTGACTCCGTCGGCGCCCTCGTTTCAACCGTGCTGGCGCAGACCGGCCGGATCGACCTGCTGGTCAACAATGCCGGTGTCGGCCTGCTTGGCGGCGCCGAGGAATCCTCGGTCGCACAGGTGCAGGCCCTGTTCGACGTCAATCTGTTCGGTGTCATCCGCATGACCAATGCTGTGCTGCCGTCGATGCGGCGGCGCGGCGAAGGTCGCATCATCAACATCGGCTCGATTCTGGGATTGGTACCTGCGCCATACGCAGCTCATTATTCGGCAGTCAAGCACGCCCTCGAGGGCTATTCGGAATCGCTCGACCACGAGGTTCGCGTCTTCAACATTCGCGTCTCGGTCATCGAACCGGCATACGTGCGTACCGTCTTCGACCAGAACGGGATTGAGCCGGATTCCGTATTGAAAGAATACGATCAGGCCCGAGCCGGGGTCGACGCGCTGCTTCGCGACGTGATGCCCAAAGCCGATCGGCCGGAAGTGGTGGCGGATGTGGTCGTCAAGGCGGCGACCGATGCCCATCCGCGACGGCGCTACACCGCTGGCAAGGCCGCGCGGCAGGTCAGCCTCCTGCGCCGCTTTGCCCCTGCGGGGATATTCGACAAGAGCCTGCGCAAGCAGTTCCGTCTGCCGGTCTAAACAACGGTAAGACGGAGAATTTCGCGCACAAACGGTACACCAACAGACATTTTCAGAAAGTCACTGCCATGAAGGCATTCGTTGTCGATAAATATAACAAGAAAGGCATTCTGCGGCTGGCCGAGATGCCGGAGCCGGAGCTCGGGGACAATGATGTCCTGGTCGAGATCCATGCCGCAGGGGTGAACCTGCTGGATTCCAAAATCAGAACCGGCGAATTCAAGCTCATCCTGCCCTATCGCCGGCCCTTCATCCTCGGCCACGACGTGGCTGGGAGGGTTGTCAGGGTGGGCTCGAAAGTCCGCAAATTCAAACCCGGCGACGCTGTCTATGCGCGGCCGCGCGACGGTCGGATCGGGACATTTGCCGAATTCATCGCGATCGATGAAGCCGATGTGGCCCTGAAGCCCGCAAACCTCAGCATGGAAGAAGCGGCTTCAATCCCTCTGGTGGGTCTGACCGCCTGGCAAGCTCTCATCGAGAGGGCAGGGCTGAAGAAGGGCCAGAAGATCTTCGTCCAGGCTGGCTCCGGCGGTGTGGGGACATTCGCCATCCAACTGGCAAAGCATCTCGGCGCGACCGTTGCGACAACGGCGAGCGCGGCGAGTGCCGACCTGGTCAAGGGTCTCGGCGCCGACGTCGTCGTCGACTACAAGAAAGACGACTTCGAGAACGTCTTGTCGGGTTACGACGTCGTCCTGAACAGCCAGGACGCCAAGACGCTTGAAAAATCCCTGAATGTGCTGAAGCCGGGCGGCAAGCTCATCTCCATATCCGGTCCGCCGGATCCCGAATTTGCCAGGAAGCAGGGACTGAACGTGGTGCTAAGGCTCCTGCTGCGCCTGCTGAGCCGCGGTATCCGGACCAAAGCCAAGCGCCGAGGCGTGGGATTTTCGTTCCTCTTCATGTGGGCGCAAGGTGATCAGCTGAGCAAAATCACGTCCCTCATCGAAGATGGGGCGATCCGCCCGGTTGTCGACAGGGTCTTTCCCTTTGAAGCGACCAATGAGGCGCTGGCTTACGTCGAAACAGGACGTGCCAAGGGCAAAGTCGTCGTCAAGGTCAGATAGCGAGCCCACGGAAGCGCCCATCTGCCAATAGCCAAAACCTCAGTTGTTGCGGATTGCCACGAAACTTGCCGCAGCCTTCAGCAGGGCGGCCTGTTCGCCGTAAGGCTCAAGCAATTCATGCGCCTGCTTGACCAGGCCATTGAGCTGGCTGCGAGCCCAATTCGTGCCGTGCAGCGCAACCAGCGTCGCCTTGCCGGCAGCGGCGTCCTTGCCGGTCGCCTTGCCCATCTGGCTGGCGTCGGCAGTCAGGTCGAGCAGATCGTCGGCAAGCTGGAAGGCAAGCCCGACCGCCGAGCCGAATTCGGCCAGCCGGTCACGGTCCTGCGGGGCGGCGCCGGCAATGATGGCGCCGGCTTCGCAGGCGAAGCGGATCAGCGCGCCGGTCTTCATCGCCTGCAGCCGGATGATGCCGGCTTCGTCCGGCCTGTTGCGCTCGGCTTCGAGGTCGAGCGTCTGGCCGCCGACCATGCCGCCGGCGCCGGCGGCACGGGCCAGCGCCAGCACAAGGGCTGCCCTGCGCTCCGCCGGCAAGGCCGTCGCCTCATCGGCGAGGATATCGAAGGCAAGCGTCAACAGTGCGTCGCCGGCCAGGATGGCGGTGGCGTCGTCGAAGGCCTTGTGCACGGTCGGCTGGCCGCGGCGCAGATCGTCATCGTCCATAGCAGGCAGATCGTCATGGATCAGCGAATAGCAATGCACGCATTCGAGTGCCGCCGCCACGCGGAGTGCCGCCTCGCCATCGGCGCCAAAAAGAGCGGCACTTTCCATGACCAGGAAGGGGCGCAGCCGCTTGCCGCCGTTCAGCACGCCATGCCGCATGGCCGCCATCAGGCGCTCCGGCCGGGCGATCTCGCCGGCAAGCGTGCGGCCGTCAAGCAACAGCCTGAGCTCGGTCTCGATCGCCGCCGCCCGCACCAAAAGTGCGGCTTCAAAGGCCATTTGCTCGTCTTTCGTCATGGCCGGGAGCGGTAGCCGACACTCAGACGTTGCGCAAGAAGCCTCGCGCCATTATGCCGGAGGCGGGAGAGTGGCGCGGGTGGGCGGCTTGACGGAACCGATCGTCGATCATGAAACCGAAGGGCTGGACATGGCGCGACCGAGGCGCGTGAACCGCGCCGGTCTGAAGCGCATGGCTCGGCGCTGCCTGGTCGTCGTCGCCGTGCTGGCGGCGATACCCATTGTGCTCACGTTCCTTTACCTGCCGTCCTTCGTGCATCCGATATCGACCTTGATGGTGAAGGACCTGGCGACGTTTTCCGGCTACGACCGGCGCTGGGTGTCGATCGACGATGTTTCGCCGGTGCTGGCCAATTCGGTGATCATGTCGGAGGACGGGCAGTTCTGCTTCCATCGCGGCGTCGACGTCGGCGAATTGCGCGGCGTCGTCGACGATGCGCTGGCCGGCGAGGCAACGCGCGGCGCCTCGACCATCACCATGCAGACGGTGAAGAACCTTTTCCTGTGGTCACGGCCGCTGGGCTCGGTGCGCAAGGTGGTCGAACTGCCGCTGGCCGTCTATTTCGACGCGGTGATGTCGAAACGGCGGATCATGGAGATCTATCTCAACATCGCCGAGTGGGGACCGGGCATTTACGGCATCGAGGCGGCGGCGCAGCATCATTTCGGCGTTTCGGCAAAACGGCTGTCGCGGCGGCAGGCAGCATTGCTCGCGGTCTCGCTGCCCAACCCGATCGCCCGCAATCCGGCCAAGCCGGGTCCCGGGCTGCGGCGGCTGGCGTCGCTGATCGAACGCCGTGCCGGGCGCTCCGGCGCCTATGTCGGGTGTTTGGACTAAGCTGCGCCGATATTCAGACGAGGCCGGCTTGGCCTCAAATCCCGGCACAACTTGTGGTGCCGGCAAAAAAATTTGCCGCAGTGCTGGCCAAAACGGCGCAGGGCGTGTATAGGCACCCGACTTTCTCAGATTATGGCCCTGACGCGGCCCTTTCACGAGGGCTATCGGGGCATTTTGACCATGTAGTGGAGCATATCCATGGCCGTTCCGAAACGAAAAACCTCTCCGTCCAAGCGCGGCATGCGCCGCTCGGCCGACGCTCTCAAGGCCCCGACCTATGTCGAGGACAAGAATTCCGGCGAAATGCGCCGCCCGCACCACATCGACCTGAAGACCGGCATGTATCGCGGCCGCCAGGTTTTGACGCCCAAGGAAAGCTGAGACCAGCTTTTCGAAGGTTGAATACCCAAAAGACCGGCCATTGGCCGGTCTTTTTGCGTTTGATGGCCGCCTGGCTGCTTCGCGCCGTTCTCTATGCCAAAGGCCGAACGGTCGCTGGCGATACACGCAGCCGTCGCGGTGCTGTATTGCGTTGCGTCGCCGCGATTGCGGCTGAAGCACGTGCCTGCACCGTTGGTGGGGCGACAGAGGAAACCGCATGACCAAGCTCACCACAGCGCCGCGCGATGTGTTTCAGACCTTCATGAATTTCCCGCTGGTCGAGGATCTCGATGCGCTGAAGGCCGATGTCGCCATCATCGGCATGCCTTACGGCAGTCCCTACACGATCGACGAGCTGATCAACGACCAGACCAACGCGCCGACCGCGGTTCGGCGCGCCTCGCAGCGCATCAGTCTCGGGCTCGACCGTTATGATTTCGACATTGGCGGGACCCTGTTCGACGGACAGGACGTCAAGGTGGTCGATGTCGGCGATGTCCCCGGCGATGCCGCTGGTGGCCACTACCGGCGGGCAGAAGCGGCGATCCGCAAGATCCGCGCAGCCGGCGCCTTGCCGATTACCATCGGCGGCGATCACGGCATTCCGATCCCGATCTTCCGGGCGTTTGATGGCGAAGGGCCGATCACCCTGGTGCAGATCGATGCCCATCTCGACTGGCGCGACAACGTCAACGGCGTCAGGGAAGGCTATTCCAGTCCCATCCGCCGCGCTTCCGAGATGGCGCATATCGCCGAGATTTTCCAGCTCGGCATCCGCGGACAGGGCAGCGCCCGGCTTGAGGAGGTCGAGGCGGCCCGCGCCTACGGCTCCAACATCGTCACCGCCGATGAATGGCAGGATATCGGAACGGCGGCGCTGCTCAAGCGCATCCCGGATGGCGGCCGCTACTACCTGACCATCGACGCCGACGGTCTCGACCCCGCTGTCATGCCGGCGGTCGAAGGGCCGGCGCCTGGCGGCATCAGCTACCGGCAGACGATCGAGTTGATCAAAGGGCTGTTCGCCAAGGGGCGCGTCGTCGGCATGGACATCGTCGAGATCGCGCCGGCGCGCGACGTCAACGAGATCACATCGATGACCGCCGGCACTATCATCCTCAGCGCCATCGGCGCTGCGGTGCGCACCGGGCAGTTCAGGCGCTGAGCCGGGTGACACGGTTGTTGCACCCGGTCTTCGACCGTGTTCACGGCTGTTAGCGAAAAATCTTGACGGCGTGCTTGCGGGGCATTCTACAGAAGGTGCCCCCATTGTTTACGCAATTCCGGACCGCTCACACTTTCCTGGAATTGCTAGAGGAGACGCCTGATGTTCGGTGCTATCCCGCTGCTGATCGTTCCCTTCGTGGCCTACAATCTCGGACTCCTCGGAATATTCGGCAGTGGCGACGATCCGTGGGCCACCGAAATCTTCTCATTCCGCATGATGTCTGGCGGGGTGTTTTCGATGACGCTCGGCGACCTGATGGTGGTGATCGGGCTGATCTTCCTGTTTCTCGAAATGGTGAAATCGGTGCGCACCACGAACGCCTCGATCATGGACCATCTGTTGTCGACGCTAGTCTTCGTGGCGTTCCTGGTCGAGTTCCTGCTGGTGAAGGGCGCGGCGCACTCCGTCTTCTTCACGCTGATGGTGATCGCGCTGTTCGACGTGCTGGCCGGTTTCTCGGTCTCGATGCGGTCTGCGAGCCGGGATATTAATCTGAACTAAGGATGCGCTGATATTCAGGTGAGGCCGGCCTGCAAATGCCGGCTTCCTGCGCTTCCGGTGCTCACGTACTTCAAGTACGCTCCGCTCCGGTTCTCGGAAGCCACCATTTTCGACTCGGCCTGACCTGAATCTCAACACATCCTACATATCGCCGACGCTTCAGCCCGGGTCGGCGGTGAAGCCGGCGGCCTCGATGCCGGCAATGGCGGCGGCTTCGTCATTGTCCGACGTATCGCCCGATATGCCGACGGCGCCGATGACGGCGCCTGACTTGTCGCGGATCAGCACGCCGCCGACCACCGGCAGGACGCGCCCGCCCGAGACATCGGAAATGCCGGCGACGAGATGCGGCCGCTCCTTGGCGAAGGCCTCGACACGGCGCGAACCCATGCCGATGGCGAGCGCGCCATAGGCCTTGCCGGCCGACATTTGCGGGCGCAGGAACGAGGCGCCGTCCTGACGCTGGAAGGCGACGAGGTGAGCGCCGGCATCGAGCACGGAGACGCCGAGCGGCTTCAGCTTCAGCTCGGCGCCCTTGGCGAAAGCGGCGTCGATTATGTGCTTGGCCTTTTCGAGGGTCAGTGCGGTCATGGCTGTCTCCTGTTCAAAACGCGTCAATCATCGGCCTGACACGCGAGATGCGAAATCCCGGTTGCGGTTGAAATTGCTTCGCGTGGGAAAGCGGAATGGCAGGCGGGGGCGTGGCCGATATGCTCAGCCGCTTCCAGTCTGCCATCGACCATGGGAATCGTCAGGCGATTTTTTTCTTGGCCCGCGCCGGCTTCTTGACCGGGGCGGCAGGTGCGTTGGCGAGATCTTCGGCTTCCTTGGCAAGGCGCAATGCCCGGAGCTTGTTGGTCTTGGCCTGGCGGGCGTCGGCCTCGGCGACATACTCCGCCATCGCCTTTTGCCGCACCGTGGCTGCATCTTCCTGCTTCTTGAAACGCATATCTGCCCGGGCGCGGGCAGTATCCTTAGAGTTCTCAACCAAGAGCGTTATCCAATCCCATAAATTATGTTTTTCAGCCCCTTGATAGCAGAGCCGCCCCATAAATGGGAAAATAAGTTGGTCAGAAGGCGGCGGCTTGGCCGGCGCTCGACGCCTTGCGAGCGACCACCGCCTCGTATCCGGCCTGCAATGTGGCGCGGACGGAAGGCCGCCCCGCCGCTGCAACTGGCGTCCCCAGATGGTCGTGGCGCAACTCGTCCATGAACTGCTCCCACATTGGCGGACCGCCCTTCTCCAGCAGTTCGGCGCGGATCGACAACTCCTCGCTGACTGGCAGCCAGACGCGGCCCCAGGCACCGAGATGCGCCATGATCGGCACCAGCGTGATGGCCATCTCGGTCAGGCTGTAGATCGCCTTCTGCTTGTGCGAGGGATCGTCAGCCTTGGTCAGCATGCCGAGTTCCATCAGCCGCTTCAGCCGGTCAGCCAGGATGTTGGAAGCGATGCCCTCGATCGAGCCGTTGAGCAGCTCGCGAAAGTGGCGTTTGCCGCCAAAAATCATGTCGCGCAGGATGATCAGGCTCCAGCGGTCGCCGAATACTTCCAGCGACAGATTGATCGGGCATCCCGAGCGGTGTTCGGTTTTCATCCGACTCTCCCCAAAAAACCAGTTGCATTATCGTATCAGTTTTATTATCGTGCAATCGATTGCAAAATGCAATCAGTTTGAAGCTTAAGCGAGGAGATTCCCATGACAAAGGCCGCAGCACCCGAAATCGTCTCCCAGACGTTTGGCGATCCCGGCGATCCGGCCATGCTGCTGATCATGGGCGCCATGGCCTCGATGCTGTGGTGGCCGGAGTCGCTTTGCAAAAAACTCGCCGGCGAAGGCCGTTTCGTGATCCGCTACGACAACCGCGACACCGGCCTGTCGACCAAATATGCGCCGGGCGAGCCGCCGTATACATTCGATGACATGGCGGACGATGCCGTGCGCGTCCTCGACAGCCACGGCATCGGGAAGGCGCATGTGGTGGGGATGTCGATGGGCGGCATGATCGCGCAACGGCTGGCGCTGAGACACCCCTCGCGTGTCATCACATTGACGGTGATCAGCAGTTCGCCGGTGGGGATCGATACATCGCATCTGCCGGGGACGACCGAGGCCTATATGGAGCACTCGGCGGACGGCGCCAAGGTCGACTGGTCGAACCGCGAGCAGGTGGTCGGCTTCGTCGTCAAGGACGCCCACGCCATCGCAAGCACCGCGCATCCGTTCGACGAGAAGGCGATGCGGGCATTCATCGAACAGGACTATGACCGATCCGGCGGCTTTTTGAGCGCGACCAACCATTTCATACTGAAAGGCGGCGAGGATGTGAAAGGGCGCCTGCACGAGATCGAGGCGCCGCTGCTCGTCATTCATGGGACATCGGATCCGATCTTTCCGGTCGAGCATGGCGCTGCCCTTGCCGACGCTGTTGCCGGCGCACGGCTTGTCCGCATCGAAGGCGGTGGCCACGAACTGCATCCTCAGGATTGGCCGATCATTGTCGCCGCCCTCGTCGCGCATACCAAACCCTGACGGGCGGGCCGGAACCTTGACACAGTCGCCTCACGGCAATAGTTAAGTAAATGCTTCAGTGTTGCGCTGACTGGCATCGCTCCAGCAGCGACGAACCACAAACAGACGAGCAAAAAATGTCCCTGACGTTGCATTTTCATCCGCTGGCATCGTTCTGCTGGAAACCGCTGATTGCGTTTTACGAGAACGCCACGCCGTTCACGCCGGTCATCGTCGATCTCGGCGACGAGCAGTCGCGCGCGGCGTTCCTGAAGGTGTCGCCGACCGGCAAGATGCCGGCGCTGCGCGACGACGCGCGCAACCGCACGGTGCTGGAATCCACCATCGTCATCGAATATCTGGCCGCGCATTATCCAGGGCCGGTCGAGCTCATCCCGGCCGAGGCTGACCTCGCTCTCCAAGTCCGCCAGGCCGACCGTTTCTACGATTTCTATATGCAGGCGCCGATGCAGAAGATCGTCGGCGACAGGTTGCGGCCGCAGGACAAGACCGATCCGTTCGGGGTCGAGGAGGCGCACGCGCAACTGCGCAACGCCTACGCGATCGTCGAGGAGGAGATGCGCTCGAAAATCTGGGCGGCCGGCCGCACCTTCACCATGGCCGACTGTGCGGCCTCGCCGGCGCTCTTCTATGCCAACAAGGTCGAGCCGTTCGGCGACAACTATCCGGCGGTGAAACGCTACCACGACCGCCTGCTCAAGCGGCCGTCCTTCTCCAGGGTGATCGAGGAGGCGCAGCCCTACTTTAAGTTCTTCCCCTACAACAACGGCTAACCTGCCATGCTGCACGATCCCGCCCAGCTCGACCTGATGTTCCAGGCGCTTGCCGATCCGGCGCGGCGCAGCATGGTCGAACGGCTGTCGCGCGGGCCGGCTTCGGTCAGCCAGCTGGCCGAACCGCTGGCGATGTCGCTGTCGGCCGTCGTCCAGCATCTGAACGTGCTCGAGGCAAGCGGGCTGGTGCGCTCGGAAAAGCTCGGCCGCGTGCGCACTTGCCAGATCGCGCCGCAGGCGCTGCGCAGCGCTGAACACTGGATCAACGAACGGCGGCTGACATGGGAACGCCGGCTCGACCGGCTGGGCGCTTTTCTCGCCGAGACCGAAGACTCAGAAAACTGAAGGAGGCCATTTTGACCGAACGATCCGTCGTCCACTCCACCTTCGTGCTTGAGCGCGTCTATCCGGCGGCGCCGGCGAAAGTCTATTTCGCGCTGAGCGATGCGGCCGCCAAGCGGCGCTGGTTTGCCGATCCGGACAGCCCACGACCCAGCCGCTACGAGATGGATTTCCGCATCGGCGGCAAGGAGATCAATGTCGGCGGGCCCAAGGAGGGACCGCTCTATACCTTCGCCGCCACCTATCTGGACATCGTGCCCAATGAGCGCATCGTCTACAGCTATGACATGCTGGCCGGCGATGTCAGAATCTCGGTTTCGCTGGCGACAATGGAGCTCCGCCCGGAAGGCACAGGCACGCGGCTGGTGCTGACCGAGCAGGGCGCGTTTCTTGATGGCCACGACACGTCTTCGTCGCGCGAGCATGGAACCGGGTTTCTGCTCGATGCGCTGGGCAAGGCGCTTGCCGCGGACGTCTGAAGCGCAAATTGCGGCCTATGGCGCAATCACCTTCTCCCGGCCCTCTGGTTCCACCATCTTGAGCCGGGTTTTAGGCCCGTCAGCCTCCAGGATGACATAGCTGACATCGTCGCCGCCAACGAAGCTCAGCCCGGCGCTGGCGGTCGAGGCAGCGATCTTGACCGAGGGCTGGCCGTTTTCGGGGATCAGCCGGAACAACACGGTCCCGGCCTCGCCTGCAGTCGCCGGCAGGATCGAAATGCTGGAGCGCAGCCGGCCTTCGCTGTCGACGATTTCAAGACCGCTGCCCCGCAGGATGCCTGCGCTGTCCTGCGCTTTGGCCGGGAGAATCTGCATCAAAGCGAGGGCGACGAACAAAACCAGATTAACCGCAGTCACGGCACCAAGAAGCGTTTCGCGTCGCATCGGTGGTCCTCCTGTCGTAAGGCAAGGGGCAAGGACCGGCTGTATTTTCCGCGTCGCGCCCGGCCTATGCTTCCCAGAACTGGTCTAGCCAAATATTGAGCTTGAGGAAGCCGGCACTGCTGACCGTATAGACCCGCCTCGTGCCTTCGGCCTTGGCCTGAACCAGACCGGCGTCCAGCAATACTTTCAAATGCTGAGACACGGCCGGGCGAGAGACTGGCAGGCCCGAAGCCAGTTCGTTGACGGTTTTCGGACCGCGCCGGAGCTCTTCCAAGAGATAGCGCCGGTTGGGATCGGCAATCGCCATGAAGGCGTCAGAAAAGATCATGCCTATACTTGTGGGGCAAAGTTTTTCAAATCTCAACCGTCAGCTTCCGCTTTTCTGAGCCGCAATGCTTCAGGGGTGACCGAGCGGTCGGCCGGCTGGGTCTTGAAGGCATCGCGGTCTTCGATCGGCACCGGCGCGCGGCGGCTGATGCGCAGCAGCGTGTAGGCGGCGAGGCTGAGATGCGCCAGAGCGGTGGCCAGGAACAGGCCTTCGGGGCGGAACCAGCCCATCAAAGCGGCGGCAAGCAAGGGCCCGATCATGGTGCCGAACCCGTACAAAAGCAGCAGGCCGCCCGAGACCTTGACGAAATCCTCGGCGCGCGCGTGGTCGTTGGCATGCGCCACCGCGATCGAATAGAGCGTGTAGGCAAAGGCGCCATAGGCGGCGGTGAGCACAATGACGAGAACCGAGGAGTGCGGTTCGAACAGGAAGATCAGGATGGCGAACAGTGCGGCGCCGAAAGCGGCGCCCGCCAGCACGAAACGACGGTCGGTCTTGTCGGAGAGGCGCCCGGCCGGAAGCTGCATGGCGGCACCGGCAACAACCACAAGGCTCATCATCAGCGCGATCTCGGCCGTGGAAATGCCGATGCGGGCGCCATAGACGGCGCCCAGCGTGCCCCAGGCGCCGTTGGCGATGCCGACCAACAGGCAGGCGACCGCCGACACCGGTGAGTTGGCATAAAGCCCTTTGACGTCGAGCTTGACGTCCTGCAACGGCTTGGGAGACGAGGCCGATGACACCGCAGTCGGGATCAGCGACAGGCAGAACAATATGCCGGTGATCATGAACAGCGATGCCGATTTGACGTCGCCGCCGGCAACGATCATCTGGCCGCCCATGATCGAGGCATAGGTGACCATCATGTAGAGGCCGAAGACGGTGCCGCGGTTCTCATTGGTGGCCTTTTCGTTCAGCCAGCTTTCGATGACCATGAAGGCGCCGGCCATGGTGAAACCGGTGAAGGCGCGAAGCAGGATCCAGACATATTCGTCGATGATCAGGCCGGTGAGCAGGGCGACGATAGCGCCCGACGCGGCAAAGGCGCCGAACGCCCTGACATGGCCCGCGCGGCGCACCAGGCGCGGTGCGAAGAAGCAGCCGGTGACGAAGCCGCCGGCCCAGGCGGTGCCCATCAGGCCGAGCGATGCGGTGGAAAACCCTTCGATCTGGCCGCGCAACGGCAGCAGCAGGCCGTGCAATCCCGAAGCCGCGAGCAGGAAAGCAGTGCCGCGAAGCAGCGAGAGGATCGGTCTGTAACTTGCAAACATTGTTTGATCCGGCTGGAGGGGCTTGTCAGTTCTGAAAGCGGGGGCGACTCTGAAGACAGGCGCATTCGGGCTTTTCGGCGGCGAATGCTTCGGCGCTGAAACCAACGCCAAAACTAGCCGCGGCGAAACAGGGCTTCGGCAGCCGATTTGGTACTGTCCTTGGTCTGGAGTTCGGCTTCCAGCCGGGCGATCTCGTCGCGCAATATGCCGATCCGCTCGGTCAGGTCACCGACCGAAAGCAGCGACAGATCCTGCCCGATCTCATGCGGCCGGGCTTTCTTTTTTGGTTCGTCGTCGAAGATCGCCATCGTCGCTCCTCGCTCATTCAGCATTTGCCTGATCTGGCAATCAGCATACATAGGGCAGGGGCGCTGATGCAAACAGCCGGCGGCAAGCCGGCGCGGCAAGACGGGAAATTTCATGGCAAGCGGACAGAAAATTCCAGCCAGGATGACGGCCATTGCAATTTCGCAGCCCGGCGGGCCGCGGGTGCTGAAACCGGAAACGCGCGATGTGCCGGTGCCCGGTCCCGGCGAAATCCTGATCCGGGTGTGCGCGGCCGGCGTCAACCGGCCCGACGTGCAGCAGCGCAAGGGCGCCTATCCGCCGCCGCCCGGCGCCTCGGACCTGCCCGGCCTCGAGGCATCGGGCGAAGTGGCAGCCCTTGGTGACGAGATTTCGCGCTGGCGCATCGGCGACCGGGTCTGCGCGCTGACGCCTGGCGGTGGTTATGCCGAATATGTCAAGGTTCATGCCGGCAGCGTGCTGCCGCTGCCTGCCGGCTTCACCCATACCGAAGCGGCCGCGGTGCCGGAAAACTATTTCACCGTCTGGCACAATGTGTTCGAGCGCGGCGGCCTGAAGAAAGGCGAGACATTGCTCGTGCATGGCGGCTCGTCGGGCATCGGCACCACGGCGATCCAGTTGGCGTCGGCCTTCGGCGCCTATGTCGTCACCACTGCCGGCAGCAAGGAGAAGTGCGACGCCTGCCTGAAGCTCGGCGCCGACCGGGCGATCAACTACCGCGAGGAGGATTTCGTCACCGCGGTCAAGGATGCCACCGGCGGCAAGGGCGCCGACGTCATTCTCGACATGGTCGGCGGCGACTATGTCGCGCGCAACTATGAGGCGGCGGCGGTCGAGGGCCGGATCGTCCAGATCGCCGTCCAGGCCGGCGCGGTGGCGAGCGCCGATTTTTCAAAAATCATGGTCAAGCGGCTGACCCATACCGGCTCGACGCTGCGGCCCCGCACGGTCGAGTTCAAGGCAGCGATCGCTGCGGCGCTCGAAGCGCAGGTGTGGCCGCTGCTCGGCACACGCAAAGTGTCGCCGGTCATGGACATGATCTTCCCGCTGGCCGACGCCTGGCGCGCGCATGAGCGCATGGAAGAGGGCGAGCATATAGGCAAGATCGTTCTCGACGTCGGCTAGGGCATATCGATGTTCAGGTGAGGCCGGTCTGCAAATGATGGCGTCCTGCGCTTCCGGTGCTCACGTACAAAAAGTACGCTCCGCTCCGGTTCTCGGACGCCACCATTTTCGACTCGGCCTGACCTGAATCTCGACACGCCCTGGGCGTGTGTCCGCTGCTAGCAAGATGAACAGAACCTTAATGGTGCAATGCAGCATTTGCATTGCGGCTATGCAAAGACGTCTGTTCAATTCGTGGGCAGCACTGCCTATCTAAGCGTCATCGAAACGATTTGATCCAACAACTGGAGGAATACCATGAACCCGATCCGCGCTTTCCGTAACTGGCGTATGTACAACGAAACCGTGCGCGAGCTGAACAAGCTCAACGCCCGTCAGCTCAGCGACCTCGGCATCAGCCGCGGCGACATCGAGCGGATTGCCCGCAAGGCCATCTAATTCGGAGCATGGCCGGCCGTAAGGCCTGGCCATGTGCTGGAAGCAAGAGCCGCAGCAGACGTTTACCGTCGCCGGTTCCGAGCCCGCTGGACCCTGTCCGGCGGGTTTTGTCGTTTTGGACCCTCTTTTTATGACTCGGCATCAACGATCGCCGAGGCCGAGGCTTTTCCGACCTCCACGCAGTCTGCGTCCGGCGGGCACCCTGCGCCAAAAACATTGCGAAACGGCGGCGGAGCGGTTATACAGGCCGCGAATTTCCCATTTTGGTGGCTCTAAACCACCGCCCGCGCGGGAACGCGGGCGAACGAGAAGGATTTTTGAAATGGCCAATACGCTGCTGATGCCCAAGGCGACCGCCGTCTGGCTGGTCGACAACACCGCGCTCTCCTTCGAGCAGATCGCGCAGTTCTGCGGACTGCATCCGCTCGAGGTCAAGGCGATCGCCGACGGCGAATCGGCGCAAGGCATCAAGGGCATGGACCCGATCATGACGGGGCAACTGACCCGCGACGAGATCGCGCGCGCCGAGAAGGATCCGAACCAGCGCCTGAAACTGTCCGACCCCAAGGTGCGGGTGCCGGAATCCAAGCGCAAGGGGCCGCGCTACACGCCCCTGTCGAAGCGCCAGGACCGACCCAATGCCATCCTGTGGCTGGTGCGCAACCACCCGGAATTGAAGGACGCGCAGATTTCGCGCCTGGTTGGCACCACCAAGTCGACGATCGAACAGATCCGCGAGCGCAAGCACTGGAACTCGGCCAATCTGCAGCCGATGGATCCGGTGACGCTGGGTCTCGCCTCGCAGATCGACCTCGACATGGAAGTCAACCGCGCCTCGCGCGGCCGCGAACAGGCGCAGCCTGTCGGTGACACGCTGCTGCCGGCAGCCTTGACCGAGCGGCTGGTGCCGGCGCCGGAGAAGCCGAAGGACGAGGATGCTGAGCTCGACGCCAACGCCGTGTTCGCCAAGCTCTCGGCGCTCAAGTCCAAGAACGAAGATACCGACGACGAGTAGGCTTCGCCACATCAACAAAAAAGCCCGCTTCGTGCGGGCTTTTTTGTTGGAGGTAGGTCTCAGCTGCGGGCTGCCCGGTCCGGCGTAATGCCGTAATCCTCTGAGCGTTCGACCGCGCGGTAGAAATCGGCGAGCTGTTTGCCGCGCTCCGGCTTGAAGATGCGGCCGGCGATGACCACCGAGGCGATGCGGTCGATGCGGAAGGCGCGGAAATCTTCGCGCATCTCGCACCAGGCGATCAACGTCCACACCTTGCCCCAGAACCACAGGCCGAGCGGGCGGATATCGCGCCCGGTGCTGCGGCCGGCCTCGTCGCGATAGTCGATGGTCAGCACCTGACGCTTCTCGACGGCGCGCTCGATCAGGTCGATCGCCTCGCGGGCAGCGTCGCTCACCACCCACATCGGCGTATGGATCTCGGTGCGGGCGATGCGGTCCTTTTCGGCGTCGGGCAGCACCGCGCCGATCTTGACCAGCGCCTCGTCGGCGGCGCGCGCCATGGCAGCGCCGCCAAAGGCGCGCACCATGCGAGCGCCGGCGACCAGGGCCACGATCTCGTCACGCGTGAACATCAGCGGCGGAAGGTCGAAACCCTCCCTCATCATGTAGCCAACGCCCGCCTCGCCATCGATCGGCACCCCGGTCGACTGCAAATCGGCAATATCGCGGTAGATGGTTCGTTCGGAAACCTCGAGCCAGGTGCCGAGCTTCTGGGCGGTGACCAATCTGCCACCGCGCAGATGCTGCACGATCTGGAAGAGCCTGTCGGCACGGCGCATCGTATGGTCCCTCGGCTGCGTTTCTATGAATGTCGTGGTCCCTGAATCGGGTCCGGGCGACATCCACTATGGTTTCAATCCTTCGCGCTTACGCTGCGCGGCGACGAATTCCGCGCCGAAGGACAGTTTCCTCGTCGTCGGCGCGTTGGTGTCGAGCACGCGCCAGAACGGCGCAATCGCTGATAATTCCATGCCGCGCTCGAGATCCTCGTTGGCGGCCTCTGCAACAGTGCGCAGATGATAGCCGATGGTGACCGGACATGTCACTTGCGCCCCGTGCTCGATGGCGAGCGCGGTGCGCAAGGCGCGGACGTCCATCTCGACGCCGTTGGGTATGGAGCGGATGAAATCATCGACCTGGCGGGCCGTCGGCACCAGCATCGGCTGACCCTCGACGACGTCACCTATCGTGCGCGGCGTCGGTTTCACGCCATTGATGCCCGGCGTGTTCAGCCTCTCGTTCCAGCTTTTCACCATTCATGTCTCCTGACACGTTTATGGCATGGCGCTCCTGACAGCATTCTGTCAGGAGCCTTCGGCATCGTCGGTAGCGAGCACAAAAAAGGTTTGCGCCAGCCCGGGGCATCGCTGGCCGAGTTTCATGTCAATGATCTGGGCGTTGCAGGGGCCGCATCCAAGCATTGTCATGAAAAAAAGCCTCAGACCTCGCGAATGCGGCTGCGACCCTCATACATATCGGGCCAGCCAATGTCCTTGCGGATGTCCGCCGGCAGGGAGTTCAAGAAGCGCTGGGTACGGACTTCATTGCGCATCGTGCGGATCTTGCCGACATAGTGCTGTACGCTGTTCAAAATACCAAAGCTGTTCATGACCGTCTCCTCTTCTCTAATGGAGACACTATCGCACACCCCTCCTGACAGCAGTCTGTCAGGAGCCTGTCAGGTCGCTGAAGAAAGCTGCGAGGTGCGTTGCGAGTGGCTCGGAAACGAGCCTTTTGTCAGGAATGGCCGGATTGGCAAAGACCATGCAAGAAGCGCTTTGACAGCCGTCCGCGATGCTGGTCAAAGGCGGCATGTCGAAACTGCTCGCCCTTGTCATCATCGGCATGATGGCCATCCAGCTGATCAAGCCGCTCGGCTGGCCTGGCTTGAGGCGGCGCGGCGATTTCTGGAAGCTGGCTCTGCTCGCGATGGCGGCTATCGCGCTGGCCGGTGTGCTGGGACACTGGACATAGCACCGCCCTTGCCGGAGCGGGCAGGCCTGTGTCAGGTCGGATCGACCGTTCCCATGGCGATCATGCGAATTGCGGTGAGGCTGGGGACGAAGAAGTAATCGCCACCGCGCGTCGTCACGAATTCAGGCAGATTCGCCGCGATGAAGGGCGTGGCGTTGGCCGGTCCAGCCGGAATGACGTGCTTGCTGGATTCGGCCCGGTTGCCGGTCAGCGGGCAGGTGTCATTGCCGGCTTCGAAATCCAGGCCGTAGCTCATCCATTGCTGCTGGATGAATTCGAACTGCCGGAAAATGCTTGAACAGATCGCCATCATGATCACGCCCTGTTCGCCGTCGGGATCGGCATAGGGCAGCCCGCGCCGCAGGATGCGGCGGCGGTTGGTGAGCGTGCTTGCCCCATGCGTCTCGCTCAGCAGCGGATCGAGCATGTCGCGCGGATTGGCGCGGCGTATATGGGCGCCGAACGGGCATTTGGCGCCGTCTGGATCATCGCCGTAACGGAAGCCGGTGAGCAGCCGGGCAAAGGCGGCGAGCCGCTCCTGGTGTTTGACGTCGTCGCGCGGCTTGCGCAGCGCGGGGTCGATGCAATCAGCCCATTCGGCCATCAGGCGCTGGTGATCGGCCCAGTTCGGCGCGGCCAGCAGCGAAATGCCGGACCGCCAGCGGCCGACCAGCTTAGCCGAGACGGTCTCATAGGCCTCCATGTCGTCGGCGATGCCGGTAACCTGCTTCCACAGGGCCGCCTGCCGCCGCATCTCGGCCTTGAACCCCGGCACGTCCTGGCGCAGCTTGCGCCAGACCATGAAGGTGCCGTTGCGGGCAAAGCCGGGCGGCTGCGTGGCGACCGGAAATTCCTGGCCCTCGTCGACCTGACCGAGGATGAACTCGCCGGTCTCGAGTGCTTTCCAACTGGTCTTGGGATCGTAGGGGCCTTCAGCGATCTTGCCAGCGCCGATGACGGCGCGCGCCTCTGCGTCGGCCTGGAATTGGCCGCGAAAGACCGGATCGCTGATGCCGTCGGTGAAGCCGAAGGGCTCCTTCGGCTGCGGGACCATCGTGCCGTCAGGGCCGGGTTCCATCAGCGCGGCGGAATCCTGCCAAAGGCCTTGTCCGTCAGCTCCGTGCCCAGAGAGAAGGGCAACGCCACCATTGGATTTTGCCGCAAGCTCCTGCAGCCATGCGGTCCATAGCCCGAGTTCAGGCAGCGGCGTGCCGTCGGGATTGGCGCCGACATTGAGCGACACCCAGACATGAACCGGGCGAACGCTGCCGTCGAGATGCGCGTGCCACACCGGGTCCCAATGCCTTGGCGCGCTGCCTTCGACATCGCCGAGGATGTCGGCGCGGCAGCCCATGCCGTCGATGAACTCGTCGGGCAACAGTCGCAGCGTGCGGGTCGGCAGATCGAGTGCGCGCAGGCCCAGATAGGTGAAGCCGATGTTGAGCGTGATCGGCGGCTTGCGCAGCAGTGTGGGTCCGGCGCCGCCAGCCTCGGACTTTCCCCATGGCTCGGCGGTGGTTATACGCGGCCGGATGCCTTGCACGAACAGCCGGCCGGCGGCAGCATCGGTGATGGTCCCGAAATCAACAGTATTTCGAAAATAATCGATCCAGTTCTCCGAAACCGGCTAGCCCGAACCCGTGCCCGATCTGGTCAATCGGCGAGGACCTGCCCAACCAGGTGTTCGGCCCAGGCCCGATACCCGGCTTCCGAGGCATGAAAACCGTCGGAGGCGAAACCCTCTTCGGGATTGGTGATCGGTAGGCGCGGCGCGGGCACGGCGCCGCGCTCGAAACACAGGCGCTTGCCCATGCGGTTCATTGCGGTGGCGCGGATCTCGAGGATCTTGCCGAGCAGTGGTGGCATGGCCGGTGCGCGGGTGAACTCCAGCACCGGCGACCAGACGACACGCGCCTCCGGCCATTTGGCGCGCAGCGCGTAGAGCAGGCCGCCGAATTCTTTCTTGAAGCGCGGCACGGAGTGGAAATTCTTGGTGTCGTTGGTGCCGATGGCGAGCACGACATGCGTCCATGGATCGGCCGACAGATTGGGCAGCACATGGTCGCGAATCTGCCCCGACGTTGCCGAGTTGAAGCCGGCGGCGCGCCAGCGCACGGCATTGCCGGTACGCTGCGCGATCATGACGGCGAGTTGCGCCGCCAGCCCGTCCTCGGAATTGCCGATGCCGACCGAGGCAGCCGAGGAATCGCCCAGCACCAGCAGCGAGATCGCCGGCGCCCTGCCGGATATCTCATGCATCACCGGCCCTTGCGCCGGCAGCATGCGGGTGGTGCGGCGACGCACGCCGAGCCCCTGCCAGACATAGACGGGGTAGGCGAGCCAGGTGAGGAGGGCCGGGAAGCGCATGGCGATACCGTTATCTGGCGGCAGGCCTAGCGCATGTTCGGGCTGAGGTGAACGCCTTCAATCGTCGCAGCAGTTCGGCTTGTCCGCGTGCCTGTCCTGATATTCGTCATGCAGCCGCACCCAGTCCATCAGGTTTTGATAGGGGCCATTTTCGTCGCGGCCTTTGGGCGTCATGTCGAGATAATCGTAAGTGCCGATCTGAGCCTCGCCGCCACGGGCGCGCGACGTGAAGGTGAGGAAGATGTCGCCGTTCTCGTCCTTGCAGAAAACGCTGGTGCCGGGAAGATCCTTCGATGTCCGTGGACGTGTCTCGAAATTGTAGGTGGTGTCGCCGGCCGCGATCTGCTTGTCGGTGAACGAGACCTGCATGTCGAAGTTGAAATCCGACGCGTAGGACGACACCCAATCGAATT
The DNA here is from genome assembly GCF_056404315.1 of Mesorhizobium sp. P2_D6. Classification (NCBI taxonomy): domain Bacteria; kingdom Pseudomonadati; phylum Pseudomonadota; class Alphaproteobacteria; order Hyphomicrobiales; family Phyllobacteriaceae; genus Mesorhizobium; species Mesorhizobium sp. P2_D6. The sequence continues at coordinate 11,543 of NZ_JBFUEG010000004.1, read as the reverse complement.
TCCAGCCCATGCGCTGCTTGTAAGGCAACAGCTCCGCCAGTGGGGCCCGCGCAACCACGACCAGAGACACGTCGTGATGCCTCAGATGCTGGTTGGCGCCGTCTATATGGTCGGCAAGGAACGAACAGCCTTCGCAGCGATGATCCGACCCTGGCGTCATCATGAAGTGATAGACGATGAGCTGGCTGCGGTTGGCGAACAGCTCCGCCAGGTTCTTCGGGCCTTGCTCTGTCTCGAAGACGTAATCTTTCCGGATCTTCAGCCAAGGCAATTCACGCCGCTCGGCGGCGATGCGCTCGCGAAACCGCGTCAGTTCCTTCTCGCGCGCCAGATGCGCCTTGTGCGCCTGGAACCAGTCTTCGCGCGAAAACACCTTGTTGCTAGGCATGAACTTCTCCCTGTCTGTCATCCCAAGGACGTTCGGAATGGGCAGGAACCGACATCGCCGTCAGCTTTTGCCGAAGGGGAGATAAGGACGGACAAGCTCCATCCCAAGCCCGCTCGCCATAAACAAAAACCCGGGCGCATCGGCCCGGGTTTGAATAAGACGGAAGGATCGCGCTCAGGCAGCTTGTTCGAGGGCAGGCTTCCATTTTCCCAGCGCCGCCAGATGGTTCATGTGGGCGCGATGGGTGAAAGCGGCCTGGCCGGCGGCGACGTTCGATGCCTTGCCGCTCCAGGCCTTTTGCGGGGCGGCCTGCAGGGCGCGGCCATAGGAGAAGGTCAGCTTCCACGGATGAGGGCCGATGGCGTTGATGGCGTTGAGGTTGGCCGTCGCTTCCTCGTCGGACTGTCCGCCCGAGAGGAAGGCGATGCCCGGCACTGCTGACGGTACCGTCTCGCGGAACAGCTTTATGGTCTTTTCAGCGATTTCCTCGGGGCTGTTGGTCTTGCCGGATTTCTTGCCTGCAATGACCATGTTGGGCTTCAGGATCGAGCCTTCCAGCACCACGCGGGCCGCATGAAGCTCGTCATAGAGCTTGATCAGCGTCGCCTTCGAGACCGCGTAGCAGGTGTCGATGTCGTGGGCGCCGTCCATCAGCACTTCCGGTTCGACGATCGGCACGATGCCGGCTTCCTGGCAAAGAGCGGCATAACGGGCCAGCGCATGGGCATTGGAGGCGATCGAATTGGCCGAAGGCACGCCCTTGCCGGTGTCGATGTCGATCACTGCGCGCCATTTGGCGAAGCGAGCGCCGAGCTTGTAATAATCGGCAAGGCGTTCGCGCAGGCCGTCGAGGCCTTCGGTGATGGTATCGCCCGGGAAGCCGGCCAGCGGCTTGGCGCCGGCGTCGACCTTGATGCCGGGAATGGCGCCCGATGCCTTGATGATTTCGACCAGCGGCGTGCCGTCGGCGGCCTTCTGGCGGATGGTTTCGTCATAGAGGATGGCGCCGGAAATGTATTTGGTCATCGCGTCCTTGGCGCGAAACATCATCTCGCGGTAGTCGCGGCGGCTGTCGGCGGTCGATTCGACGCCGATGACGTCGAAGCGCTTCTTGATGGTGCCGGAGCTTTCATCGGCGGCCAGCAGGCCCTTGCCACCGCCCACGATCGCGGCGGCAATGTCTTCGAGACGTTCGCTCATTTTGCTTCTCCTGAAGGGGTCTGTTCCGCGCTTAACGGAAGTCTACCGCCAAAGGAATGGCATCGGGAAGCTCGAATCGATTGAAAGTTCCCGGCGCGTCATTTGGCGCCGTCGTTCCGGTCAGGCCGGCTTTTTCAGCACATCCACGCCGGGAAGTGGCTTGCCTTCCATCCATTCCAGGAAGGCACCGCCGGCGGTCGAGACATAGGTGAAGTCGTCGGCGACGCCGGCATGGTTGAGTGCGGCCACCGTATCGCCGCCACCGGCGACCGAGACCAGCTTGCCGGCCGCGGTGCGGGCCGCCGCATGCTTTGCCGCTGCCACCGTCGCATGGTCGAAAGGTTCGATCTCAAAGGCGCCGAGCGGGCCGTTCCAGACCAGCGTCGCGGCGCGGTCGATCCATTCGCCGATCGCCTTCACGGTCTTTTCGCCGACATCGAGGATCATGCCGTCGGCCGGCACGTCCGAGATGGCGACGGTCTCGCAGGCCGCGCCCGCCTTGAATTCCTTGGCGACGACGCCGTCGACCGGCAGGATGATGGCGCAGCCGGCTTCGGCAGCCTCAATCATGATCTGCTTGGCGGTCGGGGCAAGGTCGTGCTCGCACAGCGACTTGCCGACAGCGGTGCCGCGCGCGGCAAGGAAGGTGTTGGCCATGCCGCCGCCGATCACCAACGCGTCGACCTTCTTCACCAGGTTCATCAACAGGTCGATCTTGGTCGACACCTTGGCGCCGCCGACAATGGCAACGACAGGGCGGACCGGATTGCCCAGACCTTTCTCCAGTGCCTCGAGTTCGGCCTGCATGGTGCGGCCGGCATAGGCAGGCAACAGCCGCGCCAGGCCTTCGGTCGAGGAGTGCGCCCGGTGCGCGGCCGAAAAGGCGTCGTTGACGAAAATGTCGCCATTGGCGGCAAGCCTTTCGGTGAAGGCCGGGTCGTTCTTTTCCTCGGTCTTGTAGAAGCGAGTGTTTTCGAGCAGCAGCACGTCGCCCTTGTTCATGGCGGCGACTGCACTTCCCGCCGTGTCGCCAACGCAATCCGAGGCAAAGCCAACGGGACGGCCGAGCACCTCGGCTGTGGCCTTGGCGATCGGCTCCAGCGAGAATTCGGGCGAGGGACCGTCCTTCGGCCGGCCGAAATGGGCGAGCAGGATGACCTTGGCGCCCTTGCCGGACAGCTCGGCGATGGTCGGCGCAATGCGTTCGATGCGGGTGGCGTCGGTGACCTTGCCGTCGGCGACGGGCACATTGAGGTCGACCCGCACCAGCACGCGCTTGCCGCTGATATTGCCGATATCGTCGAGTGTCTTGAAGGCGGCCATGCTGGTTCCTTTCCGTGAAAATCGCCGGGACCATACCTCGCATCAATGACGATGCAAGGCTTGAGCTTGGGCGGGAAACAAATTTTGAGGCGACGGCATTAGTACGGCATTAGTAAAGATGGGACGAACTTTCGTTCGGTCAGCGCCGCCCCTCATTGCCCTGCCGGGCATTTCTCCCCGTATAGTGACGGGGAGAAAGGTCGCTGTCATCGATGGTTTTGCCAATCGCCTGCATTGCAGAGTGGGCGCCAAGCCTGCGGCTTGTTCCCTTCTCCCCGTCACTATACGGGGAGAAGGTGCCGGCAGGGGATGAGGGGCGGCGCGGACGGTTGCCTTGTCAGCTCTCCGTCGTTGCCTTTTCCGGCTCCGGTGCCGGCTTCTCGTCAGCCCGCGCCTCTGCCGTTTCCGTCGGCTTGCGCCAGTTGCGGATGAAGGCGGAGACGCGGTCGCCGATCTCGCCGGCGCTGAGGAACACCGGCACCCGCGCCACCGGCGCGGTCGGCTCGAAGGACAGTCCGAGGCCTGTGATCTTACCCTTGTCGTCGACGTCGCGGACGATCAGCTCGATCGGCCCGATCAGCACCCGGTCGGCATATTCGGCGTGGCCGCCGAGCCTTGCCGTCACCAGCGCGCCGACGGTGAGCTTCTGCTCGGCTTCGGTCAGGCCCGGCGTGTAGGCTGCTTCCAACTCGGCGGCGGAGCGCGCCGGATCGACGGCGAAGGCGCCGAAGAAATCGGCATCCTCAGGGTCGACCACGGCGCGGCTGGCGAACAGCTTGTCGAGCAGGCGCGGATAGCGGTCAGGCACGAAGATATAGACCTGGTCGCCGGCGGCGAGCCGGCCCATGTCCTGGAAGCGCATCGAGCGGCCGTCGCGCAGCACCAGGGAGGGCCTGGCCCAGCGCGGGATGCGCTCGCCGCGCGCCACCGGGCTGCCGGGCGCGACGCGGTAGGCGAGAAGCTCGTGATGGGCCGAGCCCGGCAGTTCGAGCTCGACCTTGTCCAGCGGACCGAGCCTCGCCGGCACGATCAGGCCGAGGCGGCGTGCCAGCGGCCCGACCGTCCAGCCCTGCACCACCAGCGAGACCAGCACGATGATGAAGGCGGTGTTGAAGATGACGCGGCCGTTCTCAAGCCCGCCGAGCAGCGGGGTGATGGCGAGCAGGATGGACACTGCGCCGCGCAGGCCGACCCAGGACACGAAGGCGACCTCGGGGCGCGGCAGGCGGAACGGGATCAGGCAGAGCCAGACTGCGACCGGGCGGGCGACAAACATCAGGAACAGGCCAAGCGCGATCGCCGGCAGCATGATGGCCGGGAACTGGGAGGGCGTCGCGAACAGGCCGAGGATCAGGAACATGATGATCTGCGCCAGCCACGACATGCCGTCCTGGAAGCGCTTGAGGATGGTGACGGCGCGGATGTCGGAATTGCCGGCAATCAGACCGGCGAGATAGACCGCCAGGAAGCCGGAGCCGCCGATGGCGCCGGCCGCGGCGAACACCATCAGCGATAAGGTCAGCACGAAGATCGGCAGCAGGCCGTGGTCGAGATTGAGCCGGTCGACGAGGCGTACGATGGCAAGGCCGCCAAGCACACCGACAATGGCGCCGAGGCCCATATTGAGCACGAAGCCGAGGAACAGATCGGTGACCAGCACATGGGTCTCGGGATTGGCGTGGGCGGCGATGACCTCGACCAGGGTGATGGTCAGGAAGATGGCGATCGGGTCGTTGGTGCCGGATTCGACTTCCAGCGTGGCGCGTACGCGCTCGCGTAAATTGATTTCGCCAGCGCGCAGCAGGAAAAACACCGCGGCCGCGTCGGTCGAGGCGACAGCGGCACCGAGCAGGAAGGATTCCAGCCAACTGAGGTCGAGCAGATAATAGGCGGCAGCGCCGAACAGGCCGGTGGTGATAAGCACGCCGAAGGTCGCCAGCGACAGTGCCGGCCCGGCGGCCTGGCGAAGCGCATTGAGCGGGGTGCCGAAACCGGAATCGAACAGGATGACGGCCAGCGCCAGTGAGCCGGCAAAATAAGCCACGCGCGCATTGTCGAATTCGATGCCGAGACCATCAGTGCCGGTGGCAAGACCGATGCAGAGGAACAGAAGCAGCAGAGGGGCGCCGAAGCGGAAGGCGATCAGGCTCGAAAACGCGGCGGCGACGACGAGCGCTGTGCCGACCAGCGTGACGAGATAGATCGCATGCTCCATCCGTGACTTGCCCCTCGAATTCCTCTTTCTCCCGATTTACGGGAGAGTGGGGCGAAGGCATGGCCAGTGCAAGGCGGGAGGGTGGTTTTTTGCCCTATGCCGCTGATTTTCGTGCATTTTGGCCGGTCGGGCCGACTAGCCACGCGCTCCGACGAAAAACGCCCGGACAAAGCCGGGCGTTCAAAGCTGTGAGACGATGTTTGTGTTCAGGCGATGGTCTTGCCGAAGGCGACAGAGGTGTCGGCCATGCGGTTGGAGAAGCCCCACTCATTGTCGTACCAGGACAGCACCGAAACGAAGTTGCCGTCCATGACCTTGGTCTGGTCGAGCGCCATGATCGAGGAACGCGGATCGTGGTTGAAGTCGATCGACACATTCGGGTGATGGGTGACGCCCAAAATGCCCTTGAGCTTGCCGTTGGAAGCAGCGATCACCGCTTCGTTGATTTCCTGCACGGTGGTGGCGCGCTTGGCGATGAACTTGAAGTCGACGACCGAGACGTTCGGGGTCGGCACGCGGATCGAGATGCCGTCGAGCTTGCCCTTGAGGTCGGGCAGCACCAGACCGATCGCCTTGGCCGCACCGGTCGAGGTCGGGATCTGCGACAGTGCGGCGGCGCGAGCGCGGTAGAGGTCCTTGTGCATGGTGTCCAGCGTCGGCTGGTCGCCTGTGTAGGAGTGGATCGTCGTCATCATGCCCTTTTCGATGCCGACGGCCTCGTGCAGGACGGCTGCCAGCGGCGCGAGGCAATTGGTGGTGCAGGACGCGTTCGAGATGACGATGTGGTCCTTGGTCAGCTTGTCGTGATTGATGCCGTAGACCACGGTGAGGTCAGCACCTTCGGCCGGCGCCGAGACGACGACGCGCTTGGCGCCGGCGGTCAGATGCGCCGCGGCTTTGTCGCGGGCGGTGAAGATGCCGGTGCATTCGAGTGCGATGTCGACGCCTAGATCCTTCCACGGCAACTGCGCCGGGTCCTTGATTGCGGTGACCTTGAATTTTTCCTTGCCGACGGTGATCTGGTCGCCATCGACGCTCACTTCGTGCGGGAAGCGACCATGGACGCTGTCATAGCGCAGCAGATGGGCGTTGGTCTCGACCGGGCCGAGATCGTTGACGGCGACGACGTCGATATCCTTGCGGCCGGATTCATGGATGGCACGCAGGATGTTGCGGCCGATGCGGCCAAATCCGTTGATGGCAACTCTGACGGTCATTTTACTCTCCCTGGGAGCTCGAAAGGCGGCAGATGGGTCCGCAGCTTCATAGCGGCGGATGGCACAAGAATCCAGCCGCAGAAGGCCGAATTTAAATCGATTAGGTTGGTCCAGCCCCACGAAACCGCCTTAGTGGCTCGTGGGACCGATCCTTTACTACTTGGCGTGCAGGCGGGCTTCCGCCGCCTTGGCCGCAGCTTCGGCGGTGATGCCGAAATGCGGGTAGAGCTGTTCGATGGTGCCGGAGGCGCCGAAGCCGTGCATGCCGACGAAGATGCCGTCGGACCCGATCAGGTGATCCCAGCCCTGGCGGATGCCGGCCTCGATCGCCATCTTGATCGGCGCGTCGCCGATGGTCTTCTTGCGGTAGGCGTCGCTCTGCTGGTCGAACAGTTCGAAGCAAGGCACCGAGACGACGCGGGTCGGATGGCCGTGCTTTTCAAGCAGGTCGCGGGCGCCAAGAGCGACCTCGACCTCGGAGCCGGTGGCGAAGATCGTCACCGCGGCGTCACCACTGGCCGCGGCCAGTTCATAGGCGCCCTGGCTGCTCAGGTTCTTGGCCGAGTATTCGGTGCGCACCGTCGGCAGGTTCTGGCGGGTCAGGGCCAGGGTCGACGGCGTCTTTTCCGTCTCAATGGCAATCTGCCAGCATTCGGCTGTTTCCACCGCGTCGGCCGGACGGAAGACATTGTGGTTGGGGATGGCGCGCAGCGCCGCCAGATGCTCGACCGGCTGGTGGGTCGGGCCGTCTTCGCCGAGACCAATGGAATCATGGGTCATGACGAAGATCGAGCGGATGCCCATCAGCGACGCCAGCCGCATCGACGGGCGGGCGTAGTCGGAGAAGCACATGAAGGTGCCGCCATAGGCGATGAGGCCGCCATGCAGCGTCAGGCCGTTTAGCGCGGCGGCCATGCCATGTTCGCGGATGCCGTAGTGGACATAACGCTGGCCGTAGTCGTCCGGCGTGATGTTCTTGGTCTGGCTGGTCTTGGTGTTGTTGGAGCCGGTTAGGTCGGCGGAGCCGCCGATGGTTTCGGGCACGGCGCCGTTGATGACTTCCAGCGCCATCTCGGACGATTTGCGGGTGGCGACCTTCGGCTTGTCGACCGACAGCTTCTTCTTGTAGTCGGCGATGACGGCGTCGAAGTTCGACGGCAGCTTGCCGGCGAGGCGGCGCTCGAACTCGGCCTTCAGCTCGGGCTTGGCCTTGGCAAGGCGGCCTTCCCAGTCGGTGCGCGGCTTGGCGCCGGCTTTGCCTGCGGTGCGCCAGGCGTCGAGGATGTCGGCCGGAATCTCGAAGGGCGGCGAGTCCCAGTTGAAGAATTTGCGCGCACCGGCGATTTCGTCGGCGCCGAGCGGTGAGCCGTGCGCCTTGTTGGTGCCGGCCTTGGTCGGGGCGCCGAAGCCGATGGTCGTCTTGCAGGCGATCATCGTCGGCTTGTCGGAATGGCGGGCGGTTTCGATGGCATAGGCGATCGCTTCCGGGTCGGTGCCGTCAATGTGGCTGGCGTTCCAGCCCGAAGCCTGGAAGCGAGCGACCTGGTCGGTGTTGTCGGCGAGCGAGACCGGGCCGTCGATCGAGATGTTGTTGTTGTCCCAGAAGACGATCAGCTTGTTGAGCTTGAGGTGGCCGGCAAGCGCGATGGCTTCCTGCGAAACGCCTTCCATCAGGCAGCCGTCACCAGCCAGAACGTAGGTGTAGTGGTCGACGAGGTCGTTGCCGAAAGCGGCGTTCATGATGCGCTCACCGAGCGCGAAGCCGACCGAATTGGCGAGGCCCTGGCCGAGCGGGCCGGTCGTCGTCTCGATGCCGGTGGCGTGGCCGTATTCGGGATGGCCGGCGGTCTTCGAGCCGAGCTGGCGGAAATGCTTAATCTGGTCGATCGTCATGTCCTCGTAGCCCGTCAGGTGCAGCAGCGAATAGAGCAGCATCGAACCGTGGCCGGCCGACAGGATGAAGCGGTCGCGGTCGGGCCAATGGGGGTTCTTCGGATCGTATTTCAGGAACTTCGTGAACAGCACCGTGGCGATGTCGGCGCAACCCATGGGTAAGCCTGGATGGCCGGACTGGGCCTTTTCGACAGCGTCCATGGCGAGAAAACGGATCGCATTGGCCATCCGGTCATGTTGTTCACGCGACGTCATGGTACCTCCGGGGTGGGGATTTGTGGGCTTGGCAGAGCCCTGGAAAGGGTGCGCGACACATAGCAGGCGCGGGCTTTTAGTCAACAAATCGGCTGCACATTTGCCGGTCTTGTGATGCCGGCGGCAGGCCCACATTAGCGTTAGCAGGGGACAGTCGCGAGAGCTTTGTTGACGTTGCCTTCACCCGGTGCCTAATGTTTCCGAGATAACGCGTTCTGAACGCGAGCGATTCGGTGATGGGCAGGGCACAGGACGAAGGCCATGACCGGGGAAACCACACTCAAGGAAGTCATCCACAGGCTGGGCAAGGCCATCGAGGGGCTGGAAAACGCCGTCGCGGCCAAGCTCGAGCACGAGCGCGACTATTCCGAAGCCGAGGCTGAAGTGCAGCGCATGAACGCCGACCGTTCCCGGCTGGCGCAGGAACTCGACAATTCCGAAGCCCGCGCCGAAAGGCTGGAAGATGCCAACAAGGAAGTGTCGCGCCGCCTGGTGACCGCCATGGAAACCATCCGCGCGGTGCTGGACAGATAGGAGCTGCAGGCCATGGCACAGGTCACGGTTTCCATCGACGGCAAGCAGTACCGCATGGCTTGCGACGAGGGTCAGGAAGAGCATCTGATCGACCTGGCCGAACGCTTCGACCGTTATGTCTCGCATCTCAAGGATTCGTTCGGCGAAATCGGCGACCAGCGGCTGACCGTGATGGCCGGCATCATGGTGATGGACGAGCTGTCGGAGCTGCAGAAGCGTGTCAAGGGCATGGAGACCGAGGTGCAGACGCTGCGCAAGACGCGCGACGAGGCGCTGACCAAGGCCGACAAGAACGACACCGTGCTGACCAGCGCGCTTGGCGCGCTCGCCCAGCGCATGGAAGACCTGGCCACGTCGCTGGCGGTCAACAAGGCCTGAGCGCACCCTTTTCTCGCAGAAACGAAAGATTGTCGGGCCTAACGTTGGGTCCGTAGCACGAAAGTGCTCGTTCCGCCGCCGACAAGAGTTTCCTATTATCTCACAGCCGCAATTTATGCGCTAAGATGCGGCAATGCCGGAGCGTGGACGCCGCCTTGGTGCCGCTCCTAACGAAATCTGTTGCAGGGGAAATGTGCCATGAGCCTTCGTATCAACGACATCGCGCCCGACTTCACCGCCGAAACAACACAAGGGACGATCAATTTCCATGACTGGATCGGCGACGGCTGGGCGATCCTGTTCAGCCACCCGAAGAACTTCACCCCGGTCTGCACGACCGAGCTCGGCACGATGGCCGGGCTTGAGGGCGAGTTCAAAAAGCGCAACGTCAAAGTTATCGGCATTTCTGTCGATCCCGTTGCGAGCCACGACAAGTGGCAGGCCGACATCAAGACGGCGACCGGCCAGACGGTGAACTACCCGCTGATCGGCGACAAGGACCTCAAAGTAGCCAAGCTCTATGACATGCTGCCGGCGGGCGCCGGCGAGACGTCGGAAGGCCGCACGCCGGCCGACAACGCCACGGTGCGCTCGGTCTACGTCATCGGACCGGACAAGAAGATCAAGCTGGTGCTGACCTATCCGATGACCACCGGCCGCAACTTCGACGAGATCCTGCGCGCCGTCGATTCCATGCAACTGACCGCCAAGCACCAGGTGGCGACGCCAGCGAACTGGAAGCAGGGCGAGGACGTCATCATCACAGCTGCCGTCTCCAACGAGGATGCGATCAAGCGCTTCGGTGCTTTTGACACGATCCTGCCCTATCTCAGGAAGACTAAGCAGCCGTCCGCCTAGGTTTTCTCGACCCGGGCGTTATCGATTTTTGTCCTGTTGTGGCAGGGTGTGCTTGACGGGTGCGCCTTGCTGGATGACCATGCTCCTGGTTCATTCCGGCAGAGAAAATCATTCCTGCCGGAGCGAGGGGCAGGGGGCCGGAAATTGGACGCAGCTTTGGCCAAGCCGCTGGTCAGCGGCTTCTACGACAAGCCGACCGGAGCCATACAGTATGTCGTCGCCGATCCGGCGACGAAGCGCTGCGCCATCATCGACCCGATCCTCGATTTCGACGAAAGGTCCGGCGCGACGGCGACGAAAAGCGCCGATGCCTTGCTGGATTTCATCCGGGCAAACGGACTGGAACTCGAATGGATCCTGGATACCCATCCGCATGCCGATCATTTCTCGGCGGCACGTTATCTTCATGAGAAGACCGGAGCGCCGACGGCGATCGGCGACAGGATCGTCGAGGTCCAGAAACTGTGGAAGGCGATCTACAACTGGCCCGATTTTCCCGCCGACGGGTCGCAGTGGGACCGGCTGTTTGGGGAAGGCGAAACGTTCCTGATCGGCAGCCTTCCGGTCAAGGTGCTGCTCTCGCCGGGACATACGCTCGCCTCAATCACCTATGTCATAGGTGACGCCGCCTTCATCCACGATACGCTGTTCATGCCGGATAGCGGCTCGGCAAGGGCAGACTTTCCTGGTGGCAGCGCGGCGCGGCTGTGGCGATCGATCCAGGATATCCTGGCACTGCCGGACGAAACGCGCGTGTTCGTCGGCCACGACTACCAGGAGGGTGGCCGCGAGCCGCGTTGGGAAAGCACGGTGGCGGAGCAGAGGGAGAAGAATATCCACCTGGTTGCGGCGCACACCGAGGCCGAATTCGTCGCCTTGCGTGAGGGACGCGACAAGACATTGCCGATGCCGCGGCTGATCCTGCATGCGCTGCAGATCAACATGAACGGCGGACGGCTGCCCGAGCCGGAAGCCAATGGAAGGCGGTATCTGAAGTTCCCGCTGGATGGGCTTTGATAGCACGGTTAGTCCCTTCTCCCCGTATAGTGACGGGGAGAAAAAGGCTGTGTCCGAACCGGATAGATAGGTAACAGAATGGACCGATAGCATGGGTGACAGTTTTCTTGTCCGCCGGAGGAACCGGCGATGGTTTGGCGAGAGACTGGCATCATGGACGAGCGGCTTCGGTTTGTTGTGGAGTGTCTTTCTGGAGATGAGACGATGGTGGCGCTTTGTGCGGCCCACGAGATCTCACGCAAGACCGGCTACAAATGGCTTGGAC